>JADGEH010000253.1 GCA_016744475.1 Thiotrichales bacterium | reverse complement strand
GCGAACCAAAACCCTTCGCATCGCTGGTGCCACCGTCCAAAATGATGCCTTGTCGCGGGCTACTCGACCCCGGCTGCGCCTCTCCCTGTCTCGCAGCGAAAGACCAATACGAAACGAATGCGCAGGAAACACATAGGTACGGATAGACCGAGCGCCATTGTTGGCAACTTCATCTTTCCAATACATGCCTTGCTTATCCAGTTCACTGTGCTCAAGTGCGGCATCAAATGCGCCAAACACTTCACGGTTTTCAATCAAATGATAACCAGGACCATGCACGGCTAACACTTGATTATTATCCATCCGCACCACGGCTTGATACTCGGAATCGAAAAACGAATGACCGACACGCGCAGCAGCAGGGACTAACGTCACAGGAAAGAACAAATCAGCACCCCCACTGCCATTAATGACGGCAGCTTGGGATGCTTGAGCTTGAATAGGATGCGTCAACGATTGACGCGCCTCAGCAGGTAAATGAACAATGTTGTTCATGGTAAAACTCCTCAATAGCTGAAAACAGATTAAGGGGATTACAGAATTAAGCAGCAGAATCAGTCACAGACGGCAGATTAGGATACTGCGCCGCCAACTGATTGACTGGAAGCTGTTGCTCCAGTTCGACACGATAGTTTTTCACAGGCTTCAACAGAGATTGCGGTAACTGCTCAACTAGACGAAACTTAGGACGCGCATAGGTAATGCCATCCATATTCTTTGCATCCGTGAGCGTAATCTCAGTTAAGACTTGCCAATACTCCAGACCCAAGGCTTGCAAATCCACCAAATACTTCTTGGCGGCTTTCAAACCACTGGGCGGAATACTGACCACTTGCGGCATTTGACTGCCTTCAGTCAACATTAAAAGCAAACGCTTTTGCTGACAGGCTTGACCGCGACCGTTGTTACCATTGCCTTTAGAACGCGTGCCGTATTGAGAAAATGGACAAAACAAACACTGACCCGAAGGCATACCAATCTTGGCCAGATGCTCAGGCAATTGACCTAAACTGGGATTAAACACACCGTTTAAGCTATCGGTACTAAAACACATAGGCGCTTCCTGCCCACCCGTTTCTTCAAACGGCTTGGCATATAAAAAACGACACAAGGCTTGTACCAAAACAATCCCCGTCATCTTCTCTACAGTGGCTTGACCCTCGGCAGTATCAACTGCCCAGACTTTCAAACCACCCGTAGGTATCGTCTCCATAAAAATATAACAGATTTCAATTCTTAGTCATTTTAAGTTTAAAGTTTTCTAAAAAAAGCTATTTTTTCATATTGTAAAACAATTCAC
>JADGEH010000206.1 GCA_016744475.1 Thiotrichales bacterium | reverse complement strand
GAGCCACGAATGACGACATGATGTGGGCGTTCAGTATGATGTGCTATCCATTCATAGTGAGCATAACCGCGATCATGAAGCCAGAGGTCATTGGGTTGTCCGTGCTCAAGATGTTGTAACGTTTGTCTGACCTCATAAGCATCGGCTTTATCGATGAGTACATCAATGGCAATCCGATTGAGTACGTCATAGACTACGGAGACACGGGCGGATGCATGATGACCGCTCTCGCCTTGACGATTGAGTTCAACAAACGCACTCGCTTTAAGTTTTTGACGCGCCTTGCCATAAGCCGCATGACTCACAAGCGTATCCAATGACAATAGAGCACTGATGTCATTGAGCATCAATGGCCATGATTTAATACTTTTGCGCAACATGATCATGACCCATAAACTCACGCTGAAAATACGCTGGCGGCTACAGGCTTTTTCATCACGACGATGAGCTACTTTGAATGTATCACTGTTAATCATTGTATGTATAAGGGTTATACAGCGTTTTTTTATCCATTTGTCTTTACTGACCTGGGTGATATTAATGACATGTATGCTGGCAATTTATATCACAAAAGGGCTTAAGTTAATGGCAGTGCCCCTCGCCCCCTCCTGCGAGGAGGGGGAATAAAATCAATGGCTTGCAATGCTACTGGGCTTAACTTAATGGCAGTGATGCACCGTATGGGAACGAGTAAAACATCGTTTTGAAACGCTGGCGTTCTTTGCGTCTCTAGCGCCTCTTGCGCCGTTTGCGTGGCCTTTTAAACTGGATTACTTGAGTCGTATAACTGAGATCATTTCCCTATATGACCCCCTTCATCAAGGATTATTTTTATGAATCTCAACACTTTTCAACCTATGACAGGTTCCATCATGGCGCTCGCAGCGGTCACTCTGTGTGCCAGCAGCTATGCCAAGAACCCTCACGAACCACCCACAGACACCGCTAAAAGTCTTCAGTTTATCGGTGCTCCTTTTCCTGAATCCGATGCACAAAAACGCAGCATTTTAGCCTCGCCAACCGCCATCATAAATGGCACCCAATATCCCATCGGCTATCACACTCTCATGCGTAGTGGTGATACCTATGGTGGTACCTTCGGTCAATTGCACGACATCAAAGGTGCGCCGCTTCAACGAGCCGATGGCAGCCCCGTCATCAGCAACAGCCCTGATTTTTCCTCATTATTGCCGATGGGCGAGCAATTATTCATGGTCTCGCAGTTTGAATCACGCCCTGGTGCGATGTATCTCAGCGAACTCAAACAAGACAAAGCTACGGGCGTTTTAACAGCACTGAGCACGCGCAATATTGATTTATCCGGCATTCATGGCGGTTGGGTGCATTGCGCTGGCAGCGTCACGCCGTGGAATACCCATTTAAGTTCTGAAGAATATGAACCCGATGCCGCTCAAGTGGACTCGCGCACAGGTCGCAAAACGCTCAGAGGCATAGAAGACCGCTATTATCATGCAATGGATGCCTATTTTGGCGGTAATCGCTCACACATGAACCCGTATTTCTGGGGCTATCCGATTGAAGTTAAAGTGATAAATGCCAAAGGCGATACGGCAGTCAAAAAACATTATGCGATGGGACGCATCGCTTATGAATTGTCCTATGTCATGCCCGATCAAAAAACCACCTACAGCACCGATGATGGCACCAATGTCGGCTTATACATGTTTATCGCAGACCGTGCCGGTGATCTTAGTGCGGGCACGCTGCACGCGGCACAATTAACCCAAACAGGAGAAGCCGCTCATGGAGGACGGTTTGACATTCAATGGATTGATTTAGGTCATGCCCACCACGCCGAGATAGCTGCCTACATTGAGCAAAAAATCACGTTTGCCGACATCTTCAACCGCACCGCAGCCCATGCCGACGACACCTGTCCAACGGGTTTCACCTCCATCAATACCACGCCCGGTCACGAATGCCTACAAATCAAAACAGGCATGGAAAAAGCCGCTTCACGTTTGGAAACCCGCCGTTATGCCGCCCTGCGAGGCGCGACCACAGAACTACGAAAAGAAGAAGGCATTACCTATGATGCCGATCACCAACGCTTGTATTTAGCCATGAGCGAAGTCGCTCGCGGTATGGAAGATGTCATGAAAAACGGCATTGCTCACCGTTCTTATGACAAAGGCGGGAATAACCACATCAAGGTGAGTCACAATTTATGCGGGGTGGTGTACGCTTTAGACGTTGATGAGCACTATCAAGCACGCAATATGTATCCACTGGTCATTGGGCGTATGAGTCAGGAAAAGCCCCATAATTGCTGTGACATCAACGGCATCGCCAATCCTGACAACCTCACCTACATCCCCGGTTACAACACGCTCATCATCGGCGAAGATACTGGGGTAGGCCATCAAAATGACGCGATCTGGGCGTATCACCTAGACGACGAAACACTCACCCGCATCCAGACCTCGCCCTACGGTTCTGAAACCACCTCGCCTTACTTTTATCCCAATATTAATGGCTGGGGCTATTTAATGAGTGTTATCCAACACCCTTATGGTGAAAGTGATGCGGAAAAATTAAAAGCGGGCAGCGGAGATGATCGCGCTTACACCGGGTTTATAGGCCCGTTTCCGGCGATGGATTGATGAGGTTAGGTTGTGATGTGTCGAGCGGCTGGGTGTCGGGTGATGGCTATCGCCTAACTCGACCTACAAAAGAGCGGGGAAACCAGGGAAAACTCCCATCAATGCGATGTCTGCTCTCCCTCTGCCAACTTAAAATCAACATCTTCATATAACGCAGAAAAACTCAAGCAGCACTTCACGCTATCTAAACAGACTTCCTTCTCAGGCTTGGAAAAGCTGAACAACTCCCAGCGTTGCTGCGCATTTTTACGAAAGACATCGACATGGACATCACTTTGATCGATTAACACGTATTCCTGCAAACTCTCCATTTGGCGGTAGTATTCAAATTTTTTCCCACGGTCATAGCCCTCGGTGCTGTGGGATAACACTTCAATGATCAGCACTGGAGCGCGTTTGCTGTAGTTTTCTTTCCGATCCGCCGCATCGCAAGTCACCAGCACATCAGGGTAAAAGTATTGAGTGTCACTGGCCTGCACTTTCATGTCGCTTAAGTAGGTGCTACAGCCTGAACCGCGTAGATGTGTTTTTAGCAAAAAAAACGCATTCCCTGAAATGCGGGCATGGGCATCGCTGCCGCCTGCCATGGCATAAATGTCACCATCCACATATTCATGGCGAATATCAGAGAGGTTTTCGCCGGATAAATAATCTTCGGGTGTGATGATGAGTTGTTCTGCATTCACAGCATTCATATCAAGCTCCTATAAAATATTGATTGACCTGATGAATGCTGCACTTTTTCGGGCATTTCATCAAGCTGCGCGAGTGTGGTTGTATTCAATGAGCACATCGGCAAGATGGATTTAGAGGGGAATTTAAATCTAGGTTTTTAAGGGCTGAGCACTCACGCGGGCGCGTAGGAAAAGCTTGTTACTACAGCAAAATCATCTCAGTTGTACAACTCAAGTCATCCGCTTTAAAAGGCCACGCAAGAGGTGCAAAGAACGCAAGCGTTTCCAAGCGATATTTAACTCGTTCCCATGCGGCGCATCACTGCCATTCAGCGAAGGGTTTTTAGCCCCAAAGAGGCGTAATATCTATAGCCTAGGACAACGCCCCACTGGCATTAACTTAAGGTTGATGAACGTTGGAAAATCTTTAGAATTAAGACATTTTAACAAGACTTTTCAATGAGGTAATAGGGATAAAAAGATAGGGAGACAGCCAATAAAAAACAACTCAGATATGAAGAAAAGAATTCGCTCTGTTTTGTGTTCATTTATTGGAACGATATCTACAATGTGAATACATTTGAGTGCAGATTGAAGCTCTGCACTCATAAAGAACTGTCAGGCGCATCTGTTCGCGCTGTCATCGGTTTTCTTTCATGTCAAATAGATGTTAAGGACGAATGTAAGCATAGCCCTTTTCTTGTAATTCCATAATTCTGACTACACCTGCTGGAACCACCTTCACACCTTGCACTAAAGTCGGAGCTTTCCCTCTTTTTTGAGTGATTTTCTTAATGGTATTACCACACGCTGAAAAAGTAATGTTTTGTTGTGCCAAATTAGGTACCCGCATACTTTCAGGGCTGTGTGCAGTAAACAGCTTTAAGCCCGGCCCATAGGCCACGATTTCTACAGCGACATTATCCATACCTAAGTCTTTTTGCAAATTCATCGCGTTGTTTAAAGCTATTTTATGTGTTCTAGGATCATCAGTACTGACTTGAATCACCACTTTATGTTTCGGCTCAAACCCTTCTTGCTCCACCTCTTCTGCCAGTAGTGTCAAAGGATTGAACAATAAACATAAACCGACTAATGCAGACCATCCATAACGAGCGTTAAGTGTCAACATATTCCATCTCCTTTAGAGGTATTAAGATATACAGCTAAGATAGCCATTTCACGTAAACCGCGTAACGTGAATGAATAGTGTAGATGAAAAGAATATCATGAGATTCACGGATGCCCACGCAAAGCGTGTAGGAACGAGAAAAAGGCAAAACGTAGATGCTCCCTTGCTCGTCAAGCCCAAAGAAGCATTTTTCCATAAAAAATAGTTATAAAGATCGACCCAAGCGGTTTGCTTGAAATTAAGCTGCTTGAACTTTAGGCATCGTGTAAAATCGTTTGCCATCAAACGGCTGTCCGGTCTTGAACATACCATGAATGGCATGTCAGCGCTTGCGCATCACCGCACACACGGCTTGGAACTTTTTCAAGCCGTTATCTTCAACTCAGTGCAAATAATAGGCTTTCACAGGCGCTTCCCAGCGTGTAGCTGACAGTGCTGGCATCAACACAGCACGACGCACATGCTGATTCCCCGCTTGACTCAGGCGTG
>JADGEH010000068.1 GCA_016744475.1 Thiotrichales bacterium | reverse complement strand
CGAGTAATCAAACTGCCGTCTGCTGCGTGAATTTCAATATCACCGCCATTCGCCGCCATGCCTGCAACAATTTCATCAATGCCATTGCCATCAAAATCACCTAAGGCGACATGCGCACCATAAACCGCTGATGGTGGAGGTTTAGGACAAGAGCCTTCAGTATCACCATGCCCTAGATGATCAGACAAAGAGGTCTTATCAATTTCAATCTCATTACCGTCATGGCAAACCGTAACTTTTTCAGGTGGAGGCGGCTCAGAACATGCGCCTTGGGTATCGCCATGATTCAAGTGCGCAGACAACGCAGCTTTGGCAATAGATAAAGTCTGCCCGTTATGACACATCTCTACCTTATTTGCCGCCCGTCGCGTTGTATCACATGCGCCTAAAGTATCACCATGATTGCGTAAATGTGCAGAAACAGCCGCCTGTGCGACAGTTTGCGTTTTACCCTTATGACACAAAGTCACTTTATGCGAATCATTGCCTTCGCCTGTCGTGCCAGAATCACCTGACTCTGATTCAAATACCAAAAAGCTCAAGCCCGCAGTTGTCACCAGATTTTCATCGCGCAAACCCGCGACTAAATCATCGGAATTATTGCCATCTAAATTACCTGTAACCAAATTTACCAATGCACCACTGGCATCCAACGACGCACTGACACTGCCACCTGTTGCCGCAAAGCCTTGAATACCATTCGCCATTGCCACAAACAACGCAGGCACACCGTCACCATTAATATCCGCAATCGCAATATCCCCTGTACTACCGACATTGATCGGGTCAAAACCGATAGGATTTCCCGAAGTATCATAAAACGACACTACGCCGTTTTTATTCACCGCAAAGTCCTCGCGGCGGTCGCTGTCCATATCACCCGTCGCTAAATACAAAGCATCTAGCCCTGCATTCAAAGCGAAAGACTGCTGCGCTTCACCATTGATATTCAACAGTTCGACCAGATTATCACCGCCACCCTGCGCGACCAAAATACGGGTAGAACGGGCACTGCTTTCTTGCAAAGACACATACATCATGTCCCCGCCTGCATAACCCTGATTATCCGCAATTCGCAGAATCAAACGCACAACCTGATCACCTGCAATCGACTCAGGCGCGGTATAACGCACTTGACTGAAATCCTCGGTCAAGGCTTCAAAACGCCCAGCAGGTGTGCCGTCATTGGTTTTCACACACCAAATATACACAGGTGTGCCACCATTGGTGGTGGGTTCGGCGGTTAAATCCACCGACTGTCCTGCACTGAGCTTAGGCATATACACATCACGCACAATTTTCACCGTAGGCGGCATGATGTCGGGCAATTCCATGCCTTCCTCAAACAAATTACCCGTACACACTTCATCATTTGCCGCGAAAGCTGCACCTGACAAACCCAAAGCTAAGGCGCAGGCTTGAACTAACAATTTTTTCTTCAACATGACACTTCTCCTCGCCTTACTGTGGATACTGGTTACTAAAAGTTTCAGCACTGACCCAGCCTATATACGCCGAGCCATACACGCTAGCGCGTTGTACCACGCCATCAGTCAAGCTGCTTGCACCAACTTCTGAACCACCACCGACGGCAATAGCGACATGACCGAGATTGTCATTGCCTGCATCAGGTGCATAGCACAGCACAGCACCCGCTGGAGGGTTCTCATCAGCAATTAAATTTCCTGCATAATGATCACACATGTCCTTGGCATACGCCCAAGTAGCAGGCTTATCAAACATCATGCGTACAAAACGGGCACTGTAAGTAAAGCCGCCATCCACATAAGGGTATTTTGTCCCAATTGCACTCTCAGCTTTTACCGCAATGTCACTGCCTAATGGCGATGGTTTAGGTGCTGGCTGTCCCCATAAACCAAAGAGAATGTCATTTTCACGTCCTGTATCAAGAATGGCGCGATAAGCCAATAAAGCCAACTCATAACGAGTCAGATCATTATCTAATTTACTGCCATCAGTGATGCCTTTACTTTGCAATAAAGCAATCGGGTCTGAACCTGTGTAGTTATAGAAAATTTGCGCTAACCAAGTCATCGCCTGACCACGAGTGACACGGTCACTTTCAGTCATATTGCCGTAGTCAATACCAATGGCTGTGGCGGCTTCCATATAAGGCTCATACCAAGTGGCGCTATTTTCATCATGCTTGCCAGCAATCGTTTTATAGAAGGCTGAATACAAATATACTTTCAACACTTCCGCGAGATTAGCAAACAAGAATTTATTATCGCCTGTAGTGCGTACAGCATCTGAAGCATCTGCTTCGAGCTTCACAAACACACGGTATTGCCCTGAACGCAACACATCTTCTTCCCAGTAGCCGACCAAAATACCCGCACTACACAAGGCATTCACGGCTTCAGCAAACACAGAAGTCTGGTCAACATCAGCAAATGTACAGGTAGTGACAATAGTGCCATTTACGATGAACATTTGCGCAGCATCACCAGGATTCTCTGCTGCACCACCAGGCTCTGTAGGTTCAACAGGCGGAACAACAGGGTCAGTTGGATCGGTTGGGTCTACGGGATCAACGGGTGGTTCAGGCTCGGTTGGTTCAGTGCTGCTATCGGCTTGCACATCCAAAGTGAACTCAAACAACACCATGCCTGTATCATCAGTCATTTGACCTGTTAAAACGCCTTCGCTGTTAGGTGTACAGGTGAAATCTTGTTTCTCAGGTGTGGGAGTACCTGTTGGGGTTAAATTGTCACAGCCTGATAACAGCATGGCGACAGGTTCGGGTAAGTGGAAACCTTCAACGCTTAATGTGAGGGCTTCGCCTACAGTGGCGATACTTGGAGACACCGCTGCAACAACGGGTAACAGTTCGTCACCGTCTGCGATACATTCAGAAGTGCCGTAGGCGGCGATGCAAACTGCTTGTGCCATTTCTGCACGGGTCAGAGGTTGGTTAGGACGAAAAGTATTGTCATGAAAACCATTCATAATCCCCATAGCCTTAACTGCACAAATATAGGATGCAAACCAATCGCTAGATGAAACGTCAGAAAAAGCTGAATTAGATTGGGTGCTACAGGTCATTATGGCATTTTCGACTTGAGGAAATGCTAAAGCTAATATCTTTGCTGCTTCAGCACGAGTAACATATCTTGCAGGACAAAAGATATTACCATCGCTATCGCAACCGGAGACAATATCATGAGATTTAGCATAAGATACAAAAGGATAAAACCAGTCCTGAGAATCAACATCTAAAAATGTATCACTATTAGTATCAGTTAATTCCCAGTGCAAAATTCTACCTATGACAGCCAGTATTTCAGCTCTTAAGGCATTGTTGTATGGACCATATATTCCTGATGAACCGTTTTTATAGCCTTGAATAATGGAGTTTTTCCATAGAGTAATTACTGCTTGTGAAAACCACAGATTATTCCTTATATCTCGAAAAGGGTAATTTCCAGAAAAGATAATTTCACTATTTGAATTCAGAATTTGTACTGAAAAAAATTTATCAGGAATTGAGTTCACAGGAATAGATATATCAATATCATCCCCCTCGTATATTACTTGATTATCAAATAATACTTTAATAGGGTAAGCAAAAAACTCTTTTGCAGTTCTGATATTTATGCCTTCATTGTCTGAAGAAAAAAACACAGACTCTTTATTTGTAACGATAGGTATATCAAAGCGTCTTGCATGCATATATCCTAAGCCATCAGACAATTTAACCCATAATGTAACTGTTGAACCAGACGAAGCAGAAAGCAAATTGAAATTTACTTTTGTTAAATCGGTAGTTCCTGCTTGATATAAATTGCCACTGGTTACACACCAATATAGGTTAGGTATTCCTCCACTGGCTACATCTACACTGATTTTTGCCTCTAGTGATATTGTATCCCCAACTTGGATTCCAGAGGGAATCCCTTCAATAATCAAGTTTGGCAATTCATTTATATCTGATGTTTTTTGAACATAATCACGACCTATGCAAGTTAAAGCCTGTGCAGAATTAATTGCCGAAAAAGTACATAAAAAAACAAGAAATAGCTTGTTTAGCCTGTTATTTAAAATATTGTATGATTTCATAATACTAAGCCCTATTTAAGGTTATTTAGGTTCATAATCAGGGAATAACTCATTTAATAATTCCAACGCTTCATCTTCAGTATCGTCTGAAGAAGAGTCATCAAAATTTTCACAGATTGCTTTATTACCTGTTTTATTTTCATAGGCTTGATACCCTCTATACATAGCTAAAGCGACTTCTTCTCTTGTTGCAGCTACTTCCCACCAGCTTTTATCATCATAGACAGACGGTGTTTCAAAAAGATTAATTTCAGTTTTAGCCGCACAATTATTATAATTTAATGCCCAATAACCATTCGCTTCGTCAAGCTCTGTCTCTCCAACGATACCTTTAAGAACAATTTTTGCTAATTGATCTCTTTGCAAATAGGTTTTTGGTTCAAATGTTGTTGCTGTCACTCCATCCACATAGTCTTCCGCATATATTTTATTAATATACTCTTTAGACCATTCAAGCTCACTAGGTATATCTGTAAAAGGAAGGTTTTTAACACTGTTAAGATATCTTCCAGCAATATCTTCTAAAACTAAAACAAATATTTTGGCGAATTCCGCTCTGGTTATTCCAGTTCTTGGACCAAAGTTGATATAGTCATAGCCTTTTACAATTCCAAATTTCCAAAGCCATTCAATTGCGTTCTTGTATATATCATCTAAACCATCAAGATCACTAAAGACAGGACGGCTAATCCATTTATCGTTATCTTCAAAACATGCCTTATTCAGGTTTAGATATTCATAACTATTTGACGTTAGAACCGTTATGTTGGATACACCATCATCCTCTACATCTTCAGCTAATTTGCGAATAGTGATGTGCAGATGATCTCTATCATAAACATCAGGATTTTCTAGATCAGCAAGATGCCCTAGTAAAGTATCTTTATCAACAGTTTGTCCAACCTGAATATTACTATTGACACTAATATGCCAATAAGTTGTGGTAAAAGAAGTAGCCAATGTATTACCATGAATATCTGTTGTATGTTTTATAGCTATTTTACCTTTCCATTTGCCTACAATACTTGGATCACTTGTTGCTACAACTAACTCCCCAGGATATACAGGATATACAGGCCAACCTTGAGAAGAGCGGGCATCACGAATATCATTTCCATTTTGCTTTGTCACAGGACTACTTAAATCATTCAGATCAGAAGCTTCACAGACTTGATCAGAAATATTTGGATTTAGATTACCTGATATAGTAGCGGTTGAACTACTGGTATCTATTCCACGTAACATTGAGCGATCTATTTTTCTGACAATATCAATTCCAGAATGAAGCTTTGAGCTTTTTTCAACATTAGTTTTAGTAAATCCATCACGAACATACTCTCCAAATGTAGACCTAGACCAATCTCCTCCACATTCATTATGCCAAGGTACTCCAAAATCTAATAAATAATGATTTGAGTATTGAGTACGAGTACCATTTATGATAGAACCATATGAAATATTGTTTTTTCCTGAACGGTCATAATCACTAGGACTCCCAGGTAAAGGCCAATATAAGTCAGGGAAATCAGTTGGGGTCGTACATTTATTAGGAATCTCACTCACATCAAATGGCGCAGATGCGGAGAAGACCGAAGGTGTCAAGACCATAAAAGACATTAAAAAACATATTCTTAAGCACGGCATTTTTATTTCCTCATCAAATTAAAAAATCATTTAACGACACTTGCTTGAACTTCAACATCTGGATTACTATCGCTAGGTTTGTTATCAAAACTAACTTTAACAACATACCATTTACCATCAGTAACAGACTTTCCATCAGATGAAGGATCTAAATAAAATGAGTTAGAAAAATCATGTCGATAGGAAACGTCGTTACTTCGATCATCATAATCACCATAAGTTATAGTAGCACGTCCCATTCCTGTCGCTGTCAATTGAAGGCGAGTCCCATCTTCTGAGTCTATTTGCCACTGAAAATAGACAACAGGAGCATCTTCTCCTAAGTGTTTAGTTACAGCATGAATCTGGGTCACATCCCAAGTTGTGCCTGCTTCTTTAACATCTCCTGAATTAAAACTAATAAGAGAGGCATTACCATTCCATTTACGACCATCTATTTTAGCTCTATCAGTTATATAAAGAGACACATCATCCAAAGGGGTTTCATTTGTTGCTTTAACAAAGACTCTGCTTGAAGCGTTTACCTTTTGATTGAACAAAACTCTTAAAACCATCCATTGTCCATCAAAAACATCAAAGTTTTTACTTGGGTCTAGCACAAATGGCAACCGAATATTTTTATATTCTTCGTCATATATTCTACTGCCCCATAAACCGTACCGAACACTAGCAAATGCACTGCCTTCTGGTAATTCATATCCGTTATTATCGCGTAATGAAATTCTAAGATTTTTTCCATCTTTTGAGTTAATTTCCCACTGAAAGAAAACCGCTGGAAAGCTATCAGGGTGAATCAATGCTTCATCATAAGTTATACCCCATCCAGTTATATCACCGGTAGAGTCACTGATTACAGAGCCATTCCCATTCCAGTTGTAGTCTACCCTTTCTTTTATAGTAAATAAAATGGCATCATCAAAAGAAAAGTCCTTAAAATATTTCTGTACTCGATCATCTGCAAATTCTATCCATGAACCCCATCCTGCATCTTTGTCGATTTGAATCCATTGCCCATCAGTGGTGCCCCATCCCCATAATACATGTAAGTATAAATCCTCTTTCCCTAAAGCGGGGTTAATTGTTTTATAACCATCTATCACGAATGCATGTTTTCCTAAAGATGCCATAATTACAGGTGTGCTATTTTTTATTTTATCCCTAACATAAATATATAAATCTGAAATTCTTTGTCTTTTGTCATCTTCAGTTGTAGCTGAAGGCATTCTATATTTATTTTCTAAAATAAATCCATTTCGATTTAATACCTCTTCCGTACTACCAGTTCTTGTATTTACACCAGTTCCAGTAGTCTTGTAAGTTATTAAATCAGAAGAATTTTGATGAATAGCTCTATTAATTGTTTTAAATTCTTCCTCTCGTGTAACAGGGTTTATATTCCAAGCATAAAACATGGCTCTGGACAATGCTAAAGGAACACAGCCAATATAGGGTGTTCCCTGTGTATTAGTGTCTTGAAAAGTTACTGTTGGTAACATTGAGTTATAAGGAGTATCTTGCTGTAAACCCTCAGGTAAATTTAATGCCCATTCTTCATTGCTAGCAGCATAACTATTTATCTGCACTATAATAAAGAATAAGAAAATCTTATTGAATTTTGTCATAAAAACGCCTCTTCATATGTTAATTAAACTTACCTAGCCGTGTAGGGTGGGCATATTCCGTCCAATGAATCTAATATTGGCGCATAATCACCACGGAATTTGCCCACCATTTCCTCAAATCAACGGCAAATGGTGGGCAAAATGCCGATAAAGCATCATGCCAAAATCAAATATCACGACGGCATTTTCTCCACCCTACATGAATGCAACACGGTAAGTTGGGCTGTAGGCTGTAGGTTAGGCTGACACAAGAAAACCCCACAAAACAAAACCCCACAAACCCCATTCACCAACCCAATACAAACGACATAACAATATGTCGTCACTTTGATGTTGGGCTTCGTACCTCAGCCCAACCCTTTCACCACAATCCAAGCCCGATGCGGGTTTAACAACACCGCCCCAATCGGGTGATAAACATCCCATCGTACATAACGATGGAATGAAGCATACTGCCAATCGACACCCCACTTGCTCAACCCTGTTCGACAGGATGGTAATGGATGTCATTAACATGCTTTTCCCAATCTCTGTCGTCACGGATAACATGTTTCTAATAACGACGCTGCCAAATACCCGTTCACGCTTTTGCACACGACTGGCGCGAATAAGCCTTGTTTTAGGCAGTTGACGAAAAAATCTGTTTTGTAAAAAAACCTAAGCCCACCAAACCACAGAAGCTTCCACTGCTGGACAGCTTTACCTTAATGATGTTGGGCTAACAAAGGAAACCCAACAAAACAAAACCTCACAAAGCACAAAAAACAAACATCATAAACCCCACCAAGAGTGCAGAAGCATCCGTTGCGGGACAGCTTTGCGAAGGATAAATATCAGTGATGTGTTGGGCGTGAAGATGTGTAGCGTTTAAAGCTAGACAGTTTAAAGGGAAATAGCAAGCGGAATAAAAATTTAGTGATCGCTAAAAGCACTATTTAGTAGAAAATCGGATAAGTTTTTGTTTATGTTATCATTTTTCAATTTTTAGCCCAAGAGAATCTAACAATGAACCATCAAAAGCTGGATGCTATCAAGTATGCTCGCACACATCAAAAAACACCGACCAAATGTTCCCTGACCCAAAAACAACGGGCCGAGAAGATGAATGTATTAGACTTGTCCGGGTTTAAGACACTGACTGCAAAACAGCGGGTATTGACGGTTTTCCCCGTTCATTCTCGTTCAATAGAATCACTATTCGCCTCAAATGAACGAAAAAAACCACTCAATCCCGCTGCTTTTCGCTACGGCGTTTAAACCCGGACAAGTCTATTAAATGGGTACAGCGTATTTGTCTATATCAATGGGTTGATGAGGTTCAGTGTCTCAATCCACTCAAAATCATCTATATTGCGTGTGGCTAATGTTTCCTGATAGGTCAAGGCTGTAGCCGCAATGATGGCATCACCCACAGACATTTTTTCTGCAGGCGAAGACGAATAGCTGATTCAATGATGTTTTTGGTGATCAGATACATCTGCGTCCGCGTAAATAAGGTGGCAAAATCCTGTTTGTCCTCCTCTGATCATTGATGATAGCCAAGCTCTTCCAGTTGCGTCATTTCCGAGGCGACAATGCCTGTTTTCATGCACCATTGTCTGAGTTGTGCATGCTCATCTTGTATCGCGTCAATGAAAATGTTGCTGTCTAATAACTGATGTTACGCAAAGGCTTCTTTATTGACGTTTAAAAACAGACTGAAGCGTCAAAAAACCGCCATGGCTTCACGCTTAGACTGACACAGTGTATGAAAACGTGCTGTTTTCATTAGACTTGTCCGAGTTTAAACGCCGTAGCGAAAAGCAGCGGGATTGAGTGGTTTTTTTCGTTCATTTGAGGCGAATAGTCATTCTATTTAACGAGAATGAACGGGGGAAACCGCCAATATCCGCTGTTTTGCAGTCGGTGTTTTAAACTCGGACAAGTCTATTTGCTTCATGCCGTGTGCGTCACGTCAGTTATTCATATCCAAAAAGTATCTGGCATTGGCTTTGCATTTACAATATCACCATCGCGGCCTTGCCTACCAGGGCGCGGTGGTAGGTGTATCTGGTCTGGGTTCACTGGATATATCTATTTTATGTCATCCGTATTCAAGTTCAGTCTCCTATACTGACTTGATAAACGGTATTTTAGGTATGCAGGGGCTGGGTTCCCCCTGCATACCTTTTTTTATGCCTAGACTTGTTGCGAGGGGTAGGCATCGTAGCGAAAAGGTATAGTTTTGAGGCAGTTTTTCGATTTTTTGAGGCGAATAACGAGTGATTGGTTGAGGAAAAGCAGAAAAACCGACCAAAATCTATGCCTTTGCAGTCGATGAAGACCCCTTGCAACAAGTCTCTTGTTAGGTGCTTGTCCTGTCAGTGTTTATGGCATTTTTCCCAACGCTCTTGAGAGGCCAAGGTAAAATTTTTGCATCGCGCAAAAATTTATGAATCGGCGTATAATGAGAAGTTTTCCCTGCTACTAAGCAGGCCGCTGTTTTCCACCGCTGAGAAATTCGATGTCATCCACAGATTCCACTCCCGCTTTTTCCCAATTGGGACTCTCCCCCCCCATATTGCAGGCCGTACAAGACGCAGGTTATGAAGCCCCTTCTCCCATTCAAGCGAAAAGCATCCCTCCCTTGCTAGAGGGTCATGATTTGGTGGGGCAAGCACAAACCGGCACGGGTAAAACCGCCGCTTTTGCTTTGCCACTGCTAAGCCGCCTAGATTTAGACATACGCCAACCACAATTGTTGGTATTAACCCCCACTCGTGAACTGGCTTTACAAGTGGCGGAAGCCTTCCAGCATTATGCACATTATTTAAAAGGCTTTCATGTGTTGCCTGTTTATGGCGGACAAAGCATGACCTTGCAATTGCGCCATTTACGCCGTGGTGTACATGCAATAGTGGGCACGCCAGGTCGTATCATGGATCATCTACGACGCAAAAGCATGGTGTTAGATCAACTGCAAACCGTGGTGTTGGATGAAGCGGATGACATGTTGCGTATGGGCTTTATCGAAGATGTTGAGTGGATTTTAGAGCACACGCCTAAACAACGCCAAATTGCGCTTTTTTCTGCCACCATGCCGCCGCCTATTCGTAAAATTGCACAACGTTATTTGCGCGACCCGATAGAAATCAAAATCCAGAGCAAAACCTCCACCGTCAGCACCATCACACAATATTATTGGCAAGTGACCAATACGCACAAATTAGATGCTTTGACGCGCATTCTGGAAGCTGAAGATTTTGCTGCCATGATTATTTTTGTGCGCACCAAAACCGCCACAGTCGAATTGGCAGAAAAACTCGAAGCGCGGGGATATTCTTGTACCTCACTGAATGGTGATATGGCACAAGCACAGCGGGAAAAAACCATTGAACGGTTGAAAAATGCGGATTTGGATATTGTGGTCGCCACAGATGTCGCGGCACGCGGTCTGGATGTTGAGCGCATCAGCCATGTATTAAATTATGACATTCCTCATGACACCGAAGCCTACGTGCATCGTATCGGGCGTACTGGACGTGCTGGACGCAAAGGCACCGCGATTTTATTTGTCTCCCCCCGTGAAAAACGTTTATTACGGGCGATTGAACAAGCGACTCGTCAACCAATTGCATTAATGCAATTACCCACCCATGAAGACATCGCGGATCGCCGTTTAGCGCGTTTTAAACAACAACTCAGCGATACCATTGAAGGCCAAGAATTAGGCTTTTTTGAAGAAGTGCTGGAACAATATCAAGCCGAGCACAATATCGCGATGACCGAAATTGCAGCAGCCCTAGCTTATCAATTACAAACCGAACGGCCTTTGCTCGTAGAAGAATATGCAGCGGTGCCCATGGCTGAAGAAGAACCTTCACGCAGGCGGGGCGAACGTGAACGCAATCGTCGTCCACGCAACCGTCGTGATGATCCGTTAGAAAGTGGAAAACAGCGTTATCGTTTAGATGTAGGGCGCGAACACGGTGTACAGCCCAAGCATATTGTAGGCGCTATAGCCAACGAAGCCGGACTCGAAAGCCGTCATATTGGACGTATTGAATTGTACGATGCTTACAGTACCGTTGACTTGCCGGACAATATGCAAGATGCCGTGCTCAAGCATTTGCAACAAGTCTGGGTGTGCAATCGTAAAATGAATCTGCGTCAAATGGATTCCGCAGCCGATCCACGTTCAAATTCTCGGCCTGATTCACGCTCTGATTCACGTCCTCCACCGCGCCGTAAACATGCTAGAAAACCCAACAAACCCGGCGATGACAAAAAGCCCAAAAAACGTAGCGCTCCAAAACGCAACACGGACGCATAACGCCCCTGACGCATGATGTCCTATCCAAACATGCCCAGCACACGCAGGGCAGCGCTTCAGCGCTAGATCATCATGTTCCGCCTGTCAGGTTTTGGCAGGCTCTCTCCTTTTGTAGGATGGTGGCAAATCGCCTATCCCCCTCCGACTTTTTCCCGCTCCCATCAACACCTTCCCTGCTGACTAAGCTTCATCGCTCAATCCCTCCATATTTGTACTTATTTCTCACGCAAAACTCAGATGAAAGTTCTAGGCTCTGTTGATATTTGAGGCTGACTGGATTTTTAGCCCTATTTTTTGAACCAACAATGCTTTTTTTCGTCACCATGCATTACCCAGCAATAGAAGATGTAGGTATTTACGTTCACTTCACGCTGTGTGCGTCAGATGAGTGATTTAGTCATATGTTTTCTGGCAAGATTTGTGTATTATCAATGGACAAAGCCCTGATGCTTAAGTACATGCTGAGGTTTTATCACTAAATCATTGAAAATATGGTTAAATATTATGAAAAGCGGTAAGCGTTACAAACGTCGTAGTCAACTACGTCAAACCTCAAATATTAGCCCACGTCCACGTTTTTTCCTATTTCGTTTGCGCTGGCTTTTAGTCTTATTCCTTTTAGTCCCGGCTATGTCCTACACCATTGCGGTGGATGTCGATGTGCGCCAACAATTTGAAGGGCGACGCTGGGCTTTGCCTGCGCGTGTGTATGCGCGTCCGTTAGAAATTTATCCCGGCATTGAATTAAATCATCGTGATTTGCTCAAAGAATTAGAGGCTTCGGGTTATCGTAAAGTGTCAAAATTACGCGAATCAGGTGATTATTTTAAAAAAGGTCGAGATGTTTATGTCTATACTCGCCCTTTTCAGTTCTGGGATACCCAAGAACCCGCCCGTAAATTGCGCATTCGTTTTAATCGCACCAGTATTCAAGCCATTGCTGACTTAGATCAACGCACAGGTTTGGCAATATTGCGTTTAGACCCGGCTTTAATTGGCAAAATTTATCCGACCCATAAAGAAGATCGTTTATTGGTGACATTAAATGAAGTGCCAAAGATGTTGGTTAAAGCTTTGATGGCGATGGAAGATCGAAATTTTTATGAGCATAACGGCATCAGCTTACGCGCTCTGGGGCGTGCGGTTTGGGCGAATATCAAAGCAGGTGCTTGGGTACAAGGTGGCAGTACACTGACACAGCAGTTGGTGAAAAATCATTATTTAACGTCTGAGCGTACTTTAAAGCGTAAAGTGAATGAAGCTTTAATGTCTTTGCTCATGGAATTGCATTATGAAAAATCCGATATTTTACAAGCCTATTTAAATGAAGTGTATTTAGGTCAACATGGTGATCACGCCATTCACGGTGTCAGTATGGCTTCATGGTTTTATTTTGACCGTCCTCTAGTCAGATTGGAACTACATGAAATGGCTTTGTTAGTGGGTTTAATTCGTGGTGCTTCTCGTTACAATCCTAGACGTTATCCTGAACGTGCTAAAGCTCGCCGTGCTTTAGTGTTAAGAGTCATGCATCAACAAGGTTTGATTTCAGCCGTAGAATTTGAAGAAGGCAAAGTGGAACCTTTAAACGTCAGCAAGAAACCTCCTCAAAGTAAATCACCTTACCCTGCTTTTTTAGATTTGGTACGTCGGCAATTACAAGAAGATTATCGTGAAGAAGATTTGCGCTCTGAGGGGTTGCAAGTATTCACCACACTAGACCCGATTCTTCAAAATCAAGCCGAACAAGCGCTTTTGCAACGCATTAAAAAACTAGAACGCAAGCAGCGTATGGGTAATAAACTCAATGCAGCTTTAGTGGTGACAGGCGCTGAAAATGGTGAAGTGCTGGCTTTAGTGGGTGATAAACGTTTGCGTTATGATGGTTTTAATCGCGCTTTAGATGCCGTGCGCCCCATTGGTTCTTTAGTGAAACCTGCGGTGTATTTAACCGCTTTAGAAAACAGTCGAAGTTATTCTCTGTTATCCAGTTTGAATGATGAGCCTTTTAGTTGGACGAATAAAGAAACTGGAGAAGTGTGGAAACCTAGAAACTACACGGCGAAAGAACACGGTAAAGTGTCTTTATTTAAAGCCTTGGCTCATTCTTATAATCTCGCCACGGTGCATTTAGGTTTTGAATTGGGTTTAGACAATGTGCGTCAAACATTAATACGCATGGGTGTAGAACGCTCTTTTAACGCTTATCCTTCAATGCTATTGGGGGGCTTGTCGCTCACACCTTTTGAAGTGACGCAAATGTATCAAACTCTGTCTAGCGGCGGATTTCGCGTGCCCTTACGTGCTATCCGTAATGTGCTCACACACAAGGGTGAGCCGCTTAATCGTTATGCTTTATCCGTTGAGCAACGTTTTGATTCCGCACCTATTTTTTTGCTTAATTACGCCTTGGAGCAAGCCGTTAGAGGCGGCACAGGCGCATCGACAGCCAGAGAGTTACTGCCAAAGAGCTTAAAGCTGGTAGGCAAAACCGGGACGACAAATAACTACCGAGACAGTTGGTTTGCAGGTTATGGTCGAAACCTGCTGGCGGTGGCTTGGTTAGGCCGCGATGATAATCTCAGCACTAAACTGAGCGGGGGCACGGGGGCGATGAAGTTGTGGGCTGATTTTATGCGCAATGCAAAACCACGACCTTTGAGTAATCAATTGCCTAAGCGTGTGGAATGGCAAAGCGTTAAGGCTAAACGTGGTAGCCTGACCAAACGCAAGGGATATGTCAAAATGCCGGTTATTACCAATCATGTGCGCACGTCACAGGTATCTCGCCTAGCTTATAGCGCCCCTGAGCATTAGAGCCTATACGAAAACAGGATAATCGGCTGCAAACCCGCCCTTTTGGTCAGGTTTTCCGCTTTTTTTCGTTACACGCCCACTATTCGCCTTAAAAAACCGAAAAACCTGCCTCAAAAGGGCGAATTTTCGCTTCGATTCCCCATCTTCGTATAGGCTCTTAATCCTCTCAAAGAAGTTCAGCACTCAGAAGATTTACTGCTAAACTTGGCTTTGAGGGGGTATCCCCTTTATTTGAATAGTAGAACGGTGAGAATAACAGAGCTTAAAAGTGGTGTTATCTCACCGATCACTCATTGGTTTTTGCTCTATTAAAATAAAATTCTCATGACATCTTTAATCAATAGAAGACATCTCGCCTTGCGCTTTAAGGAGGCGCTCATGTTCATTCTACGTTGGATACTCCCTTTATCCGTGTTGTTTTATTTGAGCGCCTGTACCATTATTCCTGATATTGATAATGATGGTATTTCGGATAAAGAAGACCGTTGTCCGCATAACAGCACACGAGAAATCATGCATGGCGTGTATCAATCGGGTTTACAAATAGGTTGCCCGCTAGATAGTGATACGGATGGCGTGCAAGACATTAGGGATAAATGTCCTAATACTCCCGCAGACATGGGACGGGTTGATAATGCGGGTTGTTCTCCATCAGAAGCCAATAAACGTTCCCGCCCTCAAACGCCTTCCACTGAAGTCTTCCGTGGCCCTAGCGATTATTCCCAATATTCGCCGTTTCCCACTTATACTGAAGCTGTGCCTATATTCCCTTCTGTTTCTGCCCCTGATAGGCTCTCACCTCAAAATGATCGAGAAAATTACGCACATTTTGATGATAATCCGCTCAAGGCGGCGCAAAAAACGCCCACGTCCACTTTTAGCATTGATGTCGATACGGGTTCTTATTCCAATGTGCGGCGCATGATCAATACTGGATACCTATTGCGTAAAGATGCCGTGCGAGTCGAAGAACTCATTAATTATTTCGATTATGACTATCCGCCGCCACGTACTCAAAATCCACCATTTAGCGTGTTTACACAAATAGCCCCTACCCCTTGGAACGCAAAAACGCATTTGTTACATATCGGTATTCAAACTTATCAATTAAATCCTGCCCACCT
Organism: Thiotrichales bacterium; assembly: GCA_016744475.1. Taxonomy (GTDB): domain Bacteria; phylum Pseudomonadota; class Gammaproteobacteria; order Beggiatoales; family Beggiatoaceae; genus BB31. The sequence continues at coordinate 9,941 of JADGEH010000068.1, read as the reverse complement.
GCCGCCTGCTAATCTGGTCTTTTTGTTGGATGTTTCTGGTTCCATGAATGCGCCTAACAAGCTCCCCTTACTCAAAGCCTCGCTAAAACTCCTAACTCGACAACTGACCGCGCAAGATCGCGTGTCTATTGTTGTGTATGCGGGGGCGGCGGGAGAGATTTTAGCACCTACACCCGGTCATCAAACCGCTGTGATTGAAGCAGCTTTAGCGCGTTTAAGTGCGGGTGGCTCGACCAACGGCGGGCAAGGCATTCAATTGGCTTACAGCATTGCCCAAAAAAGCTTTATCCCAGGGGGCATTAACCGTGTGCTGTTGGCGACCGATGGCGATTTCAATGTCGGCACGATTGATTTTGAAGCCCTCAAAGACTTAGTTGAACAACAAAGTAGAACCGGGATTGCATTGACCACATTAGGATTTGGTGCGGGTCATTATAACGACCATCTCATGGAGCAATTAGCCCAAGCGGGTAATGGAAACTACGCTTATATTGATACCTTAAATGAAGCGCGTAAGGTGTTGGTTGAAGCCCGCGCCGCCATGCTGCTGACGGTGGCAAAAGATGTCAAAATTCAAGTGGAATTCAATCCTGATAATGTCGCGGAATATCGCTTAATGGGTTATGAAAACCGGGGTTTAAAATCTGAAGATTTTGATAATGACAACGTGGATGCTGGAGAAATAGGTGCGGGACACACGGTGACAGCCTTGTATGAATTGGCTTTAGTGGGCAGTGGTGGTGAGCGTTTATCGGCGCTGCGTTATCAAATCCAAAAGCCTAAATTGCGTCCACACACCCATGAATTAGCTTTTTTACGTTTGCGCTATAAACAGCCTGATAGTGAGAAAAGCCAATTACTTCAATATCCTATTTTACGCAGTGCATTACGCACCGCTAACCGCATGGATGAGCGTTTTCGTTTTGCCGCTGCGGTGGCGGCTTTTGGGCAATTACTACGTGGTGGAAAATATTTACAAGACTTTGATTTTGATGCAATATTAAAGCTCGCCCGCAGTGCGCGGGGAGAGGATAAATTTGGCTATCGCAACGAATTTATACGGCTAATATCTCTAGCCAAAGGTTTGTATTAACCGACCCACAAAAAGCCTAACGCAAGCGAAACTTAATCACTTGACGCGCCTTTTGATAAACGGCTTGCCCCTCTATATAACGCGGTGCAAATTTCCAGCGCCGCACCGCTTTCAAAGCCGCCTCATCAAACAGACCGGAAGGTTCGGACTGAACCACTTGAGCCTTTTCTACAGCACCTTGCTGATTAATCAAAAACTCCACTTCTACGCTGCCTTCAATATTGCGTCGTCGCGCTCGACGGGGATATTGCGGTTCCACTTTTAGCAAGGGCAATAACTGTCGATCCGCTGGCACAATCCTAAGTTGAGCGGCTGGGGAGGGGACAGAAGAAGGCTTGGTCGGCGCTGCTGAAACCTTTGCAGGAGCGGGCGGGGCTACGGCGGGCAAAGGTTTTAGCGTGGCCATGTCGCCGAGATAAGGCTGCGCCTCTAACGCTAGTTTGGGTAATTCAGGGGCCACATAAGCGTCTTTAAATTCGGGCAATGCAGGTAATTCAGGGAGTGTTGGTAAGGCGGGCGGCAGTGCTAGCTGAGGAGCCATCACGGGTTCGGCGGTATCAGCCATTGTCGGCTGCGGTAACGCGGGCGGGCTTGGGGGCGGCGTTTCGGGTAATGCTATCCGTTGAATCTCTAAGACGATTTTTTTGGGCTGAGGTAACACCGCGTGTGGCATGACTAAATAAAACATCAACCCAAACAAAGCCATATTAATGAAGATGGCTAACGGCAGTAATAACAGCTTCATGATAATGACGAGCTACGGTGCAACATCCGCTGCCAGAGCGATATGTTGTACACCTGCCAAGCGCACTTGATCCATCACTTGTACTAACAAACCCGTACTCGCTTTTTGATCCACTACAAGCATCACTTGCATAGGAGCCGCATTTTGGGGCAAGGACTGAATCTGCTCTCGCAGTTGAGAGAGCGAAACGGCTTGTTGCTCTAAGCGCAAAGCGCCTTTAGCATCAATTTCAATCATGATGTGTTGATTTTGAGTGTGTAAGGTCGCCGTTTGTGCTTGTGGGCGTTGAATATCTAAAGCGGTATTGCTTTGAAAAGACGCGGTGACTAGAAAAAAAATCAGCAAAATAAACACTAAATCAATCAAGGGGGTGAGATTGACTTCTAAGTGCGGCGTATCGGTTTCGGTATGGGAATGGCGCATAACTTTCAATTCATGGGATGGTGGCAGAACCTAAAGCTTCTGCAATTCGGTGTCAATATCAGCCGCTTTTAAATGGGCAAACTGTTCTGCATCAAAACACACGCGCCCACCACAGACTTCATACCAGGCTTGCGTGTAGGTGGGATCGCTTAATGTGTATTGGCCTTGGAAACGGCGGGGCAAACAATACACCCGCCCAGGACGATATAAGAGATTATAAGTGCGTTGTTGGGCATGTAATTCAGAAATAAAATCATAGGCTTGCTGATGATCGCTAAAGACTTCGCAGGACACCGGATAAGCCTGCTCACCTTGGTGGTGTTGCCAATGAGAAGCTTCTAAGGGCAGCGGCTCTTCACGTATAAAGAGTTGAAAATGCAAATGATTCACCGAAGCATACGCGCCATAAGCATTATATCCCACCGCTATACCTGGTAATGTCTGGCTTAAGTGTTCGCATAATTGCCAAATATAGGCATGTTGAGAAGCGTCTAAAAATTGCGGCCATTGGCGCTCACGCTCAGGAACCAATAAACCATGCCAAGGCACGAAAGGAAATTTGTTGTACAGCAGGTCAATCGATTGCCCCAGTAACTCACCGCTCCATAGGGTTTCTTTGCGCAAAAAAGGTTTATTGAAATGAAAGGCTTGCGCTTGAAAAGCGGCACTGATGCAGTCAATGACGCTGCCTGCATGACGCGGTGGGCGTAAAGCGCGTAAGGGATTAAATTGTAATTCCCAATCCGACAATTGACGACATTGCGCCAATTGAATCTGCTCCCATCCTTGTTGTTCTAAGCATTGAAAAACCGCGACATCATCTGCAGGTAATTGTTGCACTGTCTGCTGGGCTTGATGCGTCTGTAATCTGCGCCGCTGTTCTTGAAAGCTTGTTTTTAAAGCCTCTTGCAAAACTTGAAACAAGTTTTCATCAAAAGTCGCATTCGCCAAGACTAAAATATAAGCCCCTAATCCTTGATCTTCTAATAAGCGATGCAAGCCTTGAATAAAGCCTTGTTGAAACTGTTGAGAAGATTGAAAAAGCGGCGGTAATGGCATGAAGTATGTCCAGAGGTTTCAGAGGGGTTATTCAAGTGCGTCATGTTAGATATTTGTCGATGTATTAGAAGCATATTCACGAATGATTTTTACGACTTGTGCTTGATATGATGTGTACCATTTAACCATGCCCATTTTGTTCTGAAAAATAGTGGTTAATGGTGTTTATTCTTCAAGGCCATATTATGTTTTCTTCTCACCTAACCATGTCTGCAACGCCCATAAAGAATGAATTTCTACATCCGCTGTCATGGGCTGCGAAGCGGGCGTTTGTGAGCGGTTTAACCACACGGCTTTCATCCCCGCTTGTTGCGCACCTTGCACATCACAGAGCAAATCATCGCCGACATGAGCCACTTGTTCGGGCACGTAACCCAGCGCTTGACAGGCGGCTTCAAACATTGCGGGATGGGGTTTGGCTTGTCCGGTATTGATGGCATTAAAAGCACAGGAAAATATTTCACCTAAGCCCGTTTGCTGGATGTCCGCATTGCCATTGCTGAGGGCACACAGTGGATAATGTTGCGCCAGTTGTTGTAGTACAGGCAGCGTATCAGGATAAAAGTCCACACGATTGCGCTCCAGCCAAAAGGCTTGGAAAGCCGGTTCGATCAATTCTTCGCCATAACCTACAGCCGCCGCGACTTGAGCTAAACCCAGTTTGCGTAATGCGGTGAAATCATGAGCCAGCGCGGGTTGTTTGGCGGCGATCTCAAAACGCATATCGCGTAATTGTTCAAAGCTGTAAGCCGCCGTAATACGCGGATAATGCTGTGCCAGCCACGCATAAAAGTGAGCTTCTGCACGCCGGATGACGGGCATCACAGGCCATAAGGTATCGTCTAAATCAAAACACAGCGCTTGAATGGGCATGAAGAGAGAAATATGGACAGGTAGGAGGGAAAGGGCTGTCAATCGATATGGATTGACAGCTTCTAGGTTATTTCACTTGATGGAGTTTGATCGGATAATCAGGCCATTTTTGTTTCAGTTCTTGCAGCATTTTATCGGCTTTTGCACGAGTAGGATAACTGGTGCCAGAGCCTTTTCCGCGCCAACCACCACCAGATTCTTCTGACCATTCGGTGGGGGCATTGGGGTTAAACATGAGACACACCACATAGCCATGTTGTGCTTTGGTTTTATTTGCCCCCAAGCCTTCTAAAGTTAAATCAATATCATGCATGTCATGGTCACTGTTGACCGGTTCGTCAATTTCATCCAATTCTTCATCTGATAAAACATCTTCACTTAAATTAATATCATCCTTAACATTACGGGCTTTATCAGGTACGGGCATGTCTTGATCAATAGACGATAATTCTTGTTCTAGCTCTTCAATACTGGCGAGATCGCGCAATTGTTCCAAACTACCTAAATCATCTGATTGTTGTTGTTGTTCCTGTTCCAGCATTTGAATTCGACGTTTCAGTTCGTCACTGATTTTCATTATAAAACTCCTTAGACTTTAACTAATGTTACGCAATAGCGGTTTTTTCTCAGCTCTGTTAAACACGCCGCAGAGCGTGCGCTTTAATCGACCCGTGCGACACGAAAGCCTAAGTTATTGCTTCGAGATTTGGGATTGAATGCTTGTCGCCGGGTAATGCGAATATCCCGTTTATAGGTATTAAAAGCACTGCCACGTACCATATATTGTGTGCAATCAGCATTGCTTTCCCAGATGTTACCGACCTCTGGAGCCCCCGCGTAATTCATATGGTAGCAACTTCGAGTCCATTCCATCACATTCCCAATCACATCATGAATACCAAAATCATTGGCAGGAAATTGTCCTACAGGCGCAATTTTTGTCCCATCCCAATGACTTCCACAAACCCCACAATTGGCTTGAGGATGGCGTTTATCGACCCGATTACCCCACCAATACGCGGTGGTAGTCCCGGCTCGTGCAGCATATTCCCATTCACGTTCACTGGGCAGACGATAGCGCTTACCCGTTTGTTGGGTGAGCCATTCAGCATAAGCCGAGGCATCTTCCCAAGTGACGTTAATCACCGGATTATCTTGTCGTCCCCAACCATTATCCGATGGCGTGCGGCGATTGGTGGCACGGGTGAATTTTTGATATTCAGTAAAGGTAATTTCATTTTTACTGATGGAAAAGGCTTGTAGCGTGACCTCTAACTGAGGACGTTCTTCGGCATAGGGTAAATGAGGGGGGCTACCCATCATGAAAGAACCACTCGGTAATTTCACCATCATCGGGCCACCACCGCCGCCGCGCAGTCGATCAACGGATTCACCCAATGCTTTAACGCGCTGAACAGTGGGTTTAGGTTTCGGTTTGTTGGAAGACGTGTCCGTTGTGACGACCGTGGTGGTTTTTTCAGAGGAATGAGTGGTTTTTTTCTGTGTCTTAGAGGCATCAGCTTGTGATGCGTCTTGCAACAAGGGGAGCGCAAAATAAGCACCCGCACCGATGCCTAGCAATAACACGACGGCAATGATAATGAATAGACCTTTATGACTGCGGGTTTGCGTGTTAGCCTCTGCCTCATTATTTTGTTGCTGATCAGCTAACGCCCGTGCCGCATCACGTTGGGCTTTCAAAAGCGCGGCTTCTTGCTCGGCTCGCATACGAATCACTTCCAACTCTTCCATCAGTTGGCGTTGCTCACTTTCTTTATTCTGAATTAAAGAGTTGAGTTCTTTTTGTAACTTTTCGTCTTGTGCACGTCGTAGTTCTTCTTCATCTTTTTCTTTACTCGAACGCGCTAAAGCTAATTCATATTTAATTTTCGCTTGGGTCAGTTGGTTAATTTGATCACGCGCTTCTCGCTGCTTAGACTCGATGCGTTTGATCCGGCCTTCTAGTTGTTCAGCGTCATCTTCAGATAAATCACCTTTTTCAGCCGCCATTTGTAAGCGACTGATTTCCGCAATCATTTTTCCAACTTCTTCGGCTTTATCGGCGGCATCCGTGGGCTTAGGACGATTGACCTCGGTCATTAATTTTTCGGCTTCAGCCTTGGCACGCTCAGTCAGATTGGTATTAGCCGCTTGCGCTTTAGCCGCCGCTTCGCGCTCTGGTGAGTTATATTGAGCACCTAAAATAATGGATTTTTGCTGGGCTTGTTGGCGAATCCCATCAGCATCTTGGTTTAAGCGTACAAACTCTTCTTTTTTACGTTTAATGAGCTGCAATAATTGCTGCTGTAATTTAGGATCAGTGGGCGTACCGCCTTGCTGCACCAAATCATATTTTTGTTTGGCCTGCATTAAACGGTTTAATTGTTCGCGTGCATTTTGTTGCTTCGCACGCACATGCCCTAACTGTTCCTCAAATAAGCGCTTGGTTTCCAATTTAGCCTGACGGGCTTTATCCGAATCCTTTTCTTTGATCGCTGCGACCTGTAAGCGGTTAATTTCCGCTATCAGTTTTTGAGCTTCAGCTTTTTTCGTCACATTTTGCGTTTTTGCACGCGCTTGCAACTGATTGACTTCTGCCATCAGACGTTTAGCTTCAGCTTGGGCTTTATCTTCTATAGACACAACAGTTCTCTCTGTATCTACCAAGGGAAATAGACATATTGCATGGATATTTATCGGCTCGAAACAGTGGTTATGGGGCAGATGGCTCGTTCATTTTGAAGGACATAAAATGACTATTTTAGTTCATAACAACAAAAAACTTGCCCTCATCCCGCTATCTCTCGCTACGATGCTGACTGTGCAACACAACTAATATAAAAATATATGGAACAGGATTCTATAACGTCATCCATCATGGCTGGTTTTCTTTGCGCAAGGCTTATGACGTTATAAAATCATCAAATCTAATTTTCATCAGGGATTCAAGATGAGCCGACATTTTTTAAGCACACTGTTTATCCCCCAATCTGTTGTCATTTTCGGTGTTTCAGAAGAAAACAACAGCATGGGGACAATTGCGTTCAAAAATTTATTGGAGGGCGAATATAAAGGCACATTGTACGCGATTAGCCCAACACATAAAAAGATTTTGGGGCAAACGATTTATGCCAGCCTCAAAGACATTGCTCAACCGATTGATTTAGCCGTCATCGCCTCGCCTGCACAAGAACTTCCAGAGATTCTGGAAAGCTGCGGCGAGCATGGCATTCACACCGCCATCATCCTCGCGGGTGGTTTTGCTCATGCTGGCAAAGCGAGTGCCAAATTATCTCAAACCGTGTTAAGCATTGCTAAAGGTTTCAACTTACGCTTTCTAGGCCCAGACAGCTTAGGCGTGATGCGCTCCGCATTAGGACTCAATGCCACGTTTACCAAAAACCGTCTTAAACCGGGCAACTTGGCCTTGGTGTCTCAATCAGGTTCCTTATGCACCGCCATTTTAGATTGGGCCGAACTCAACGACGTGGGATTTTCCACGGTGGTGTCCTTGGGCGATGCGATTGATATTAGTTTTGGTGAAATACTCGATTATCTCGCTTCAGACCCGCAAACAGGCAGCATTATTCTCTACATTGAAGCCATTAATCATGCGCGTAACTTTATGAGCGCGTTACGCGCTGCGGCGCGTATGAAACCCGTGATTGTGCTGAAATCGGGGCGTTATGATTTAGACACCCAAAGCAGCACTCACCAAAACAGCACCTTACTCGACAAGGATGCTGCATTTGATGCGGCTTTGCAACGCGCAGGCGTGGTGCGGGTAGAAAATTTTGGACAAGTATTCGCCACCGCCACCACCTTGGCTTCGCGTTACCAAGCTTACGGTAGCCGCTTAATGATTATGACCAATGGTGTAGGGCCCGGCATTATGGCTGCGGATCGAGCGCTCGATTTACGCATTCACCTGGCAGAACTGAGCAACACCAGCATTGCTACACTCAAAAAACACATGCCCGCACAGTGGCATTATCGCAATCCTCTCAACCTATTAGGCGATGCCAGCCCCGAACGCTATCGCACCGTGTTGGAACTCGCCTTACAAGACCGACAAGTTGATGGCGTGTTGATTATTCTGACACCACAAGCCATGACCGAACCCTTAGAAGTCGCACAAGCCGTGATCGATGTCGCCAATCATTCCGCCAAACCTGTGTTGACCTGCTGGATGGGCAAACAACAAGTACAAACTAGCCGCGAACACTTTAGCCAAGCCCGCTTACCCGATTTTCGCACCCCAGAAGCCGCTGTCGAAGCCTTTAGTTATCTAGCCGCACACCATTGCAATCAAAAACTACTGGTACAAACCCCTGGCTCGCTGGGACATTTAGAAAAACCCGATGTTGAAGGCGCACAAATCATCATCGAAAGCGTACTCACCGAGCGACGCAAAGTCCTTTCTGAAATGGAATCCAAAGCCCTGCTAGGAGCCTTTCAAATTCCCATCGTCGGCACCGCCATCGCCAAAACCCCTAACGAAGCCCTCGTGCTGGCTGAATCACTAGGGTTTCCTGTCGCCATGAAAATCAACTCGCCGGACATTACGCATAAATCCGACGTAGGCGGCGTGCGCTTAAATTTAAGCAATGCACAATCGATCCGCACCACCTTTAACGAAATCATTTATGAAGCACGAAAACGCCGCCCCGATGCCCGTATGGATGGAGTCACCGTCGAACGCATGAGCCGCAAACGCAACGGACGTGAACTCATGGTCGGCATGTTTCGAGACCCCGTATTTGGCCCCGTCATCACTTTCGGTGCAGGCGGTGTCAGCGTTGACATCATCAATGATCGCGCCGTGGCTGTGCCGCCTTTGAATCAATACCTAGCGAAAACGCTGATCGACAAAACACGGATCAAATTAGTCTTACAAGAGTTTCGCGGAATGCCACCCGTTCACATGGATGCCTTAGTCAATGTCCTACTGCGGGTATCAGAAATGGTCTGTGAACTGCCGTGGTTACGTGGCGTAGACATCAACCCTTTGATTGTTGATGAAGAAGGCGTGGTCGCCGTCGATGCGCGAGTGGTGGTGGATTACTACATTCCGTCAGCGGATCGCTATGCGCACATGGCGATTTATCCCTATCCCAACCACTTAGTCAGTCAATGGCAATTATCTGACGGCACCAACATCACCATTCGTCCCATCCGCCCAGAAGATGCAGAAATAGAACACGCTTTTGTCAAAAACCTCTCCGAAGAAGCCAAATATTTCCGTTTCATGCAATCGCTAAATGAACTCACGCCAGAAATGTTGATTCGTTTCACCCAGATTGATTACGACCGAGAAATGGCCTTCATCGCCGCCACCCATATTGATGAACGAGAAGTTGAATTAGGCGTGGCGCGATACACCATGAACCCAGACGGTTTAAGTTGTGAATTTGCCATTGCCATTGCAGATGAATGGCAAGGACGCGGATTTGCCCACAAATTAATGGGCAGTTTGATGGATGCCGCACGCGCAAGAGGCTTACAACGCATGGAAGGTGAAGTGCTGAGCAACAACTTTGGCATGTTAAAACTGATGGGCAAACTCGGTTTTCTCGCCCACGTCGATCCTGATGATAGAAATGTCACTTTAGTCAGTAAAGTGTTGTAGGTATCCAAGTCGGGTCATGTCTATAGCAAAATTACATCAGTTGTTAAGACTGCCAGTCCTTCAAGGACGGGCAGTCTTGGGTTTGGCTATATCGCAAGCCTATAAATGATGTACTTTAG
>JADGEH010000205.1 GCA_016744475.1 Thiotrichales bacterium | reverse complement strand
AAAATTCGCTATTTTGAGGCAGGTTTTTCGGTTTTTTAAGGCGAATAGCGAGCTATTTGTTGATAAAAAGCGGAAAACCTGACCAAAAGGGCGGATTTGCAGCCGATTATCCCGTTTTCGTATAGGCTCTTAAGGAATAAAGACCTTTCATCACCACCCCTCAATCCCCTCCTTGAAGGAGGGGAGGCTGACACGTTGAATCCAAAGCCTTTTTTCTTAAGTTGATCACTATGGTCATTGAGCTGATCTCATTGGCTTTTTTTATAACTCATTATTTCTGTTATGACAGAAATAACTGTTTCATCAAAAATAAACAACGGAGAGGGATAATGAATATCTTATTAACCGGAGCCACAGGCTTTATCGGTCGCCATTTACAACAACGATTACAAAAACAAGGGCATGAAGTGATCGCCTGTGTACATCATCAAACATTCACCGCCGAAAATACCATCACGGTTGATTTTGCTCAGGATCACAGCCTTCACGACTGGCTGCCGCGTTTGCAACAGATTGACGTAGTGATTAACTGCGTGGGCATTATCAGCGAAACACCCACATGCACTTTCAAAGCATTGCACACACAAGCTCCTATCGCCTTATTTCAGGCTTGCGAAAAAATGCACATCCAGCGCGTGATACAAATATCAGCATTAGGCGCCGACGACACCGCTGATACGGCTTACCATCTCAGCAAACGCGCCGCTGACGAAGCCTTGCTGGCATTAGATTTAGACGCATATATTGTGCGCCCCTCGCTGGTTTATGGCGCTGGGGGTAGCAGTTTTTCCCTATTTTCCGCACTCGCCGCCCTGCCCGTTTTGATACTTCCCGCTGGTGGACAACAACGCATTCAGCCCATAGCCATCCATGATCTCATCACCGCAATCGTGCAATGCGTAGAAGGCAAAGTCGCTGCGCGGCAGATATATCCTTTAGTCGGGCCTAAAGCGCTGACATTGCGAGCATTCCTAGCAGACATACGCGCTTGGCTAGGCTATCGCCGCCAAAGCATCGTGTTCAGCGGGTCTTACGCTCTGTTCTTTATGCTGGCTGGCCTATTAGAAAAAATCACCCGCATACCGCTGAGCCGAGACAATCTGCGTATGTTGCGACGCGGTAATCATGCCGATGCACAAGCCTTTACCCATACTTTCGGCTTCACCGCCAGCGATTTACACCAGGCTTTAGCGCCCCCCGCAATCGCCGAGAAAATCTATAGCCGCTTATACTTTCTACACCCCTTACTACTGTTCAGCCTCGCATTCACCTGGTGTAGCGCAGGCCTGGTATCCGCTTTTTTTTATCCCCTGGCAGAGAGCTACGCACTCTTACAACCTCTGGGAATCACAGGTGTTTTTGCCACAGGCATACTCTATAGCGCGGCTGTCCTCGACATCTTATTAGGTCTAGCACTATTGCATTCACGCTGGCGGGTTTCGGCTTTGTACTTACAAATCGGCGTGATGCTGTTCTACACCCTACTCATCAGCCTATTTTTGCCAGAATACTGGCTACATCCCTTCGGCCCTGTGGTCAAAAACATTCCCTTACTCATCGCCAGCGGCTTCTTACTAAGCATGGAGGACACCGCCTCATGATTTATCTCACCTTGAAATGGCTACACATTCTCAGCGCTATCGTGTTATTTGGCACAGGTTTAGGCAGCGCTTTTTACAAATTCATGACAGATCGGCGCGGAGATATTGCCAGCATTGCCATGGTCAATCGCACGGTGGTGCAGGCTGATTGGTTATTCACCACTCCTACGATCATCATTCAACCGCTGACAGGTTTAGCCATGCTGCATCTCTTAGGGATTCCTTTACTCACGCCGTGGGTATTCTATTCACTGCTGTTATATGGGCTGGCTGGAGTGTGCTGGTTGCCCGTGGTTTGGCTACAAATTCAGATGCGCGATCTCGCACACACCGCTCAGCAACAACACACCCCATTACCGCCGCTTTATCACACCTACGCCCGCATCTGGTTTTGGCTGGGTGTCCCCGCCTTTATGGCCATGATCATCGTCATAGCCCTCATGGTCTTCAAACCCGTCTGAGCGGCACGAAAGGCACAAACGGCACCAGCGTTTTAGTCCGTTTGTGTCTCTCGTGCCTTTTGTGTTGTTTTTTATCGCTAAAATCGAGAAGAAAATATTGAATACTCATTAAGCTTGTTTATTGAAGCTTTTCCCATTCCTTTTTCAACAAGGTTACAGGCAGCGGCACGTAGCCATCTTTTAGCACCATATCTTGGCCTTGCTGGGACAAAATCATTTTGAAAAATTCCCGTTCCAAGGGTGAAAGGGGTTTATTGGGATGCTTATTGACATAAACATAAAGAAAACGTGCCAGTGGATATTGACCTGTGGCGGCGGTGTCGGCATTTACTGACACAAACCGGGTCGGCTTTTTCGCAATGGCTAAGGTTTTCACCCCAGAAGTACGATAACCAATGCCTGAATAACCAATGCTGTTGAGCGAAACCGTAACGGATTGCACCACGGACGCTGAACCCAGTTGCTCGTTGACATTGTTTTTAAAGTCGCCTTTACACAGGGCTTTTTTCTTGAAATAACCGTAAGTGCCTGAGACGGAATTACGCCCAAACAATTGCATGGGTTTATTCGTCCACTCACCTTTTAATCCTACTTGTCCCCACGTCGTAACGGCACCAGCCTGTCCGCATTTTCGTGTAGAAGAAAATATCGCATCGAGTTGCTGAATGGTTAATCCATCTAAAGGATTATCTTTATTGACATAAATTGCCAACGCATCGACCGCCACGCGAATCGCTGTCGGTGGATAACCATATTTGCGTTCAAAGGCTTCTAATTCATCTTTTTTCATTTGGCGACTCATAGGCCCTAAGTTGCTAGTGGCTTCGGTTAATGCGGGCGGTGCCGTGGATGAACCTGCTGCTTGGATTTGGATGTTGACGTTGGGGTAATAGCGTTTGAAGGCTTCAGCCCACAAACTCATGAGGTGAGCCAGTGTGTCGGAACCGACGCTAGACAAGTTGCCATCAACCCCGGTGGTTTTTACATAATCGGATAAGCGATGGTCAGCGGCGGCAATAGAAGTGGAAAAGCTGAGTAGTAATACAAAAATGCCTGATGCAATAGGTCGCATAAGAGGTTCTCCTGAATGAGTGACCATGATACGAAATGTGCTCATTATTGATAGGAGAGATGACATGCACATGACAAATTCTTTATTCTCAATCTGTTACATGACTGTTGTGGCACCCATTAGAGGGCGGGATAAGGCCACGGTTATTCACTGAAGAAAAAAACTGAGCCTCTAAGCGGTCAGCCTCTCCTCCTTTGAGGAGAGAGTTCTTATAACGTATCTTCCCCCGTACTTTTAACGCTGAGCCATTTGCGTGTCAGCGACGGGGTGCTGCTTTAAATAGGCTTTAATGCCTTTGAAAATGGCTTTTGCCACTGTGCGTTGATGTTGGCGGTTATTGAGCTTGCGCTCTTCGGTGGGATTAGAAATAAACGCGGTTTCAATCAAAATGGAAGGAATATCCGGCGAGCGCAACACCATAAACGCCGCTTGCTGAACTTTTTTATGATGTACAGGCCCGATGCCGCTTAAGCTGCCTAAAATATGATGTGCTAAACGTCCGCTGGCTTCTAAAGTGCCGGTTTGTGATAAATCCAATAAAATCGATGCCAAAGTGTCGTTTTTATCATTTAAGCTCACCCCGCCCAATAAATCCGCAGCATTTTCTTTTTCCGCCAACCAATGTGCCGCTTCGCTGCTGGCTCCTCGTTGCGACAAAATATACACCGAAGAACCGCTGATCCGAGCAGCGCCTTTTTGGTAAGCATCTGCATGAATAGAAATAAACATATCCGCTTGATATCGACGCGCACGTTCAATCCGATCACGCAGTTTTAAGTAACTGTCATCATTGCGAATCATAGCCGCACGCAAGCCTGGTGCTTGGCGTATCAAACGCTCTAATTGCCGCGCAATGGCTAACACCACAGTTTTTTCATAAGAACCTTTTTTGCCAATGGCTCCAGGATCAATGCCGCCATGCCCCGCATCAATGGCGATCACTACATCGCGTTTGCTGCTACGCGGCAACGGAATCGGCGTTAATGGCGTGGTATAACGCGCCGTGGGTAAAGACGGCGGCGTGTTTGAGGATGGAGCGGTGGGTGTTTGAGCGGAAGGGGAATAGCGTGGAGAGGATAAAATCACCACCAAACGATGACCATTTCGACCCGAAGGTTTGAGCAAAAAACTGTGGGTTTTCAAGTCTTGAGGCAGGTCTAATACGACCCGTAAATCCTCGTCTTTATTGCGCGTGCCGCTGCGTATTTGAGGTAAATGAGGCACCGTTTTTGGAGTTTTGGCTAATGCGCCGACCAGTTGCGTGTTTTTGAAATCAATCACCACGCGATGAGGTTTTTTCTTATCCGCAGGCAAATGAAACAAGGTGTATTGCACGGGTTCGTTGAGATCAAACAACAGTTGTTGCTTATCGGGGGTGGTCTCTAACCAGCGCATATTCAACACTTTGCTGCCCGCTAAAGTGACACTGGAGTGCAGGCATAAGACGAGCAGTAGCCAGCAAGAGAGGCCGTGTCTGCGTAACATCATGAAGTGCATAAGGCATTATCCTGTGTTCATAAGGGGGGCGCGGGTGTTTTCACACAATGAGCTGAAAGCCTCGCGCCACATCCCAGAATTAAAATGAACTTACAAGGATAAACCTTTGTTTTTTAGATAACAACTGACAGCGCTATAAGCTTGTTGCAGGCACTGTATGGACTCACTACGTAGGTGAACTCGCTTCATTAGGGTATCCTCCCTCCGCTAAGCCACCCACTTAGAGCCTATACGAAAACGGGATAATCGGCTGCAAATCCGCCCTTTTGGTCAGGTTTTCCGCTTTTTTTCGTTAAATAGCCCGCTATTCGCCTTAAA
>JADGEH010000204.1 GCA_016744475.1 Thiotrichales bacterium | reverse complement strand
AGGGCGGATCAAGGTAAAAAAACACATCCTCCCCTTTATCATAACGCCGGATAAAATCCTGATACGGCTTGCGCTCAATCTGCACCCGTGACAGCCGCAGATGCGCAGCACTTAAGTCTTCCTCAATGCGCAGCAGGTTGAAACCTGGTGCTCGTTGGGTACTGAAACTGAGGTGATGCGTATTAACCCGTGAGCCAAAGCCCGTGCGCACTAAATAATAAAAACGCACCGAACGTTGAATATCTGTGAGCGAGTCAGGTGCAGCCCGTATAAACACGTCAAACTCATCTCTCGTCACCAGTAGCCACTTCAGACAGCGCACAAACTCTTCTAAATGATGCCGCACGACGCGATACAGCGTGACCAGTTCGACATTTAGATCATTGATAATCTCAACTTTGGATTCATCCTTACGGAACAACACCCAACTGGCTCCCGCAAACACTTCACAATAACAGCGATGTGCTGGCATTAACTCAATAATCTTCGGCGCCAACTGAGATTTACCACCCACCCAACTTAAAAACGATTTACCCGGCACAAAAAACTCCTTGTTCTTAGATTACGGGCGCAAATCTTACCTTCCTACACTTTTGGGCTACAATTACATATTTATTCAATGTCACTCAGAGGTAGTGATTTTCCGGCATTCCCGTCTGTTGAATCGTCCAGATATAAGCAAACACCGTCATTTAGCCAAAAATGGGACACCAAACCATTGCCGTGCCTTGTTTTCACGCTAGGTCGTAACGTTGGTTCGCCAGTTTGTCCGTTCCACGTCCAAGCGCTTGACTGCGCGCGGCTGCCTGACTGTATCACTGGCAATTCAATTGAATGCGCGAAGCCTTGAGGTCTAAACCTCAAAAATGTTACTCCGTCACGATTTGATAATGCACATTTCATTATGTTCTTCATGTTCTTCCACTTTTGGGCTTAAACATAAAACTCATGAAAAGGCAGCGCAGGCACGGCCTGCTGAATCTGCCCATTAGACACCAGGGCGTTTTGGCCAACGGGCACCGAATCCCCCCTGGCGACAAATTCCCGCCCTGCATCATCTCGCACCACACTGGTTTTATCCGCCTGAATGCTGATCACCTGAGCAACAGTGCTGCGCTCAGCATCTTCATCAGGCAGGCTTTGGCTCAACAGAGTAGCAATGTTTTTTAAGACACTCATGTATACCGCCTTACGGTAACTTGCTGCAATGCGCTGCCTAATTTGGCGGTGATAGACAAGGAATCGGTGATACCAAACCAGGCGCTATTCACCTTAACCACCGCCCCTGGTTCAATCATCGGATATTCGGCTGAGATGGGCATGGTGAAGCTGTGCCCTCTCTGCGCATAACCGTTTTCATACAGAAAAAAACGCCCTGCATTTCGCCCCACTTGTGGTGTCAGGATCATAGACTGCGTTTGCACAGGCGCCTCAATATCTCCCGCCGTACCTGTGAGCGTGCTTTGCACGATGCAGCCTGTGTTCACGCCGCGATAAATCACGCGATTGTAACCAGGCACGTTTATCTGAGATTCCCCACGCTGGATGACGAAGTTGTCTTGAATGACCGCCGCTTGGTCGCCTTCAATAAATTGCGTGGGGTTTTTAGGGTAAATGTAGCGGACATTCAGTGTGCGCGTATCACGATCCGTGCTGATATACGCCCCCACAGCATCTGCTAAACGCCGGATAATCTGCATAGGGCTGAGGTTTTCTACACTCAGCACATCAGCCGGAATATCCCAGTCGTCAATCGCCCAATTCAACACCCAAGTATCGCCAGCCACGTTGTTAGCGGCGGTCAATACCGTGCTGGCCACTTGTGCCGCTGTTGTCGCAGTGCTGAACTTCATGGTGATTTTGCGCTGACGCGGCAAGGCGAGATTGGATGAAGGCGAGCGCCCCATCACCCTCCAGGTCATCTGGTTTCCTAAAGTGGCGGCACCCGCAGGCTCAACAGATTCAATCAACACAGGAACATCAAAGCCGTTGACGTGCGCCACACACTCTGTGGTGTCTTGCTCGGTCAATAGGTGGTACGCGGTGTCGCCAACGATAGTGGCGTCAAACGAATAACCAAAGCTGCTGAGGTCGGTTCTCAGGTTGAAGCCTTCTTCGCTCACATCGATATTTGCATCATCCGACACGCGGTGTAGATATTTACTCACCGGGATTAACCTCCAGTCACCGTTAGACGTTTGTACTGTCCAGGACAAGTCCATCTCAACCCGCACAGGGCTACCTATCACGCCGTCCCCTGGCTGCTGAGGTGTGCCGCCTGCCGCGCCGTAACATTGCAGGCAAATCACCACGGCACCCTCCACCGTTTGAGCCTGGGATAAATCAAGAGAGATAGCGGCATCAATCGCTATTGCCGCACTTAAATCTATCTGCACAGGGACATCAATGGCGGTGGCGCTGTCAAAATTTATATCAACAAGGGAGTCAATAGCGACTGCGCTATCTAAGACAATCACGGTCTGTTGATCAACCGCATCAGACGTATTGAGAGAGATAATAGTGTTTTGATTGATTTGACTGGCGGCGCTTAAATCAATCCAGTGTTGCTGGTTAATCTGAGTGGCCGCGCTTAAATCTAATATATTTGAAGTGATGATAGATGCCGATATGGTGAGGTCTATCGCGGTGTTTTGCGCCACAGGGGACGCGACTGACAGGTCTATTTCCAAAGCCTGAGCGATAACACTGGCACCGCCTAAGTTTATCTCAACCGTATTTAATACAGGACTGGCTTGTTCTGTGGTGATGTGAATATTTGCCCCCACGAATGAGGCTTGACCGAGGTCAACAGCCGTGGAAACCAGAACGTCGCGGATAGGCATGTTTATGAAACATGCCAGGTGTACAACACAAAAACCAAGACCACCCAAAATCCCCACATTATTTTACGTTCTTCTTGTGGTTCCCATTCCGCTCCAAGCGTCTTTCCATCGACACGCCGCCAGTGCTCCTCCAGAGAACACCAAAACATAAACCCCAATACCCATAACACCAATGGCAAGGCATTCATCAATTATCCCCTCCATACACCATCGTCACAGAATCAGTCCCTTCAAATGAAGAGCCATATTGAGTACCACGAATCACCCACAAGGCACCCGTGCCAAACGTCCTAAACGCAATGCCTTCAGCGATTTGTGGTGTACCGCCCCAACCCGCAGCACGCAGCGTAAAATACGGCGTACCGTTGCCAGAATCAGGGGCGAAATCAGTGCTTACGTCGCCTGAAGCCACCACACCACGCAGCCGCCCACGCAACTCAAAGGCACTGCTGCTAGTCATTTCAATAATCCAATCTTCGTCCACACAACCTGCATTTGCCATTTCAATCGGATGATCAATCGCGTTATAACTTAGGCTGTTTGGCTCATTGCTAGGCACCCAGTTAGTCGTATCAAACGTCTGAAACGGATCAATGTCACCCACCTGCGCGTATAGATCACCTAATTGCACCACGCCCGCCACCAAGGCACCTTGCGGGTAACTATTAATCAGCCCGGTTTTCAGCGCCAGCGTTTTGCCGCTGTCATTCACAGCATTAACAATCGCAAGTTCTTCTGTTGCGCCATCTTTGAGGATAATGACACCTTCCTTATAAAACATGCGCAGCGCAGAGCCGCCGCCATCAGAACTGCTTTCCACATCCGTGGTGTATTGATACGTCACCGCGCCGCCATCAGCCAACGCACTCAAGGTAAAATCAATACGAAAATCGCGGGCGCTGAAGCTGCCTGTAGCCTCGCCGCTAATGACCCCTTGTGCATTGCTGGTCGCGGTTTTCAGCACATTACCCACGGTATACGAGAGTTGCAGAGAATCGGCCTGCAACGCTCCAGTGCGAGGCAACCAGATGGAACGCAGCACCGGAGCAGGCGTATAGGTGTTAGGCTGAGTGGCTTTATACTCAATCACCACGTCAGAAACAGGTCTATCTAACGTTAAATTCAACGCCAAGGCTAAAAACAAGGCGTTTTCAGTCAAGCTGCTATTTCCTACCCAGCCCGTTTGATACGCGGTACTGTCCACGGCTGCATATTCAGGTGGGTAAATATTCAGCCTTAACGTGCCAGAATCGTTATAACCTGTCGCCGCCCCGTATAGATAAGCATCGGCACCCGTATTTTCTTGCAGCGTGCCGTCCCAGGTGTAGGTATACGCCGCGACTGTACGGCGATAACGCACCACGATGCTATCAACGTTAGTTTCCACATTCAGATTGGCGCTATAGTTGACCAAGGCATCCTGAAAGGGAATCACTTGCGTGTAGGTTTCCAGGTAAACGTTAGACGCCACGACTTCATTCGCAGCGAAAACAAACCCCAAATATACACCGCCTGTGGTATACGACACATCGTTCAGTTCGCTGAATATCTGATACGTATCAGTTTCAGGTGTAATATAGTTTTCAATCACGTCCGTGTAATAATCGACTGCACTCGCCGCTAACTTGCGCAACGTCCCTGCACTGCGATCAAATAGCGCGACAGGGGTAAACCCGTAGCCAGTGATATACATTTCCACCACGTCGTGCGTATCAGGTGTGGCTAACACCGTGCTTTGGCTGGCAGGTCGAGCAATATAATAGGTGTTCTCAGGCACCACACTTGACCTAAAAACGCCTTGAGAGCCAGGCGTATTAAAATCAGAACCCGTTGCATCGTCATTTAACAGGCGAAATGTCCCTGTTTTTGAATTCACAGGCAATCTGAACGGCTCGCTGGTAGTGACTTCGTGGACATAATGGGTTCCTCCCTGATCACTACTGGTGCCTCCATCAATACCGTTCAAGGGTAGTCATGTAGTGGTAGTGCTGTATGGTTAAATTTTGAATCTGATTGTCTCATTGTAGTGATGGATAAAATTCCAGATAGCCCCGATGTGATGGTCTACTTTTTTGGAAAAAGACAGCGTTTTCCTCACTAAACGCGAAACACGC
>JADGEH010000203.1 GCA_016744475.1 Thiotrichales bacterium | reverse complement strand
CAACATTCAGTGGATAGAGTTAAGTCATTTTTTAAGCTCCCCGATACAAAATATGCATTAACATAAAAGAATGTCCGTTTATTATTTATCGGAGCGATAGAAAGCGAAAACAATCAAGAAACTGAAGACAATAAATTCAATCGGGTTGATATTAAAGTCAAAGATGCTCAGGAGAAAATTTACATTATTGAAGTGCAATTTTCGCGTGAATTGGATTATTTGCAGCGGATTCTCTATGCCAGTTCCAAAGTGATTACTGAGCACCTGCCTAAAGGTCAGCCTTATGCTGAAGTAAGCAAAGTGATTTCAGTCAATATTCTGCACTTTGATTTAGGCAAAGGTGATGATTACATTTATCACGGCACAACGCGCTTTATTGGTTTACATAATCAACGGGAATTAGAACTGAGTGCAGAGCAAAAGAATTTGTATGCCGTGCAAAAAATTGCTGATTTATACCCTGAGTATTATTTAATTGAGTTACGTAATTTTAATGATGTAGCAAATAATACCTTAGATGAATGGGTTTATTTCTTAAAAAATGAAGAGATTGATGAAAAATTCACAGCTAAAGGCTTAAATGAAGCTAAAGAAACTTTGGATGTGTTAAAAATGAACCCACAAGAACGCCTTGCTTATGAGCGTCATCAAGAAGACTTGCATTATCAAGCCAGTATGTATCAATCAACTTATGTATTAGGTCAATTAGAAGGCGAAGAAAAGGGTATGCAGAAAGGTATGGAAAAAGGCATGGTAATTGGTGAGGAGCTTGGCTTGAAAAAAGGGGTATTACAAACCGCTAGAAAAATGAAACAAGCTAATATAAACGTCACCGATATTGCAGAAATGACGGGCTTGATAATTGAAGAAATAGACTTGTTGTAATACCTAACATGCCGCTGACTTATACCAACAAACCTAATCAAAGCCTCCCATCATTCCCCCTCAAACACCTTAGCGTAAACATCGCTCAGAACTAATTCACATTGAATACTGGGTAATTCAAATTGCGCGTTTTGGGCAAAATATTCGGCGAGCAACCAGTGCGAGTCGTCTTGTCGTACATAGTGCATCACATGTGGCTTATCTTGCGCGACTAATAGATATTCTTGAATGGAAGGCGTTTGTCGATAACGGGCAAACTTGCCGCTGTCATCATAATCTGCGGTGCTGGGAGATAACACTTCAATGATGACATTGGGGTTGCTTAAGTTATCGTTATCAGTAAATTCAGGTTTGCCGCACACCACGGTGACATCAGGATACACATAGCCATCTTGTAATTGTACGCGCTGGTCACTGGGTAATACGTGACAAGAGCGTTGTTTAACCTGATTGTGTAGGCTTGCACCTATGTTCATGCAGATTAAGTTGTGCGCAAAGCTGCCGCCACTCATGGCGAAAATTTCGCCGTTCATGTATTCATGTTTGGTATCGCGGAGACGTTCTTGTGCTAAGTATTCTTGCGGACTGAGTGTGGTTTTGATAACGGCTGACATAAGCTTTTTATTCCCGTTGGTTTTCTAAGTTACACTTAGTATACAAAATATGCTGCCGCCTCAGTATTTCTATGAATTCTGCATACACGCGCTTTAAGCTCAGAAGTAAGGATTTGATTATGTGGATATTACGCCTGATAGGGCTATTACTCATCAGTTTAACTGCCGCTGAACTCCCCGCCCAACAACGCCATGCTTTGTTGATTGGCAACAGCCTGTATCAATCAGAGTTTGGCAACTTGCGTAGCCCGAAAAATGACGTGGATGCGCTGGAGTCGGTGTTGCGCGATTATGGCTTTCAGGTGTCGGCGCATCACGACTTGGACAACACGCAAATGGGCAAAGCGATTGGCGATTTTTCGCGGCGTTTGAATGCGGGCGATATTGCTTTGTTTTACTACGCAGGTCACGCTTTTCAAGACGACAAGGAATACAACTGGTTGGTTCCTGTGCGTACCCCTATCAATTTTGCGCAACAGCTTAATAGCCGTACCATTAATGCGCAGGATGTGTTGAATCAGCTGAATGCCGCCACGCATAGCAAAGGCTTGGCGTTGCTGCTGTTGGATGCTTGCCGTGAGTACGTGATACCGCCACAACTGGCCACTCGCAGTATCAATAAACGCGGGCTTGCGCCCATGACTGCCAAAGCACGGGGGACGTTGATTAGTTTTGCTACCTCTCCCGGCAATTTAGTACCTGATTGGGGCAGCGACGGACGCAGCCATTATGTCAACAGCCTCATCAGCGCGATTCAGCAGCATTCGGATAAAACTGTCGAGCAAATGTTCAAATACGTGGTGCAAGGTGTGGTGGAAAAGAGCAAAGGCGTACAAGAACCTTGGAATCGCAGTAGCTTAATCGGCGATTTTTGTTTTCATCCTAAAGGTTGTGCGAAACGCCGCTGGAAGCAGATGGAAAATAATCTCAGTCAAGCGAATTTACAGCAGTTTTTGCGCGATTATCCAAATAGTGATTATTCGGGTATGGCGCGTTTGCTGTCAAAACAAAAACCTGCGCCTGAACCCGCTAAAACCGCACTTTTGACGATGCGCTCTAATCAATACGATGATGAAATATGGGTGAATGGTCAATCCTATGGCTCAACGCCTGTAACACTGAAATTACGGTTGGGGCGCTATCATGTACGAGTGACAAAAGCAGGGTTTCAAGCGTATGACAATTGGCTTGACGTACAACGTGATATGAAAGTGGTGGCAAGGTTGGAAAGGGAAATGAATACTAATCCAAGCGTTGTTATCCCTCAACCCCGCCAAGCTGCCAATGCTGCTTACAAAAGAATCACTGTCGCAGGCAGAACTTATCTTGCTTATGACAACGGCACGGCGTTGGATACAAAAACAGGCTTACTGTGGATGCGCTGTTCGGTGGGACAGACTTGGACGAGCAGCACTTGTGCAGGTGAGGCGAAAGAGTTTACATTGGACGATGCCAGAAAACTTACGACAAACTTTGCGGGTTATAGTGACTGGCGTATTCCAAGCATTGAAGAACTGCGCACACTGGTGTATTGCAGTAACGGTAAACCTGATTATTTTAGTTTGGGAAAAGCTGCTGGCAGCGATTTTGGTTGCCAAGGTCAGCCTAACAGAGACTATGAAAGTCCTACTATTGTGCAAACTGTGTTTCCAAATACACCTGACTCACTGTTCTGGTCAGGCTCGCCTGTATCCTACAATACAAGTGACGCATGGGTTGTGGGTTTCACCTATGGGTACGACAACTACGGCGGTCGTGACGACTACAGGCACGTCCGGTTGGTGCGCGAGAGACAGTGACCTTTGGTTTTTGTTTGGCGTGCTAAAGCGAGCTCCCTCGTGCCAGCGCTCTGCGCGGCATGAGTTTTTATGCGCTCCGCGCATACATGGGCGCAGAGCGCCCGTAAACCGTGCGGCGTAGAACGCTCGCACGAGAGCAATATATGCCAAAGCTCGCTTCGCTTGCTTTGACACTCCTTATTCAAACCCCTTAATAAAATTCACATTATCCCGCTCAATTTGTGAAAAGCGTTGGGTATAGACTTTCGCGCTATCGCGGGTTTTACAGCGATACCACGCTTGTTTCGTAAAATGCGTTTGTAAATCTTTCACACCAAAACAATAGCCATGTCGGGCATAGATTTCATTGCGTATCAGGCGCAGTTCGCGGCTGGTTTTGCCTCGCATATCAGCAGCGGTGAGTGTGCGGATTGAAGCTTGTGGATAATCACCCGAAACGCTGTTTTGTTGGGTTTGTATTGGTGACGGCAAGACAGGTTGTGGACGGCGCTCGCGCCCTGCTTTCATGTCTTGTTCGTAGCGGTAAATGAACTCGGCATTATGTTGTTCCACGCCTGAGAATAGGCTGGCGTAAATGAATTGGCTGTTTCTGTTGTGTACAGGTTTATACCAAGCTTTACGCTTGAAGTGGTTGGCAAGGCGTTGGTTGCGGAAGGGGTAGCCGTAACGGGCAAACATTTCATTGCGCATCAGCCACAAGGCATATTGGGTTTTGTCTTCTAAATCAGCGTCAGTGAGGTGTTTGCTTTTGCTTTCGGGGAATTGCCCAACAGCCGTTTGGTTGGATACTACTTGCACAGGACTTACACCTGTTGATTTGAAATCTTTGTGTCGCCAGCAGGCTTTGAGTTGCATATTGCGTCTGTCCCAATAGTCCCAACCATCAGGCACGACGCGCTGCACCTCTACGCCCGTGTCGCCTTTGCCGCTGCCATCCCAACCATGCGAACCCCAAGCGAGTTCTCGAACGGGATCAAGCACCATAACCGTGTGTCCTGCCTGTCCCGTGCCTCTTTTATTCGGGCCGCGATAGACCAGCACGTCGCCGAGTTGTAAGTCGTTCAGGGAGCAGCTTTCAAAATTTTCATTCATGCGACTCTCATTACCGTACATGATAGCTGTATGTAAATAGCTGTTATTGTTGTTGTAAGGCACACCAGCGCGGGTGAAGGCGTACCAAATCGAGCGTGAGCAGTCGATGCCGCGTCTAAGGTTGGCTGCGTCGCTGCCTGCATTCCAATCATGTTGTTTGTAAGGTACGCCATCACGTTTCCAACTGACTTTGCTGGTGAGTATCTGCGCTTGACGTAGCACTTCGTATAAAGCTTTGTTACGTGCGTGTGAGTAGAATTGTGAGACGGGAATATCGACGGTAATACCACGATATTTGGCGGGTGAAATATCATCATCAGCAGGAACATTGGCGAAGTTTGTCACCGGACACCAATACAATAATAATGAGAAGCTTATGAGTTTAATATTGATAAGCATAAGAATATCCTTGTGAAATAGTATGTTTTTTCTCAGGTAAAATAAATTGAGTTTTCTCATCATCGACAAAAACTGTGTGCATACAGCTATGTAGAGTGGAATATAGCAAAATTATATCAGTTGTTAAGACTGCTAGTTCTTGAAGGACTGGCAGTCTTGGGCTTGGCTATATCGAAA
>JADGEH010000202.1 GCA_016744475.1 Thiotrichales bacterium | reverse complement strand
GGACGTGTCGGGGCACCAGAATAGCGTCTCGCGCCCACTTAAGAAGTTCTAAGGGCAAGGAAGCCCGTGAACACCTCTTAAACGATGCGAGACACGTTGCTGTTTTAGGCTTATCTAACTCAGCCTGCGCCCTTCGTTATAAGTACATTGCCCCGTAACCCTCTTCACTCAGCACTTGCTTCACTGAAGGCCGCGCTAACATACGCCGATAGTGAGCCTGACAATGTTCAGGCAACGCTATACCTATTCTATCTGCCCAGAATTCGACATAAAATAGTGCTGGATCAGCGATAGAAAATGCATCAGCAACATAGCTTTTCCCTATTAATAGCTGATTCAGTAGCGCAAATGCTTTTTTAACAAGGATGGTTCCTTGCGCTTTAATACGCTCCACATCTGAGTTTTCAAAGGCATATTGCTCTGGCGTAAAAATCCGTGTAAAGCCTTGTAGATGTACGGTATTTACAACATAGTTCAAAGTTTCCAGTATCTGGGTATCTTTCTCAACATCCCCTGACAATAGCTGCTTTTTAGGGTAGGTACGCGCCAACCAGTAGCCAATGGCGACATATTCAGTAATAGCCTCACCATTAGGCTTTACCAAAGTGGGAATGGTAGATTTAGGGTTAATCGCCACATAATCGGCAGCGTATTGCTCGCCTGCTGGCAGATTAACTATATAAGCTTCAAAAACCAGTTCCAACTCTTCCAACAAAATGTGAATACCTGTCGAACACGATCCCGGTGTCATATAAAACTTCATATTCATGCGATCTTTCCATGGTGGTTGTCTATATAGAATATTCTTAACATAATCCCTTACCTCTCCCCACCTCATTAGCGCTTAAAAACCTCCAACACCGGCAGCACAGACTTATGATGGCAATATTTAGCAGTCAGTTTGGCTAAACCTTTAATGTCACATCCACTGGCTGCGAGAAAAATACTCGCCAACATTTGAACCAAACCCTGCTCAATGTGCCAGAACCAGACACTTGAGCAAACTCCAAGCCAAACACTTAACTCATTATATTTATAATTATTTTACGTATCTCCAGCTATTCATTGTCAGCATTAATACAAACACCTCACACAGTCATTCATACTTAAGCGATAGAACCAGTATAAGTTCGCACGGGCAAGGCATAGTCCTTGATACATAAGGTCTTGCCTAAACAGCGCCTCTTTTCTCCACAAGCCCAGTTTAATACTTTATTTAAACTCTCAGCTTGGGTTTACAAAACCCTACCCGCTCAGTACAGTGGGCAGGCAGATAACTTTTTTAAGCGTCTTAACCCGTCTGGGTTCTGTGCCATTCGTTTACGATTCTTAGAAAGACTCTCGCACATGTTATGGCAACTTTATAATGATCCTGGAGGGATTTCCCTATTATGAAACAAATTAAAACCGTTTTACTCGCAGCAGCACTATTAAGTGCAACCCCTTTAGCCGCACAAGCTTGGGGTCCTTGGAATGGCGGCCCTTGGGGCGGCAGTCCTTGGGGTGGTAGTCCTTGGGGCGGCGGCCCTTGGGGTGGTAACAACAATATGTTTGGTGATGGCACCGGTTCCGGCGATTTCAGCATGAACTTCAGTGGTCGTGGTAATGGTAGCGGCAATGGCAACGGTTATGGCTATGGTCGTCAACAATACAACGGCTATGGCCCTTACGGTGGCGGTTATCCTGGCGCTTATGGCGGTATGCCTTATGGTGGCGGCGTTCAACCTGGTTATGGTTATCCTGGCGCAATGCCTATGCCTTATGGCGGCGGCTATCCTCCTCCTGCTGCACGTCCAATGCCTCCTGCACCTGTCACACAATAAGTATTGCTACGTGTATAAGTTCACCGCCATCAAATATTTGATACGGTGACAAAAAGCCCTTGCAAATCTGCAAGGGCTTTTTTTATGGGGCTTCAAAAATAAGCTGTTTAGCCAATAGACATCGACTGCGGTCAAGCTAGGCTTACTTCTCTTATTCCAACACAAACCCCGCACAATGAACACTCTGCCAATGCGTGCTATCCCACGTCTCACTGCCTGCTATGGTCATCAAACCGCAGCTTTGATAAGCCCCCGGCATTAAATCTTGTGGCACTTCAAGATCAAGAATAGGAAAATCATCGACACCATTGAACGTCACGACTGTCTTCCAAGGAATGCTGACATTCGGTGCGTTGACTTGAGCGGGATAAGCCACTGTCACCAATGAAGCATCGGGAAACAATACGCCCGCATACACATCATAAGCGCCTAATCCCGTGGTATACAGGTTGAATAAGAAGCGATGCCCTGCGCGGTAAATGTCCGTCAGGGAAATAAGCCACCGCATAAAAGCCCGCCTAAAACGGCATACGTGAACTGTGTTTTGCACCAAAACGTCATAATTTATCTCCTATTTTCTCTATCTCATCATTTCTCGTTCCCACGCGCCTTGAGGCTGTAAAAGAACTCCAAAAACGGGTGGTTTTTCACCCGTAAGCTATTGATTTTACGTTGTCGAAAATCCCAAAAATGAGGTTCTTTTACAGCCTCGCCTTGCGTGGGAATCCACAGCACCGCGCTTGCGGTGCGTTAAGCTTCGTAGCTCGAATTAAAAGCACAGCTTATCCGGCAAGTTCGACTAAAACACTGCATCTCCATCTTTTTGCAAAGCCTCTCCTGTGTCAGACTACATCGCAGAAAACCTCATAAGGCCATACCATTGCGTTACGGTCTGTTTTTAATCAATACGGCTTAGACGGTGCTCATCCGTGACAGGTCAAAATACAATGTGGAGATGATCAATGAATTTGAATCGAAGTGGATGGTCAGCACTCGTGATGACGGTGTTCTGTACTTCAGCCCATGCAGGCAACCCAACCTCTTATTCCTGGCCCTGTATCGAACAACACATGCAGTCTGCCCCCCCATCAACAACGATTGCGAAATTAAAAGCCCTATGTGCAGAAGATACCGCATCGACAGTGATACCCGGCGAGCTTCCTCCTGAACCTGTCAGCAGCGCTCCCCCATCAAACTCCTTAATACTAGCGAGAATGCAGCGTGAGCGCGATGCTGCCAAAAGTCGATTTTCCATTATTGGTCACAACCGCAACTACTTGCTTCCTGTGACATACATGGCAAACACGAATGAAGCGCCTTTTCGATCCGTAGCACCGCCTAATGGCGAAGGACTTGAACTGGATAACCTTGAGGTGAAATTCCAGATTAGCCTAAAAACCCCTCTGTTCAATGATCTGCTCCTGAAAAATGATGGGCTTTATGCAGGTTTCACCGCCACCTCTTTTTGGCAAATGTATAACAAAAATGTCTCGTCGCCATTTCGTGAAACGAATTACGAGCCAGAACTATTTTGGCTCGCACCGTTTAGCTGGACACCGCAAGGTGTGGATGCCATGGTGTTGATGTTGGGTTTTTCTCATCAATCCAACGGGCAGACAGGCACCCTATCCCGTAGCTGGAATCGCCTGTATGCTGATTTCATTTGGGAAATAGGCGATTTTGTATTCAGCCTTAAGCCTTGGTATCGACTGCCTGAAAGTGCAAAATCTTATCTCGGTGATTCTAGCGGGGATGACAATCCTGACATCGAGGATTACATGGGGCATTTTGCGTTTGGAACCGCCTATAGAAAGAACGACCATGAGTTTTCAATGCTGGTTCGCAACAATTTAAGTGCTGAAAACAAGGGAGCTATTCAAGCTGAGTGGACGTTTCCGTTATTGCGAAATATTCGCGGATATGTTCAATATTTCAACGGCTACGGTGAGAGCCTTATCGACTACAACGTTCGTATCGAGAGAATTGGGGTGGGTTTTTTGTTGACCGATTTGCTATGACGGAGGGGCTGTGGGATTTTTAACTCGTTCCCATGCGCCGCACCACTGCCATTAATTAAGTTAAGCAGAAAGCATTGCAAGCAGTTGATTTTATTCCCCCTCCTTGAAGGAGGGGAAGCTAACAGCTTAAATTCCAAGTTTTTTTCTTAACTTAATGGTAGTGATGCCCCGCATGGGAATGCCGTCTTGACCGCGTTGCGGTCAGTACCGATAGTTTATAGGCTCTAAGCTCTACTTTTCACCCTAAAGCTGTACTGCCATTCTTCATCTCCCAACGCTTTTAAGACCTTCAAACACCCCATGAATCCAAATAGCCGTGCGTGCAAAACCGCCGCGCTTGCGCCAGTGCCATAACTCAGGTGATGTGCGCGTGCCACAGTCGGGACACATAAAAGCATTGCTGGAGCCTGCTTGCCACTGCTTCAGCGGCGTTTGCCAATTCGACAAAAAAGCTTTGCAATGCGGACAACGCGGGGGACGAGTAGCAGCATTGCCGAGAAATTCAATAGCCTCACTAGATACACAGCGCACAGCATAAAAGTTAGTCAGAGATTGTCCCGTGCTGGGTAAAGCCGTATCAATGGCGGGGGCACAGCCCATAAAGCTGATGTGCTGAGCAAAACCAGCGCCCGGCAAATACGCTGTACCCTCTTCTGATTCAAAGGTTTGAGCAATGAGAGCCTGTTGTTGTAAACATTGAATTAAGCGGGATTGATGTATTTGTGTGGTGACAGCCTGGGGAAATAACACCAAGGCATTTTCGGCTAAAGCATACATGTTCATTTTATTACAGGCAGGGTGGATGAGGCGCTAGAAGAATGCACGGCGAGCGCCGTGCATGGGTCATTAATGGATTAGCCTAATACTTAAGAGCCTATACGAAAATGGGATAATCGGCTGCAAACCCGCCTTTTTGGTCAGGATTTCCGCTTTTTATCAACACACGCGGGCTATTCACCTTAAAAAACCGAAAATCCTGCGCTGCGAGACAGGGAGAGGCGCAGCCGGGGTCGAGTAGCCCGCGACAAGGCGTCATTTTGGACGGTGGCGCAAGCGATGCGAAGGTCTTTGGTTCGCATCGCTGGGGTTGCCAAGACAAAATGTATTCGCCGTATAGTCATGGGGGAAGGCA
>JADGEH010000201.1 GCA_016744475.1 Thiotrichales bacterium | reverse complement strand
CAATGGGTTTGCAAATAACATTTTTGATAAATATGTTGGGGTTAAAGGGAAAATAAGTACCATATTATTTTTGTTAAAATATTTTTTTGCAACTACTTAGGCAATATCGCTTTGTGTACAGGGTATCACACCAGTACAGGCGTGCTAGTCGGCAATTGCGGCATGAACAGCAGCATCGAAATGGACTGGAATCTGTTGGAAAACCTGGCTTTAAATCAGGTCGCTAAGCACCGTACTCAAAACGCTGGCGAAGCTGACAGCGCCGCGTCTGTAGATGGCGATGATGCCAGCAGAATCAGCGTGCCTGCGGCTAATGATGGCTGGTGGTTTGTTGACCTCGGTGGTCTATATGACATCGTGTCTATTCGTGTACACCAACCCGATGTCGGTCGTCCCGATGTCGGTCGTAATGCGGCGACGCTGGTATTGCAAGATGAAGCCTTCCAAACAGTACCAGGCGCAAGCTACGGACTGCCTACAGGGGGCGTGCGTTCCTTCTATGTCGGCGGCAAGAAAGCCCGCTATGTGCGCATTCGATTCAGAAATACAGGCATTAGCTTGACTGAAGTGGAAGTCTTCGGCAATAACCCCCCCAATAGCAATGTGGCTTTAGGCAAAACCGCAATGCAATCAGGCACTGTCAGTGGCGGCGTGGCATCACGCGCCATCGACGGCGATACCAATGGACGCTTTGGAGGAAACTCAGTCACGCATACCACATCAGGACAAGGCAGCTTCCCTTGGTGGCAGGTGGATTTAGGCAGCGTTCACGACATTGACAGCATCAAACTGCATAACCGTACTGACTGCTGTGGAGATCGCTTACAAAACTTCAATGTGTATGTGTCTATGCATCCACTCATAGGCGGTGCAGGTGGCAACACCAAAACGGCGGGGACTGAACAAGCTGATTGGTTTGTTCGACAAGCCCCCATCGTTGGCGAGAATGTTGAACTTAACGTTGGTGCGCTGGGTCGCTATGTACGGGTTCAGTTGAACTACTACGGCAACCCCTTGAGCTTAGCTGAAGTGGAAGTCATGGGACGCGAACTGCCTTTAGATCGCACGCCTAAAGCCAATTTAGTGACCTACAACACCCGCGGTAAGAGTGGCTGTAACGGTAATAAATACTGCGTGGCAGGTACGACTAACACCAGGGTTGCAGGTGATGGACGCGGGATTTGGAAAATCCAATGCACCAGCGATAAGCTGGCACAACGCAAAGAAGGTCTAAAAGTCGGGCAATCCTTCCATTTAGTGAATGGTATTTATCATACTCACAGTGGAGGCTATTTAGATATTCGTGGTCGCGTCAACACCTATTTTGGTAAAAACGCGGCTGCCACTTGGGTATCCACGTCCACCACCCCCATCCGCGATGGTTTAAGCGCTACTTGGAGGTTCCACAACCCATAAGGCTCATGAATTGTCATGGCTTTCTAACGAGCATTCACACATAAAAAAACGAGCAACTGGCCCGTTTTTTTATGTGTGTCAATCGCTAAAATCAAATGACAATACTCACAGATTAAGCAAAAAGCAGCGGGATTGAGCGGGGTTTTTCGTTCGTATGAAAAACATTGTGATTCGTGTCACGTTGTGAACGGAGACATCGGTCAATATCCGCTGTTTTGCCGTCGGTGTCTTAACCATTAAATATTGACGTGAAGCTGAAAGGAGTGATGCGGTGTATACCTTATCTTAGTTTTTCCACGGGTAGTGATTACTCAAATAAGGGATAAAGGCTAAGAAGCTGCGAGAGAGCTTCTAAAGTGGTCGATAAAAATATAAGGCACAAAAAAACCAGCGCTAGGCTGGTTTTTTGTAAAAAAATTGCAAGAATTGTGCAATTCAAAGTTTGAACTACGCTAAGTAGTTGATATTTGGCTCCCTGAGACGGATTCGAACCGCCGACCCAGTGGTTAACAGCCACTTGCTCTACCGGCTGAGCTATCAGGGAATAACTGCCAAAGCAGTGAAAGGCGGCTACTATAATCATGTGCTTTTTAATTGTCAAGCCTGTCATTGCGAAATGAATCACTCTATTTTATTTTTGCTCATATCAGCCCGCATAGAACCTATTTGACATCTAACCTTAGCGGCTAAAATCATCAGAAACATGACTCAATATGACAAGCAAATCTCAGTTTTGTCTTGGTCAGCATCAGTTTTAAAGCGTCATGTTTAATTGAAAGGGAATTCTATACCACCAATCATGCATTATATGACGGAATATGACAGTCATTACAACAAAATCAAACACTTGAGTCTTGATGGCTCTGCCTCGCCTTGCTATAGGCCGCGCTTATTTCCCTATTTTTTTAGTTGCCATTAGCGAGGTTGTTCGCCATGCGTGCCAGCGTGTATTGGATTGGATGTGTGTTCAGTGTCATGAGCTTGTTCCTGTCTTGGGCAGGACAACAAGAAGCCGTGGATTGGTTAAGCCAACAAGCACTCAGTGCGGGCGAATATGGCTCGGCTGATAGTCTTTCCGTATCAAAACAGGTGGCGGCCTATGGCGTGATCGATGAGATAAAACCGCTGGTGTGGCCGACGGTGAACTTTTTGTTGAAATGCCAGCAAGCCGACGGGGGATGGTCGGGTGCAACAAGAGGTAATGCACATGAAAATATGCCATATCCAATTATTGGATGTCGTTAATGTCTAATAATTTAACTTTAGCCTGAGGATTAAAATATGAAATATATATATGCATGCGGTATTTTTTTGTTTGTAAACTTTATTATATCAACAACTTATGCTGCGGAGGGAGGGCTTCGGTTAAATATAAAAAGTAATGATATAGAAGTTGTTTTTGCAGACAAAATCAATTTAGAGTTAGACGTTGGTTTTTTTACATCTGATATAAGCATTGGTGGTACAAACTTACCCTATCCAAATGGAACAATGTATCTGAATAAAATTAATAACTGCCAGCACGGTTGTGAGTTGAAAATTTTTTTGTATCCAACAAATAGCAGAATGGTTCATAAAGAACTTTATGGCGTAATTAACTTTAATTTAATTCAGCATCCAGAAGATAGTGTTGTTAAAACACCAAAAGGGGAAACAAAAACCATTAAGTTTGAAATATCAAAATACATATACTCCTGGTATGGGGTTAAATACCCTGGTACATATTCAGGTTATATAGAGATGCAAGGAAATAAATCAAATACATTGAACATCAAGCTTAAAGAAGATGGAGCTATAAATCTCTTAGTTGAAAATTTATTAAATGATGAACTTCAAATATGGGCATCAGATAGGTTAAAGGATTTAACTTGGTTCGATCTCTCTGAAGAAGGTCAGTATTATGAACAGCTCTCTAATGAGACAATATGTGGATGGCAAAAATGGCTTAAAGAAAATAAAGGGCGTTTTTTCTGGAATGAGGATGAATTACGCTTTAATTTACGATAAGAACCCTCGTGTTCGCACCGCAAAAAACACGCGGTGCAAATCCTACATACTGATGCGCCCAATAACATCGATCTCGCCGAAACTAGCGGGTCAAGATTTACAACCTTGCCCCTAACATTTGGAAGCACACCAAAACCAAGCCTGCCCCTCCTTCCGCGTTCGCACTGCAAAAAGCCCACAGTGCAAACCCTACCACGGCCAACCCATTGACACCGCTCCCATACGCCAAGCGCGGTAGCCAGGTAGGGTGGGCAAAATCCCGTCTCATAATTGATTAAAAACACTAAATTTTCCACGGGTTTTGCCCACCATTCGATATTTCAATTTCATTTGAATGGTGGGTTTCGGCGCGATAAAGTTCATACCAAAATCAAGCATCATGGCGCACCTCTACCCATCCTACCGCGCTGGTGCATTTAACATAACATCAAACATCAGCCATAGTAGCATTGACACTCGACTTATATTCGAATACTATTCGAATTTGGTTATCACTTAATTTTTTACTGGAATGTTTATATGGCTCCCGCCCCCCGGTTTTCTCCCGAAGAACAAGAAGCACGCATTTTGGATGCAGCACAGCAATGTATTGAAGAGACTTCATTACTAGATTTCACTATGGCAGCAGTTGCCAAAACCACAGGCATTTCTATGGGGTCTGTGTATAAGCATGTGCAGAGTAAAGAAGATGTGCTGGTGGCTTTAGCCACCAAGATGTACCAAGAAATTTATCCTATTTGGCAAACGGTTTTGCAAATGCCATTGAGCTTCCCCGAACACCTCATGGCTCTGTTTATGGTAACGCCACAAAAGCTGCATCATTATTCATTTGGTGTGCATTTGGAAAAACTGATTCTTAATGAAGTTGTATTGCAACGCGCTTCAGCACATTGGGTACGACAATTAGTAGAAGCTGAATTACGCCTAGATGAAACATTTAAGTCAGAAGTCCGACACGCTATTGAACAAGAAGAGTTACTGGTGACAACAGAAAAGATAGGTGCCCTACAAGAAGAAATGTGTGTTGGTTTGTGGTCGTTGCATGTGGGGTTTCTTCAAGTTGATTATCAAATCCAAGCACGTCAAAAAATTGGTATGGAAGCTCCGACAGCATTTCCATTAGACCCTCAACATCCTTTTGTACAAGCGGCTAAGCGTTTGATTAATGCTTTTCCTTGGCAGCAGCCCTTAGAACAAGCACGGATTCCTGATATTTGTGCCTTATTAGATGCCGAAGATTTACGTTAAGCAAGGAACAATGACATGAAAACCTTATTACGTTGGTTCAGTATTTTATCTATCTGTAGTTTGATTAGCGCAGGCTTGTTTCACTACAAATTAATTGAAATTCAAGCAGGTGAAGCCGCTGCTGCTGCCATGCCAGAACATACCGAGACTGTTCAGGCAGAACCTCTACAATTTATTGAATACACACCCAGTATGCAAGTGATTGGTGAAACCGTTGCTGCACATCAGATGACCGTGTTGAATGAATTACCGGGGCAAATCGTCGCTCTGAATTTTGCCGCAGGGGCGCGGGTCGATAAAGATCAAATTTTGCTGCAATTAGACATCAGCGAAGAGCAAGCACGGCTAAAATC
>JADGEH010000067.1 GCA_016744475.1 Thiotrichales bacterium | reverse complement strand
AAATTATATCAGTTGTTAAGACTGCCAGTCCTTCAAGGACTGGCAGTCTTGGGTTTGGCTCTATCGCAAGCCTATAAATGATGTACTTTAGCTATAGAGCACTTCTGCTGACATTCAATACCTCCATACATATTCTGGGTTGTAGCCTTTTTTTATGACAGCATTCACTGCCATCACTCGGATAAAGCTCATCGTTTTATCAGGTACTTTTTTGTAATCCTCATACCATTTTGTGTTCATACTTCTTCTCCAAAAAAATTATTTTTCAATACGATAAAAAATAGACTTTTTTAGCAGGTATTTCAACATGAATGAATGACCGACATTGAAATCTGGTATATTTTTATGGAGACGATAGCCCACTCATCGTTAAGAGATAATACTGATGGACATTGGTTATTTAGCCTTTCAATGCTGGCGTTCTGTTGCGCCTTTTGCGTTGTCTTTAAAGACTTAAAGCGGATGTCATTTCGCTGTATATAAAAAAACACCCTTCATTTCAGGAGCCGATACCCCGATGGGATTAAGTGATTTCGTAAAAGGACTTTTTAGCCAATCTGAGATTCAGCAACGCTCGCAACTGCAATATCAAGCACAAGATGACGGCTTATGGCTGAGTTTGCCGCTAAAAGATTATAAAGAAGCCGTGCAGGGGCGCGGTAGCGAACTGAATTTGCATCAATTTTTACGGATGCAAATGCTGCTAGAAGAAGGCATTGCCGTGGATCGCCCAGAAGGCGTGTGGCTGAGTGCTGAAGATGCAGCCAGCCTGGATGCTGATACACGCTATGTGCTGAATCTGCCTCCCGTCTGGACGGGTCGTTTTAAGCTACAAGTGAAGGGCACATCGCGGCAGACGGATTTTGCCTTGCAACTGCATTTAATCTCGACCGAGGGCGAGACCATCCGCCATTACCAGTGGCATTCCCCTTTATTACAACTGTCTGCTAACGAAGTATTTTTGCCCGATAGCCGCCAATATCAAGCGCTGGCGGCGGTGGCACAGCATTCGGCATTAGCCGCAGCAGAACGCAGTGAATTTGCGAATCTACACGCGGTGCAACAGATGATTCAGGCCGCCGATGCAGGGCTGGAGATAGATCGCGCAGCGTTTAAAGATTTTCAAGCCACACAAGTCGAGGGCGTGGGGCTGGCGGTTGAAGTGCTGGCGGATGGCAGCTTGGAATTACAGCCCACTTTTGGGCAGGATTTAGATCAAGCTGAGGTGGCAAAACGCTTGGGACAGCTTGATCCAGAAGGACAAGGGCAAAGCCTACGGGTGGGCAAAACCATTTTGTTATTGGACGAACAACGCTTGCAAGCCGCCCATGCCATCATTCGCAAACGCCACATTCCAGCGACGCAACGGCGTAAATTTTTTGCCGCTCCCGCGTCTTTTCTGGATGCCAGTTTGCTGAGTTTGGATGCGGGTTTTTCTTTGCGCGTTAAAGGTGCTGGGCCTTTTTTACATGCGTATTTTGGCGAAGTAGGCAGCAATGATATTGACTGGTTTGCGCAAGGCGGCAGCGCAGGGGCTGATCCCGTAGATGCACTGTTAGGCGATGAAGACAACAATAGTCCCTTGTTTGAGGCGGATGAATTAGACAAGGTGATTAAAGATTTAGACATGCTGGCGGATTTTAAACAAAAACTCGATGATGCAGCACACAGCAACGCCACTGTGGTGAGCATGGATGAGCAGCGGATTAACATCCGTGAGCGCGATAAGGTGCAAGCTAAAGTCGCTGAATTAGAAGAACGTTTGCAACTGCCTGCTGAAGACTTTGAAGAAGACACGGGCCCGGTCGC
Source organism: Thiotrichales bacterium (assembly GCA_016744475.1). Lineage (GTDB taxonomy): Bacteria > Pseudomonadota > Gammaproteobacteria > Beggiatoales > Beggiatoaceae > BB31. The sequence continues at coordinate 24,250 of JADGEH010000067.1, read as the reverse complement.
CATTGATATTCATTTGAATGATACCGAAGCTGACTTTGGTGAGGAGATTAAATCACCGGATAAAGGTTTGCGTTCACATCTGGAAGTCGATTTTTCTGCTTATACGCGCACGCCTTTTCCACATCAAGAAGAAGGTGTGAGTTGGATGCTCGCATTAGCTTTGAATGAAGGCCGTCCGTTGGGAGAAGAACACCCCATTCAAGGTGCATTGCTGGCAGATGATATGGGCTTGGGTAAAACCTATATGTCTATCGTTGGCATTCGTGAAGTATTATTGCACACCCAATCAAATCTACCCGTATTAGTGGTCGCTCCTTTGAGTTTGCTTGAAAACTGGAAACGAGAAGTAGAAAGCACTTATAAAGAACCGCTATTCAAACGCATCGTTATTTTGCAAGCAGATGGTGATTTACCACAATATCGCATTAGCGGGATGGGCGTAGAAACAAAAGCACGGCACACGCCTCAGCCAGACATTTCGCAGGCAACAGCGGTGAATGAAGCGCTGGACGATGAAGAACTTCTACCTTGGGAAGACGCTCCCGCATCGACTGATATACCTCATGAACCTCTGCCGCTCACATTGGATGTTTGTCCTCAGAAAGAAGATAGACAAGCCTCGCCTTTCACACCTCACTTATTCTATGCAGAAAAATCCTTTGAATCTGCGCCTGATATTCCTACTTTTTATGACGTAAACATCACTACAGACACCGTTACCACGGATATTGAAGCCTCCATTCCTGAACAAGACATTGAGGAAGAAGATGAAGCTGAGTTTTTCCCAGAATATTCATTAAAACTGGGCACCGAATGGGGTGCCGAACGCCTAGATTTACCGGATTCTTTAGTGCTCACCACCTATCAAACACTACGCGATTATCAATTTTCTTTAGCCTCGATTCCTTGGTCTATTGTGGTATTTGATGAAGCACAAAACATTAAAAGTCCGAATACCTTACAAACCCGCGCCGCAAAAGCTTTGAATGCTCAATTTAAATTAATGGTGACGGGCACGCCTGTTGAAAATCATTTGGGTGAGTTCTGGTGTTTATTTGATACCCTTCAACCCGGTTTTCTCGGTTCTTACCAAGAATTTCGACAAAATTACATTAAGCCTATTCTTAAAGCACCACCCGATGATGTGCACCAAGTACGAGAAGAAGTGGGGCAACAACTGCGGGATCGTGTTGGCGGTTTGATGTTGCGTCGAATTAAAGAGGATCATCTGAAAAACTTACCCATCAAACGTATTATTCTGGGTGATTATAATGAGAATGGCGATTATGTATTTGATGAACGTATTCATAAAGAAATGCAAGGTGGGCAGCGTTTGCGTTATGAAGATGTGATGGGGCAAACCGTGGATGGTTTAGAGAAAGAACGTAACCCCGGCACGGCTTTAATGGGTTTACAACAATTGCGTGATACTTCATTGCACCCTGCTTTGCTGGACGGTATGCCACCTTTACCGATTACACCGGATGCAGCACGCGCGTTTTTTTCTGAATCCGGTAAGATGAAAGTGTTGCTCGGTATTCTCGATGATGTGTGTGAACGAGAAGAAAAGATATTGGTATTTGCCGTGAACAAACGTTTACAAGAATTGCTATCCATGGGCATTAGCAAGATTTATGGTTTGCCTGTGCCGATTATTAATGGATCGACTAAAGCTGTCAGCAAGAACCCAAATAATCCGACTCGACAAATACTCATTGATCGTTTTCAAGCAAAACCGGGGTTTGGTGTGATGGTAATTTCTCCTGTGGCGGCAGGTGTAGGTTTGACGATTACTGCGGCGAATAATGTGGTGCATTTAGAACGCCATTGGAACCCGGCAAAAGAAGCGCAAGCCACAGACCGCGCTTATCGTATTGGACAAACCAAGGATGTTAATGTGTACATTCCCATTCTCACTCATCCTGATTTTGATTCTTTTGATGTGAATTTAAATCGTTTACTCAGCACTAAAACATCATTAAAGGATGCCATCATTACCCAAGAAGAAGTGCAACTCACTGATTTTGTCAAAACCGGGATTTTTGATAAGGAGGCATAGCGCCTCATAATACAAAAAAAACAGCGCACTAAGCGCTGTTTTTTAATGGGAGGAAGAAAAGATAAATTTATGCAATATCGGCTTCTAAAGCTTCATTAGAAAACTCAATTACAATTTCACCATGACGGGTGTTGACAATCGCATGTCCGCCTTTTTCTAAACGTCCAAACAGGAGTTCTTCTGCCAAGTTTTTCTTAACTTTTTCTTGTAATAAACGCGCCATAGGACGTGCGCCCATCAATGGGTCATAACCATGCTCTGCCAACCAAACGCGAGCCTCTTCAGTAACATCTAAAGTGACCCCTTTATCTTCTAATTGAGTTTCTAGTTCAATAATGAACTTGTCCACAACATGTGCAATATTTTCTTGCGTTAAAGCTTTAAATTGAACGATCACGTCTAAGCGATTACGGAATTCTGGCGTAAACATGCGTTTAATCACTTCCATTGCATCGGTGCTGTGATCTTGCTGGGTAAAGCCAATAGAAGCACGGCTGAGTTGATCTGCCCCTGCATTCGTGGTCATGACAATAATGACATTACGAAAATCCGTTTGCCGTCCATTCGTATCAGTGAGCTTGCCATGATCCATAACTTGCAAGAGCAAATTGAACACATCGGGGTGCGCTTTTTCAATTTCATCCAGCAGTAAAACCGAGTGCGGTTGTTTATTGATGGCTTCAGTCAATAAGCCGCCTTGGTCATAACCCACATAGCCGGGAGGTGCTCCAATTAAGCGAGAAACGGTGTGGCGTTCCATGTATTCCGACATGTCAAAGCGGACAAGTTCAATTCCCATGATTTTGGCTAATTGGCGCGTGACTTCGGTTTTACCCACCCCGGTCGGCCCTGAAAATAGGAATGAACCAATGGGTTTTTGTGAATTACCCAGCCCTGAACGTGACATTTTAATCGCAGCGGACAAGGTGCCAATAGCGTCATTTTGACCAAAGACCACCATTTTTAGATCACGGTCTAAGTTTTTCAGCACATCTTTATCAGAACTGGAGACATTTTTCGGTGGAATGCGGGCTATTTTAGAAATAATCTCTTCCACATCATGCACATTGATGGTTTTTTTGCGTTTTGAAGGCGGTTGCAAGCGTTGTTTAGCGCCCGCTTCATCGATCACATCAATGGCTTTATCGGGTAAGTGACGATCAGTGATGTATTTATCCGATAGTTCAGCCGCCGCCCGTAAGGATTGCTTGGCGTATTTAATATCGTGATGTTCTTCAAAACGTGATTTCAAACCTTGTAAAATCAGAATGGTTTCTTCCACACTCGGCTCAGGCACATCAATTTTCTGAAAACGTCGAGATAAAGCCCGATCTTTTTCAAAAATGCCGCGATATTCTTGATACGTCGTGGAACCAATGCATTTCATATTGCCTGAAGCCAGCGCGGGTTTAATCAAGTTAGACGCATCCATCGCACCGCCAGAAGCCGCTCCCGCACCGATAATGGTGTGGATTTCATCAATAAACAGCACTGAACCGGGTTCTTTATCAAGTTGACTCAAAATGGCTTTAAGGCGTTTTTCAAAATCGCCGCGATATTTCGTACCCGCCAGCAATGCGCCCATGTCTAAGGCGTAAATCACCGCATCTTGCAAGACTTCAGGGACTTTTTTATCCACGATTAAGACGGCTAAGCCTTCGGCAATGGCGGTTTTACCGACTCCTGCCTCGCCCACGTATAAGGGGTTATTTTTGCGTCGCCGACACAATATCTGCAAGGTGCGTTCGATTTCTGCTTGTCGTCCAATCAGAGGATCAATTTTGCCTTCAAGCGCTTGTTCGTTGAGATTGATGGTAAAAGCGTCTAGCGGGTTTTTCGCCTGTGCCGCTTCTGCTTGTTCTTGCGCTTCTTCTGGATTGACGGGCATTTCTGGTTCGCCATCGGTTTTAGAAATACCGTGGGAAATAAAATTCACCACATCCAGGCGTGTGACTTGTTGTTTATCTAAGAAATACACCGCTTGCGATTCACGTTCACCAAAAATCGCTACCAGCACATTCGCTCCCGTCACTTCTTTTTTGCCTGAAGACTGAACATGAAAAACAGCGCGTTGCAGGACACGCTGAAAACCTATAGTCGGTTGCGTGTCGCGCTCATCTTTATCGCTTAGTTTCGGCGTGCTATCTTCCAGAAAATGCGTCAAATCATCGTGGAGTAAGGTTAAATCCACGCCGCAGGCTTTAAGCACTTGAGTGGCGGCGGAGTTATCTAACAGGGCTAATAACAAGTGCTCAACCGTCATGAATTCATGACGTTTATCGCGTGCTTGTTGAAAAGCGTTATTGAGTGTGGTTTCCAATTCTTTACTTAACATACGTCCAACCTCGTTTAAGCCGGTTCCATGGTACACAACAGAGGGTGTTCATTTTCCCTTGAAAATTCATTAACTTGCGCCACTTTCGTTTCAGCTATTTCGCGTGTGTAAGTGCCGCATACGCCTTTTCCCTTAGTATGGATATTAAGCATGATGTTAACGGCTAACTCTCTGTTTAGATTGAAAAATTTTTCTAAAATGAGCACCACGAATTCCATCGGTGTGTAATCATCATTTAATAACACCACCTTATACAAAGGGGGTTGTTTTAACTGTGGCTCGGCTTCCTGTACAGCCAAGTCATCATCAAAAAGCGGATCATTTTTTGGATTTGCCATGATTGTCTACTGTGGATTTGATGAGAAGCGGTCGGGTCAATAGGCATCAATGGGGGTTGAGCAGGCCAAATCCAGCTTTACTGCCATCGATGTTTATGCTCCAAACAGCTTCTTAACTCTAATGATGTTAGGTATAGACTCTTAACATAAAGTCACAGTCCCCTAAGCTCAGAAGTTCAGATATTAACATTAAGAGCCTATACGAAAATGGGAGTATCGGCTGCAAACCCGCTCTTTTGGTCAGTTTTTCCGCTTTTTTTCGTTACACGCCCGCTATTCGCCTTAAAAAACCGAAAAAATTGCCTCAAAATAGCGGATTTTCGCTTCGATTCCCCATCTTCGTATAGGCTCTAACTTCCCGCTATTGTGCCACAGACCAGAAACATGCATCCTTGGCTGTGCACTTGGCGTGATGACTTTTAACGCTGAATGAGAACAACACTGGCTACTTTTGTTTTACTTTCAACTAAAGCTTAAAAAATATGCACCAATATCTTGATTACATGCAGGACATTCTAAACACGGGCGTTAAAAAAATGGATCGCACAGGGGTCGGCACCTTATCTGTGTTTGCACGCCAGATGCGCTTTGATTTATCTCAAGGTCTGCCCTTGATGACAACGAAAAAACTGCATCTAAAATCCATTATTCACGAATTATTATGGTTTTTACAAGGCGATACCCATCTCGCTTATTTACACCAACATGGCGTGAGTATTTGGGATGAATGGGCGGATGAACAAGGTGGTTTGGGTCCTGTGTATGGCAAACAATGGCGTTCTTGGCCTGTGGCTGATGGCTCTTCAATAGACCAAATAAGCCAAGTATTAGAACAACTTAAACAACACCCCGATTCACGTCGCCACATTGTTTCAGCCTGGAACGTGGGCGAATTAGAGCAAATGGCCTTGCCGCCTTGCCATTTGTTATTCCAATTTTATGTGGCGGAAGGCAAGCTCTCTTGCCAGCTTTATCAGCGCAGTGCTGACTGGTTTTTAGGCGTACCGTTTAACATTTTTTCCTATGCGCTATTAACCCATCTCGTCGCTCAACAATGCGATTTAGACGCCGGAGAATTCATCTGGACTGGCGGTGATTGCCATCTTTATCTCAATCACTTAGAACAAGCGCGTTTACAACTCAGCCGCACGCCCTTGCCGTTGCCGCAATTACACATCAAACGCAAACCCGCTGACTTATTCAGCTATACCTACGAGGATTTTGAAATCCTTAATTATCAAGCACATCCTCATATTAAAGCAGCCGTTGCGGTGTAAAGGGCAGAACTCATGAAGCACACACTTAAAGAATCAGCCGTGCTGAGCGCCAAAGGTTTTTGCATGGGCGCGGCAGATGTCGTACCTGGGGTCAGTGGCGGCACTATGGCCTTGATTTTAGGTATTTATCAACGTTGGCTATTAGCCATTAAATCTTTCGACAGCACCTGGTTACAACATATTGTTCGCCTGCATGGGCGGGACATCTTCACCTACCCGCATTTTCATTTTGTCATTCCGTTGCTGCTGGGCATCATCGCGGCGGTGTTGTTTTTCACCCGCATCATTCCCTTGCCTGAATTACTCCACACCCACCCTGAACCGATTTATGGCTTATTTTTTGGTCTGATTGTGGGTTCTATCATCGCCTTATTGCGCGACACCGAAGACCTCAACTGGCAAGCTTATGCCTTCATGCTGTCTGGGATGCTGCTGGGCGCTTGGGTGGTCAACTTAGTGCCGATGAATACCCCAGATGCCCCCTGGTTCATTTTTTTATGCGGTTTTATTGCCATCAGCGCCATGCTCTTACCCGGCATTTCAGGTTCATTTTTGCTGCTGATTTTGCGCAAATACGACACGATCATGAGTGGAATTGGGCATTTCGATGTCAGTATCATCATCCCGTTTGCATTAGGCGCTTTAACAGGCGTGGTGGTGTTTAGTCGCGTCTTAAGCTGGCTGCTGGCACATTATTATCGCCAAGCTTTGCTGCTGATTATTGGGGTTTTGGCGGGTTCTTTATGGGTGATTTGGCCGTTTCAGCAACGCGAATACATTATCGTGCGCGGCAAAGAACGCTTAATCGCCTCACAACCTCAATGGCCTATGGATTGGAATATGGAGACCGGATTAGCCATAGGACTGGCTCTGGCAGGTGTGAGTTTAGTCTTGTGGTTGCATCGTTTATCGGCGCAGAAAACGTCTTCTCGATGAAGGCTTCATAAACAAGAGGGTTGATATAGCTAAAGTACATCATTTATAGGCTTGCGATAGAGCCAAACTCAAGACTGCCAGTCCTTGAAGGACTGGCAGTCTTGAGTTTGGCTCTATCGCAAGCCTATACAGGCAGGTTTCAAAAACCTGTCATATCTTAATCATGATGCTCCAGTAGCACTGAAATATTATCCCTATATCGGTACTGACCGCACCGCAGTCAAGACGGCATTCTCATGCGGTGCATCACTGACATTTAAGTGAAGGATTTTTAGCCCCAACGGGGCGGCATCCCTATAGCCCAGGGCAACGCCCTGGGTTTGGTCGATGATACCGATCCAGCCCTGAAAGGGCGCAATAAAAGGCGGCATGGCGTTTTATGTCGCCCTTTCAGGGCTAAGTTTCTGCTATCCGTTTAACCTAGGGCGTTGCCCTAGGCTATATGGATGCCGCCCCTTTGGGGCTTCACTAAATGGCAATGACGCAAGGCGCGTAAAAATGAGTTAAACATCGTTTGGAAACGCTGGCGTTCTTTGCGCCTCTTGCGTTGCCTTTTAAAGCGGATGGCTTGAGTCGTATAAATGATTCATGTCGTCTATAGCAGAAACTTCATTCAAACCGAATCCGCACTTGAGCTTCGACTTTGTTATTGCGGCTGGAGGCACTGCGGACATCGACTTGCAGCTTTTGTTTGAGCCAATCCTGTTTGATGTTTTCCAGGTTTTGCAAACTGCTCAGTTGCAGACTTAAATCGAGGTATTGCTGGCGATAATCGAGGCGTTGTAAGACGATATTGGCGGTTTTTCTTAATATAGGGCTGATGCGTTGTAAGAGCGGTAATACGCCTTCTTCTGATGCGGATGACCCGTGTTCCGCCCGTAAAGCGGAGAGCTTTTGTTCCATTTGCAAACGGGGATTAACGATCTTGCGGGCTGTTGGAAAGGTGGTTTTGTACAAGGTGTGAATGTTGTGCTTGAGCGCTTCTCGTTGGGTACGTAGATGTAACACCTGCTGAATCTGTAGTGTGGTGTAAACCACTAATAATAAACCCAATAATGCAGCACTGAGCCGCCAAGGTTTCCATCCTTCGCGCCACTGAGCACTGCGTAAATACACGCCTTGGCGTAAGTTGATCGGCGCTTGGGCTTTGCTGACGTGCTGTAGGTGGTGAGCAAAGAGTTGAATGTCGCCTTGTTCTAAGGCGGTGTCTTCTAATGCAACACCTAAAGTATCTAGGGTGCTTAATGCTTCGGCTTCTTTTAAGGAACCACTTTTGTAGGTGTGAATCAAACTCGGTCTAGGGCTTGATTCTGTGTCTAATAACATCGGTAGCACTTGCTTTAAGGTGTGGGTTTCTAACGCGAAACCGCTGTGTGCTCCGGTGCGTAATAAAGCCACATTGCCTAAATATAATAATCCCCATCCTTTTTCAGGATAAGGCACGGCTAAGACATCAGGAATGATCCACTGAGCCTGTACGCCCGCCGTCTGCAAGCGCTCTTGTAGCTGCTCCATGTAGGTGTGAGCAATGACGGCGACCTGTTGTTGTCCCTGTGCGTTGCATTCGCCCAGTGCAAAATGCAAATCCTCCACATCCTCGGCTAAGCGATCTTCAAGCGCATAAGGCAGTGCTTGTAACACGCGCTGACGTTGGCGTGCGGGAACTTTAGCGGTCGTCAATAGCACTTGTGTGGTGGGGACTAATACGACTAATGCGCCTTTATACGCAGGCAGTTTTTCTAGCGTGGATTCATAGCGTTCGCCGTCAATCCAAACGCTGCATACGGGTTGATCCGTGATGCGGATGAGAGCACCGATTTTCACCACACTTCACTCCGGCTGCGGGTTAAGACGAGAATGCCTTGCGGCGAGCGATAGAACAGACTGGTTAAATAGGCTTGGCTGCGGTCGATGTTGGCCTGCGCACGCAGTAGAAAAAAATCGGATTTGATGCTGAGGAGTGATGTGTCAATGCTCATGTTGGCTAAAAGTTCTTCATCCATAAAGTTTTGTAGTTGTTTAAAGCCTTTTTTTTGGGCGGTATCCAGCAAGGTCTCTGCTTGGCGTTCGGTTAAGTCTTCGATTAAAGCGAGTAGCACGGGCACGCTGCTGGTGTTGACGTTGACCGCTGTGGGTTGGGGCAATGTGGTGATATAGGGGGCGAGGCGTTGATAAGACTCGTTGTCCATGCCCAGCAGTAAACGCACTTCACTGGGGCTGGCAAATAAGCGGTTAGCGCAACGATACGCAGGTTGTAAGCGCATGTAATCTAAATCTTCAGCCCCACCAGGAATGTACGGGGTTTGATCAGCATCTATCCAGTCTAAAGCCTGTGCCGCCAGTTCGGTGGGCAATTCTAAATAATCGAGTAAACGCTGCAAAGCTTTTAATGCGATGTCGTTGGGTTCGCCTTCCGTTGTGAGTAGGGTATTTAAGTTGAAACGTCCTTGTAAATCTTCTAATTCGCCCTGCACGCTGCCGCCGGGAATAAAACTCGGTGGTAATTTAAACGCCCAGTTTTCGGTTAAAGCATCATATTGATGGCGCTTGGCATCGCGGCGCAGAATTTGTCGCGCCCAAATTTCTGCACCTTGCACATAATTGTGGGCCTGTTGTCCCTGTAAGACATTGGCGCTGCGACGAATATGCAGATATTGCTGTTTGAGTAGGGCGGTGGCTGCGATGGTGGCTAATGCGACGACCAATAGCGCGGTTAATAAGGCGACACCTTGTTGTGCAGACTTCAAGTTTTAATCCTTGTCTTCAACGAGATCAGCTACACGCAACAGGTTGGCGCTGGCTTTGAGATGAGCCGCTTGGAGATGTTTGTGATGGATTCTAAAACGTAATTTATTGTCGCTTCGAATATAAAATTCGATCATACCGCCTTGTCGAGTGAAACCTTCAATATCGCTGACTAGCAGAATGGGTTTTTGTTGCACGGCTTGGATGATGCTGTTTAAGCGTGGATGCTCGGAGGCGCTAATGTACAGCACTTGGCAGTGATGTGCTTCATTCACAGAACGAATATATTGAGTTTTCACTTGGCGTTCTGTTTTGCTTTGCTCCAAGTTGTGTTTTTGTACCGTCAAGTCTAACAGGAGTTCAAAGGGGTTATCGCCTAACACGCACACGCGATACGGTGCAGAGCGGTGGCTAAAAACGTGAGCGGGCCAGCTCACAAATTGTGTGTAGGCGACTAAAAACACCGCTTTGAGTTGGTATTCTGTAACCGCACTGCTGACGGACACGGGATATAAACAGGCGCACAGCAGCCCTATGGAGCAATATCGGTATAGCCAGGTGAATAGAATTAAACGCTGTTTCATCACAGTCTCGTTACTTAAAACTAGGAGCATCTCTTTGCACATTTGCCAAAGCACTAGGCTCTGTTGTTGACATTTAAAGCTTGAAACAGTGCAGAGGCTTTGGCAAAGGTTTCGGCATACTCGGCCTGCGCGTTGGAGTCCGCGACAATGCCGCCGCCGCTGCAAAAACTCAATTGCTGTTGGGTATATATCAAGGTACGAATGCTGATGTTCAAATCCATATCTCCATCCAAACCTAAATAGCCGATGCTGCCACAATACAAGCCACGCCGCTGTGGTTCTAGCTCTTCAATAATCTGCATGGCTCGGTATTTAGGCGCACCCGTAATTGAGCCGCCAGGGAAGCTGGCTCGCAGCAAGTCTAATGCCGTTTTATTCGCTTGCAAACGCCCGGTGACGGTGCTGACTAAGTGATGCACTTGAGCAAAACGTTCCAATTCAAATAAATGCGGCACCTGCACACTGCCCAGCTCGCAGACTTTACTCAAGTCGTTACGCAATAAATCCACAATCATGACATTTTCTGCGCGATCCTTGGCACTACTCAATAATTCTTGCGCCATAGCTGCATCGCGGGCGGACGATTCTAAACAACGAGGACGGGTACCTTTAATCGGTCGGGTTTCAATATGACCTTGACGTAAAGCTAAAAAACGCTCTGGCGAACTGCTTAACACTGATCCCTGCGGGGTATTGAAAAACGCGGCAAAAGGCGCGGGGTTGTGGCGGCGTAAACGTAAATATAATGACCAAGCATCCCCTTGTGCCTGTGCGGTAAAACACTGTGCTAAATTGACTTGGTAACAATCGCCTTCACGGATATAAGCCTGAATACGTTCAAAAGCCTTGATATAACTATCTGCATCAAAGTTTGCACGAGGAAGCGTTAGAAGTTTGAAAGGAGGTCTGTTTGTGACCAGCGGCGGTTTGGAAAAGTACGCTTGCCAATAGGCAAAAATCTCAGGCACATCGTCTAATGCCACCAAGTAACTGCATTGTTCTTGGTGATCAACGATAAAAGCCCAGTCATAAATACCCACCGCCATATCAGGCCATGCTGCTGAAGTATCCGTGTTGAGTGGAATATTGTCCCAGTGTCGCGCCAAGTCATAAGCAAAATAGCCGATAGCACCGCCCACAAAAGGTAACTGCTGAGGATTGTCTAGCGGTGTCAGATCATCTAACGCTTGCTGCAAACAGACCAATGGTTCTGCTTTACACTGCTTAAGCTGTTGCCCGTGTTGGATGTGGGTGATACGCCCTTGCGTTTGCAGAGTGACACGCGGAGCCGCACTGATAATGTCATAGCGACCTTGTTCAGCGTGCGGCTGGCAGCTATCCAGCCACACCGCCCAAGGCTGTTGTGCCAGAGGTGCGAACATCACGGCAATATCGGTAAAATAAGGAAATTTTTGGCAGGGCATTCAGACCACTTAAAAACGCATATCAGGCAGGCAGTCTGATGTTGGGTGAGTGTGAAGGGATGAGTATAGGCTCTAAGAGATGAGATACTATTGACATGACGATGATTCCTGCCTCGCTGCGCATAAAATTAAAACGACGAAGGTGACACACGCCGCAAATATAGGGAATTGAGTTATAACTAAATAGCGCCAGCCGTGCCTTTGGCTCCCTCACTGATGGCTCTTAATTAGCGCTTGCAGTTGCATTCTTTGCTAATGAGTTGAAGGTCAGCTATAAAATTCGCAATGGCTTTTTCAGCAATCGGTTTTCCCGCTTGCATGAAATGTTGGGAAAAACTCATCATTGCTTGACGGCTAGCCATGACTTCTTTTTGTGCTAATGGAGAACTGTAGAACTTTAATAGCGTGGTTAATTCATCATCAGTGAGGTGTTGTCCGTAATACTGGCTCCAGACTGCCACAATTTCATCGGCTCCCCAGGGTGTCTCAACCTCTTTCATAAAAGCTTTAAACGCTTTTTCAAAGCGTTCTATGAACTCAGGTGGAGGGTCTATCAGATTAAACATTTGATTAAGCATAGAACGGCCTTGTTCATGGCTGTGTTCTTTACCTATTTTGAGTTGCTGTTCAAAAGTTTCAATCAATCCTTGTGCTTCCATGATTTTTTGTATGATGACATCTCTTTCTTCTGACCTTTCTTCTGCATTGACTGAAATAAAACATAATAATGAAATGAATAGGGTAAGTATTTTCATAGCGGTGAGTCCTTGTGGTGTCTACATCCGATTAACAACTGTACTAAACGCATTATGCTAAGCCTACTACGGTCTGGCAATGGCTTTTCTCATACCGGAGTTTTTTATGTCCCCATTCACTGAACAATCTATTTTCTGTACCGACAGCGCCCAAGGGCATTCATTACATTACCGCCAATGGGGTGATCCTCATCAATCGCGTGTGCTGATCTGCGTCCACGGCTTGACGCGCAATAGCCATGATTTTGATGTTTTGGCGAGCCATTTAGCCCAAGAATATCGAGTAATTTGCCCTGATATACCCGGACGCGGAGACAGCGACTGGTTAGCTCAAGCGCAGGATTATAATTATCCTCAATATGTCAGCGACATCCTCACGCTGCTCAAGCATTTGGAATTACCCTCCGTCGATTGGCTAGGCACTTCGATGGGCGGCTTAATCGGCATGATGTTGGCGGCTCAGGAAAATAGCCCGATTCAGCGTCTCATTTTGAATGATATTGGCGCTTTCTTACCGCAAGCCGCTTTTCAGCGTATTGCCGATTACTTAAACACCGCTAAGCCTGATTTTGCTGACTTAACCGAAGCCGAACAGTATTTGCGCGATGTACACGCCCCGTTTGGCGCACTCAGCGATGAACAATGGCAGCATTTAGCCCGCCACAGCACGACAAAACAAGCCAATGGCACTTATCGTTTACATTATGATCCACAGATCGGCGCAGCTTTTCAGTCACCGATTGAAGATGTGCCACTATGGCCTGTGTGGCAAGCAGTGCGCTGTCCAGCTTTACTGCTGCATGGCGTGAATTCCGATCTATTACTGCCCGAAACAATTGAACAGATGCAGCAGATACATGCCGCTTTACAAGTCATTCATATCACCGACACTGGTCATGCGCCCGCTTTGATGAATGCTGAACAAAGGCAATATATTCAAGATTTTCTATATCAATAGCGATAAAGCCGATTAAACTCATCTTATGCACAACGTGAATCAAGCCTTTGCCTCACGCCAGAGATTGACTTCATTAGACTTGTTGCGAGGGGGAGGCATCGTAGCGAAAAGATGTGGTTTTGAGGCGGTTTTTTCGGTTTTTTGAAGCGAATAGCGGGCTATTGGTTGAGAAAAAGCGGAAAAACAGGCCAACATCCACGCCTTTGCAGTCGATGAATACCCCTTGCAACCAGTCTATTTTTCAAAAACAGAATAAGTTTTATGTTGCGGTGGCATTTTTGCCTTGTAAAACGATGTTAGCTACCACATGATGAAAATACCTTAGCGATTTACTTGGTTTATATGTCGCTGACATTTGCTGAAGAGCCTATACGAAGATGAGGAATCGAAGCGAAAATTCGCCATTTTGAGGCGGGTTTGCAGCCGATTATCCCGTTTTCGTATAGGCTCTAAGGCTATGAACTCAAAGAGGTGTAAAGCTATGCGTAGAAGACTATATTTCATGCTACCCGATGTTGAGCATTGCAAAATGCTGGTCAACGAACTGCAACAAAACAACGTGGATGATCAACAGATTCACGTCGTGGCTCGTGAAGATGTTCCGCTCGAAGGTTTACACAAAGCCTCTGCCTTGGAAAAAACCGAAGTAGTACATGGTGTAGAAATGGGATTGGCGGTAGGGGGGATCGCAGGTTTATTAGGTGGCTTACTCGCCGTCACTTTTCCGCCCGCTGGATTGGTGTTGGCAGGCGAAGCCATTTTATTGACCACCACGTTGACGGGCGCTAGCTTTGGTGGTTTTGTCTCCGCTTTAGTCGCCAGCGATATTCCTAACCATGAATTAGATCGCTTTCAACGTGAGATTTCCGAAGGGCAAGTGTTGTTATTACTAGACATCCCCACCCCTGATGTGGATACAATGATCGCACTGATTCTCTCTCATCACCCTGAAGCGCAAATTGGTGTGATTAAATCTAACCCACGCGCACCCAAAGAAAAGGGGATGGAACACCAAACCGCCTCTTAAAAGAAGGGCGTTCAATATGACGCATGACACACACAGCCCTGAAGACACCTGTTTATACAACGGCATTGCGAAGCCTTTAATCTGCTTCGTGATGCCTCAAATACCCTCTAACCACACCACGCCTCATCCCCTATTCTTGTGAGTTACCACATTATCTACAGGGCGGAACGCCCTCCGGTGTCCCGTGCTCAAGCAGTAGCGAACCTAGCGCGTTTGTATCAAACCTCTCCCGCACGCATTCAGCGTTTGCTACAGCAGCCTCGCCCCGTACTCAAGCGCGTATCTCATTTAGCCGAGGCTCAAAAATATCAGCGGGTATTGCTCAAGTACGGTATTCAGTGCGAAATCGACACAGTAGCGCCCCCCTCCCCAGCATCTCCACCAGCGACACCTAAACCCACCATTCCCCCTCAAACACACACAAAAAAACCACCTGCGCGAATGCGTAGATGGTTACAAGTGTTGTTCATTATCCTATTACTGGGAGGCGGTGCTTGGCTGGCTTGGCAAGAATACCAGCAGCAACGCATTGCTCATTACAATGATGAAGTCGTATTGCAAGTAGAAAATGCCATTGCAGGGTTTGAGCAAGTGTTGCAAGGATTATTGCCTTATGGCAAAGCCGAAGCGGTCAACCTGTCTAATTTACAAGGCAGTTATACCCACACCATGCAGCAATTGCAGCAAGCCTATCAACACATCGAACAACTCGACATCCCACCCGGTGAAGTCTGTGAAAACTTTCAACAAGCCAGTCTGGCTTTCCTAAAATACCAATTAGATGAAGGTCAGCGCATCAAAAGCATCTTAGATTACATTGCTGCGCATAATCCGGGTTCAATCCAAGAAATTCTACATTTGCGCCAGCAATTGCACCATGTTGGACGTGAAGAACAAAAATACACGCAGGCTTTACAACAAGCACAAGAACAAATGGCACAACATTTTCAAGTCGCTTTAAAGTAAGCGAATCAAAATATGTCTCTACGCAGGTTCAGCACTCGCCGTCGTTGGTTGCGGCAACTCTAAAGCCTCCAACACCTGACGCAATTGATCAAGATAAGCTGCTGTCAACAAAGCCAAACCCGCATAATACGCCGTGCCTGCACGCTGGCTAACACGAGCCGCAAAATCCTTAATCCACAACAACAAATGCTCATCTAAAAATTGCGCCACTTGAGCCAGATGAGAGACCTCCTCCTGCTTTAACAAATGCGCAATAAACTGTAATTGACAGACTAAATGATCATCCGGTCGCAAGCGCCAGTCATCTACTTGCAAACCATATTTTTCATACCATCCCCGCACAGCAAACATCGGCTGTTGACGCATCAACCCTTCCTCATCCAACCATACCGATTCACACGGCGAAGCTTGAATGCTATGATTCAAATAAATTGCCGCAAAATCAGCCGCCAGTTCATCCAATTGAGCCGCATCCATCTCAACCGGAAACTCTTTCAAACTGTCCGCCATGAAACTTAAACTCTCTTGGCTGGCGTTATCGCTTAATTGTAAATTCAATTGATAAGGAAACCGCGTTTGTTTCAATTCAGCTAATAAAGCTGCATTGGGTTCTTTATCATGCAACACTGCCAATAATTGAATATCGCAGTGAATCGCTTCGCGCCATTGTTTGGGTGTCAACATACAGCTCCTTATACTTTACCTTGAGAATGTGGCACAAAAACAATAGACGGATTAGTGAGTTCAGGATGCGCCATATTTTTAACTTGTCGCACAGGCACCTCTCCAGGGCCTATAGCTTTTGTTGGAAAACGCCCTGCACGTAATTGATCGATAGGGCCAATATCCAGCACGCGCATCATACACGCCATCACACAATAAGGATGCCGTCCCGCTTCTAACTCATCAATGCACATATTACATTTTTTGACCAAGCCATCTTCGGGGTCAAACTGTGGCGCACCATAAGGACAAGCCGCTTCACAACGACGGCAACCAATACACAGCGTGGAATCAATATCCACCACACCATTATCCGCACGTTTGAAAATCGCCCCTGTAGGACAAGTCGGCAAGCAAGCGGGTTCTGCACAATGGTTACAAGACATATTCACCTTATAAGCAAATACATCAGGAAAATGACCGCCTTCCACATACATCACCCGTCGAAAACGCGGGCCCGCATTTAAGCCATTTTTATCTTTGCAAGCAATTTCACAAGCACGACAACCAATGCAATCGATATTATTGTGAACAAAACCCACCTGCATTTGTGGTTTCACGGGTTCATAATTGACGCGCTCGCGTTTAGTGTTTTTAATCGCAGTTTTAACGCGCTGCGCACCTTCCGCCGTTTGAACATTCGGATTGTTTTTAGGGATGCTTGACATGTTATTTCACTCCATCATTCACTGGTACGAGTTGCTTAAGGAAGAAACTCCAGAATTTTCTTTTGGTCAATATCAACTTCATTCATCACTTCAGCGACAATACCCCCCATCATGCTGCCCATCTTTCCTGCCTGCATGTTTGATACGTAGGTTTTACCATCACTTTTGGTGTATACCGCAATAGCACAAGGCATTAACAAAGCAGAATAACGGCCTTCATCGTTTGAAAGAATTTTTCCCGCGTGTTCCGCATTACACAGTTCTACAATGCGAACCGGGCCACCAATATCCTTGCCCCCATGCTTTGTAACGCTTTTATTCATATTTTTAACACCCGGAGACACCCAGCCAATAGATTTAGCATTCTCCCGGATTTTTTTCACCGTATCCTCAACGCCGTATGGACTCACTCTTTCTTCCACCATCATAGACTTCATTGAACAGCCTGATGCCATAACAAACAGAACAAGCCAGCCCGTTAATATCGTTTTTTTCATCATAGTCGAATACCTTAATTGTTATTTATTAAAAGTGAGGTTGTGATACATCATGGGTGAGAATATTTCCCGTATTGTAATATCCAATAGCGGTGTTTTCCTCACCTTACATAACTCATTAAAAAGCAGACTTCACGCTTTTTATAAAGCGCTTGAAGCCCTGTAATGGTAAGCAAAAGTCGCCAATAATATTGAACAATATTTAAATTAAGCACGGCGTACCCATCATTTGAATGCCACACCTATTTCAAATTTTCCATTGGCATTTTGTCCGTCCTAGGTTACTTAGAAGTTAGCGCAAAGGCTGATATTCAATTACTTCAAAAAGCCATTTATTCTCAGCATTCGACAAATACTTTAAATTAATTTCAAACATATCAGTAGCACCTGTTGCTGTAGCAGGAAAATAAGCCGCTTTAGGAATGATGATCTCAAGTTCTGAAGTTATTCTTGCCAGGTTAGCGGTACTGAGAAACTCAGTAGCTATCAGTAATAACACCTCTGAAGCTGAATACCCTCCTAAATCATCTATTGGCTGAAGAGAAGCATATTGATTGGGAAATGCCAGTAAGGGATAGATAGTCGTCGTGCTATTTTTTTCTACGGCTAGAAATAAACGTTTGCTTGTATTTATTTTCACAATCAAACTTTGCATATCTGCAACATCAAATTTTTCTTTTAGTGTATTCAATATTTGGTTTATCTGTTCGGCTATTTGATAGCGTCCAGTACTCACCAGCTTTAATTCACCATTATAGCAACTCACTTCCAATAAAAGGTATGAAGGCACATTAGAAATGATAGGGACATACCAAGTGTTTTGAGTTATTAAAGTCGATTTAAAAGTACTGATGCCTGCATAATTTTGCAGACTGTCTGCTGTTATTGTGGAAACAGGTAAAGGAAAATCTTTGGTAAAGGCTATATTTTCTACCGCACCTGACAACAACGATTGAATCGCTAATCGACCTTTCCAATCGTCAAAATTCGTTTCAACAAATTGTTCAACATCTTGCGTAGTTTTTTCACAGGTTTCACTGGCAGACAGAGGAATAGAAACCCATAATCCCATCAATAAAATCAGTGTTATAAATGATTTTCTGCTCCTACCCATTTTAAATTCCTTAGTATTTAATGAAGCTCATCATTGTTATGCTCAGTTGTAGGGTTTGCACCGCGTCTTTTTGCGGTGCGAACGCGGATGGACTGTGGCTAACTTCTTCCAGAGACATGTAGGGTGGGCAAAAGCCGTCCGTGATATTGAAAAACAACTTAAATTAACCACGGCGTGCCCACCATTTGAATGCCATTGAAATACTGTGATGGTGGGCACATGCCGTTTAACTTCATCTCCATTTCAAACCTTCCGTCGGCATTTTGCTCACCCTACATGGCTTTTTTATTTTGATAATTAAGCATTTAAATTCATTCATATATTCAATTCTCTTATTGGTATATTGTAGCTATAGGAATATTAATTCAGTTGTACGACAGACCTGACAGGTTTCCAAAACCTGTCAGGTCTTAACCACGATGCTCCAGTACAACTGAAATATTGTCCCTATATGTAGGATGAAACAGAGTCATTCTTGAAATCTCATTCCATCAATAAATCTCTATGCACCGTATTCCACCTTTCAAATCTATTTCATCCTACATATCTAAAACAGCTTGTTGTAACAAAGATCAGGTATTAATAAAGAGGAGGTATTGGTGGAAATACAAAAATGTTGTTGTCCATTTTTAGTAAAAAACAAAATATACCTACCCAATTTTCCATCCATCTCTTCTTGCGTCATTGAAGTAGTTCTTGGAGAGCGTACTATAGGTTGAATACCATAAAGCGCACCACCTGCTGGTAACCACTCATTTGCATTGAAAGTAAAACTAAATTCTTCAATAGAGGGCGATATTGACTGAGTTATTAATTCGTCTTTAGTTATTAAAGAAAGCGCCCATAAAAAGTCAAGGTTTTTTGTAAAGTTGATAAGGACATATTGATCGTTGTTGCGATTTATTGTGATATATGCAGGTGGATATTCAAGCGATACACCTAACATAAGATACTGTGTAAAATGACCGGGCGCGTAATAAATACCGGATACGTCAGCGTAAGGTTCATCAGGGTATTCACCAATGGTGGCCGCATTCAATACCTCCACCAATCCAGTAAAACTGATAAGAAAATAAATAAATTTTAAACTATAAAACATGTTTAATTTCTCTAGGCCAGCCGTTCATGATTTTGAAAAACAATGCAAACCAACTACGGCGCATCCATCATTTAACTTCATATCTATTTCAAATCTTCCGTCGGCATTTTGCCCACCCTACATGGTTTTAATAATCCCGTCGAAATACATGACTTCTAGCTGTGGCTCACTTATCCCAGAGAAAAAACCTATTGTTAATTCATCGTTTTTATAATGTTCCGAGGCGAGATTTTGCTCATTTATACCTAGCTTTCCAAAATGGCGGATGACGGCGCAAAAAGACGCGCCTTATCCGCCTTACCTAGCTTACAAACTCATTATCCACGCAACAATCTTTTTGATGTCCTCATCGCTCACATCTACACGACCCCCTTTTGGGGGCATAGGAATTTGTCCCCATACACCCACGCCGCCAGAAATCGTTTTAGCGGTCAGCTGATCAATCGCATCCTCTTGATCTTTATATTTGGCTGCCACTTCTTTGTACGCAGGCCCTACGACTTTGTTTTCTACCTGATGGCATATTGTACAGCCACTCTGAGTCGCCAAGGCTTCATCAGCCTGAACATTACTATATCCAGTGCTAAAAACTGCTAATGATAAAACTGCTGTCACCATAGTCTTCTTCATGACATTTATTTCCTCTTTATCCTATTTTGTTTAAAGAAATACTAGGCGCAATGCCATTGAACTTCATATAAATTTGAAGTTTACATTAGCATTTTTGCCCATCCTACATTGTTGGATTGTTTTAATAATCCCGCCGAAACACATGGCTTCTCGCCGTTGACAATCTATCCCATCCTGGACGGTGCGTGCGTCCGCCTGTGGCTTTGCGCAAATCCACCAAAATCGTGTTGTAGGCAAATCCTCCGGCGGGGCTGGGTTCGTCCAAGGTTAAGAAGTCGGGGTTGCCAGCGCGATCCCAGCCGTCTTCGTCAATGTCCATCCAAGCGCCTTCGTAGACGATGACGACTCCGGGCATACAGCGCTCCGTGGTGAATGCTGGGAGGACGATGCCGCCACGATCATTCCAAACTTCTAAGGTGTCCCCGGTTTTAATGCCTAAGCGTTTGGCATCGCTGGCATTGAGAGTGATTTCTTGTTGGAAAGTTTCGCGTAGCCAGGGGATGTTGTGGAAGATGGAATGTGTGCGCCAGCGTGGATGTGGCGTAATCATGTGGAAGGGGAATTTCTGCGTTTTCGGGCTGTTGAGTGATTCCCACGGTTCAATCCATTTAGGAATCGCGGGGATGTAGTAGCCGTATTGGGTGCGTGTCCAATCTTTGGTTTGTGCCAGCGTCGTGGAGAAAATTTCAATTTTGCCCGATGGCGTGTTCCAAGCTACACCTTTTTCAATATTATCTTGGAAGGCGACATGAGGCCGTGGCAGTTTGAATTTGTATACACCGCGCTGTTTAAATTCTTCCCAGGGCATGGTCACACCTTGGTGATGCATGACTTTGCCTTCCCACCATTCGCGTAAATAGGCTTCGTCTACGGCATCGTTGTGTTTGAAATAATCGCGGTTGGCTTTGGGGTTGTATCGTTCGCCAAAACCTAGGCGGTAGCCTAGTTCGGTAAAGACTTGTAAGTCGGTTTTGGATTCGCCCAAGGGTTCGATGACTTTGGGGCGATGGATGTAGTAGTGGCCTTTGTACCAAGGCAGGGCGACATCGTGGCGCTCGAAGTGGGTGGCGATGGGAAGTAATACATCAGCCCACAGACCGGAAGGCGTGATGGTGGAATCCATGCACACCACCATGTCAAGTTTTTTAATCGCGGCAATTTCTTTATTGATATTGGTGAGTTGGTTAAACCAATCAGAACCTTGCCAGAAAATGCCACGAATATTGGGCGCGACACCATCGAGATTATCATTGCGCGGCCACAAGCCGATTTCTTCGCGTTTGACATTGGGATAGTTCAATACGCAATGCGCCCAGCGGTCGGATTTAATGGAGGCGTACCACACATTGGCAAATTCGTCGTAAGGATAGGCGATGCCTTCGGCGTGCCAGGCTTTACCGACCCCTTCGGCGCAACCACCGAGTTTGCCGATGTTGCCTGTCATGGCTTGCAGGGCGGCTGCCATGCGGTTGTATTGTTCGCCGTAAGCGTTGCGTCCAGGTGCCCAGGAGGCTTTGAGCGCTGCGGGCTTAGTGGTGGCGTACATGTGTGCCAATTTGGCAATGTTTTCGGCGGGTACGCCACAGATATTGGCGGCCCATTGTGGAGTTTTGGGAATGCCATCGGATAAGCCCATGATGTAGTCTTTGAAGCTTTCTTGACCGTGCGCCCAATGCGGCATGGAGCCACGATCTATGCCTTGTACGAAGCGGTTGATGAAGTTTTGATCTTGTAGGTTGTTGGCGAAAATATAGTACGCCATACCTGCCATCATAGCCGCGTCAGTATTGGGCTTAATGGGTATCCACCAGGCATCGTAAGTGGAGGCGGAATCAGTGTGTTGTGGGTCGATGACGACAAATTTGCAGCCATTTTGTTTGGCCATGCGCATGTAGTAGAAGGTGTTGCCGCCGTGGAAAGTGTAGGCCGGATTCCAACCCCACATGATGACGAGCTTGGAGTGTGCAAAGGTGTCATCTTCGTTGCCGTCTTCAATGGTGCCAAAGGTGGTGCGCGAGCTGAAAGTGGTGGCTTGATAAGAAGGCACAGACCAAGAATTGGTGCGACAACCAAACATGCCAAGGAAACGCCCTAGCAAGCCTTCAATTTGATCGGATTTGTGCAACACGCCATAAGAGGCTCCCGCATAGCTTTGATCAAGCAATGCGGTGGGCCCGTATTTGTCTTTGAGTGCCTGCATTTTATGTGCAACCATACCGAGTGCTTCGTCCCAGGAAGCTCGGCGAAATTTTCCTTCGCCTCTAGCGCCCACGCGAATCATGGGGTAGAGCAAACGTTCGGCTGAATAGATACGAGAGCGGTAAGAGCGTCCGCGCAAGCAGGCACGCAGTTGTGGCTCTTCAAAGGTGTCTTTGCCGAACATGCCGCCTTGTTGGTAACGCCCATCGTCAGAGGATAAACGTACAATGACATCGCCTTTTTTGTGGGCGACGAGCATGTGCCGCGAGCCGCAGTTGTGCGCGCAACTGGTGACGACGGTTTCTAGCTGATCATCACGCGGATAAGGCTCGTAAGCAAAGGCTTTAGCCGCTTCTGGGCGCAAGCCTAGGCTCACCGCCGCACCTGCGGCGACGGTGGTTTTTAGGAAATCACGTCGGTTGACGTTGAGGCTGTTTTTTAGGAGTTCTAATTGTTGATTGGAAAAGCTCATGGTTGCTAGTTCCTTTTCAGAGCGCTTGTTCTTTTAAATAAATAAAGATTCTCAGCGCAGGGTCTTTTCTTAAGGAAGGTGTGTAAGGCTGCTTTGTTCTCCTCTGTTTTAAAGAGGAGGATTAAAAGCGAGGAATGTGCCTTATCAGTCTTGTTTTACTACTTCGCTGCGGTTTTTTCGTTTAAGCGAAAACGCGGTTCAGATTCGGTAGGACGATGTTTCGCCCAATCTGGCGTTTGTGGGGAAGCACCAGGCCATGCGTGGCGGGGATAGGGATAGGCCACGCGATACCAAGCGCGTCCACCGTGGCAGCCATAACACACATCAGGATTTTTCTGTGCTGCCGTTTCAATGTTATCGGCGTTTAAGTAATTGACTTGATGGCGCACGGTGCGGATAGCGACGTGGCAGGCCATGCAAGTTTGAAACATGTTTTTAGATTTTTCCCAAGGTGCAGGCAAGCCCATCATTTGATAGTTCATTTTGCCGTGACATTTCAGGCAAGTGGTTTCAGGGTTGACTGTTTTGCGCAAGGTGAAACCTGCATCTGTTGCGGTGGGCGGATTTGGCGCTTCTTCACGCGGATCATGCCCTTGATGACAGGTGTTGCATTGTAAATTCATGAATTCTTTCGCCAGCGGTGTGACTAAATGACGGCGATGAAAGGTGTCTTGTTCGCCTTCATACAGGCTTAAGGTTTGATACCACGCTAAGCTGTCAGCGGCTTTAACGCCTGCCGGAGATTGGGATTTGACTGTGCGATTGATAATTTCTTGATGACAGGCTAGACAGTCTTCATTTGTAGCAGAGTTAATAGCGGGTTTGAAATGCAGGGGATTCCAGCGTGCGGACTCGTAATCCTCTTCTGCAATAGCTAGTCCACTCAGGCTTTGGCAGGTCAGTATTGCCAAGGCGACAAATACGTTTTTCATTAGATTGGTTCTCCTGGGCTTGAGCAAGAAGTGGTTTATTTTTTATTGTTGAATGAGAGTGACGCAAAGGCTTCTATCAATGTGTTAAAACAGGCTGCTTGGGTGAGAAACAACCTGTTTTAACAATGGATAAAGCAACGATAAATGCATCCCTAAACATCGGGATGCATTTTTTTCTAGGGTGCTTAGCGCATACCCGCCATGCCGGACATTCCACTCATGCCGCCCATGCCGGACATACCACTCATGCCGCCCATGCCGGACATTCCACTCATGCCGCCCATGCCGGACATTCCACCCATGCCGCCCATGCCGGACATTCCACCCATTCCGGACATTCCACTCATGCCGCCCATGCCGGACATTCCACTCATGCCGCCCATGCCGCCCATGCCGGACATTCCACCCATGCCGCCCATGCCGGACATTCCACCCATACCGCCCATGCCGGACATTCCGCCCATACCTGTGGGAGGTGTCCAATAGTAGTAGCCGCCCATGCCGGACATACC
>JADGEH010000066.1 GCA_016744475.1 Thiotrichales bacterium | reverse complement strand
TTGGGGCGAAGACACCTTTTATGGGATTTTGAAAACCCGACTTAAGTGGTGTCTCGCATCGTTTGAGAGATGTTCACGGACATCCCTGTCCTTAGAACTTCTCAAGTGGGCGCGAGACGCTGTTTTGGTGCCCCGACACGTCCGGTATCACCCAGTCACCTTCGCACTCCGCTGCTACGGCCACTGCCTTCCCCCATGACTATACGGCAAATACATTTTGTCTTGGCAACACCCGCGATGCGAACCAAAACCCTTCGCATCGCTGGCGCCACCGTCCAAAATGATGCCTTGTCGCGGGCTACTCGACCCCGGCTGCGCCTCTCCCTGTCTCGCAGCGCTTGGAAAATTTTACCGGAAAAACAGCCGAGTCCGTGTATCAAGACTTTTTCGCAGCGGTGTACTTAACAGGCTTAGAATCCATTTTAGCCGCCGACACAGATGCCAAACTGGCGGAAAAACAGACGAAACACAAGCAACCAGTGAATCGCGCCGTGTCATTCAATGCCATTAAAAATCATGCGATAGACATTTTGTATAGTGATGGTGATAATGACTTGATATTAAAGAAATTAGAGTCGCTATTTTCAACAAACCCGACGCTTTATCGGGAAAACCGAGAAGTACCCAGAAAAAACCTTCTGCTCGACATTTATTGAACCACGCGAAGCGACGGCGAAAGATATGCTTCTAATGTCATATTTTGTCAAACTTAATGGCAGTGATGTGTCACATGGGAACGAGTAAAACATCGTTTTGAAACGCTGGCGTTCTTTGCGTCTCTAGCGCCTCTTGCGCCGTTTGCGTTGCCTTTTAAACCGGATTACTTGAGTCGTATAACTGAGATCATTTCCCTATAGATCATACTCTGGATATTAGCTTTACTAATTTTTCTTCTCAAGCCTGATGAGGAGACAATGTATTTAGTCAAAGGTGCAAGTGGTCGTTTCAACCGATTTATCCAGCTTTGATGTAGTGGTTATGGCGGTCAACAGCATTTGAAAGACGGTGCGTTAGTACAACGCATCCATTAGTTTAAGCGTGTTCTATTTTAACAGACTTAAAGCCTAGCTTCTAAAGGAGAAAACCTATGTTTATTTTACTGAGTATTTTATCTCTTGCTTGTTTATTATTTTATTTGTTCTTTACCCCCTTTAGATTGGAATTAATACTCTCGGTGTTTATTATCATGTTTATTGTAGTGCCTTTGCTCAGCATGTTTGAGAATGCTTTTTATAAAAGCTACGCGGCAGAAGCTATCGGGCTATTGAGCGATGCCCGTAATAGAGCCGTGGTGTTCTATGCCAGTCATGGCTCATGGCCTGCCACTTCAGTGAATTTAGCCGCAAAAACTGAGGGCAAATATACCACTGGACTGCAAAGCCAATCGGGTGTTTTTTCCATGCAATTTCAAGAAGCTGCCTTACAGGAGGCAACATTGAGTTTACGCACCGCTGCATCCTTGGATAATCCTTTATTTATACTGAGCGCTTGCGGTTATCATGAATTACCTGGCGAAGTGGTGTACCAACACCAGGGGAATACCACCTTGCCACCCGCTTATTTACCCTTTATATGCCGCCGTTTATAAAGTTGCTCATTCCTACCTTGATAACTCCAGAGACACCATTCATGGTAAATAGAAGGCATTTCGTGAAAACATTGGGGCTGGTTTCAGCAACAGCCCTTCTGGGTGGCTTTGACAAAGCCATGGCGATGAACACCCGTAAAAATATTGGGTTCATGCCTGACGAGGGCGAGCCACATCATCGAACATGGATGGCTTTTGGTGCCAGTCAGAAAATCTGGGGTCGGCAGCTCTTGCCTGAAGTACAGCGCAATCTAGCCAACATTGCTCTAACCATCGCCGAATACGAGCCTGTCTCTATGCTGGTTCGTTCATCAGATATTGCAATAGCAAAACGTTTAATGGGCTCTAAAGTCGAGCTGATCACCTGCCCGCTTGATGACCTGTGGATGCGAGATATAGGACCTGTTTTTATTGTGACAAAGCAGGGAGAAAAGCAGGCCATTGATTTCAATTTCAATGGGTGGGGAGAAAAGCAAGCCTTTGACAACGACGCAAAAGTGGTGGGTATTGTTGCTGAGCTTGCGGGAACAAAATATACAAAATCCAAACTGATTCTGGAGGGCGGTGGTCTCGAGGTAGATGGTCACGGAACCGCCATCATCACTGAGAGTTGCGTGCTCAATGATAATCGTAATCCAGGTGTCTCCAAGACTGAATGTGAAAAGGAGTTGAAGCAGCTCCTGGGGTTGGAAAAGATTATTTGGTTACCCGGCATTAAGGGTAGAGACATCACGGATGGGCATACCGATTTTTATGCTCGATTTACCCAGCCAGGCGTTGTCGTTGCTGCTTATGATCCTGATCCTCTGTCATTTGACCATGCAGTGACCAAACAAAACCTGGGCATTCTGCGCACGGTCTCAGATGCACAGGGTAGAAGTCTTGAAGTCGTCGTGCTGGAAGCACCTTCACAGATGAGAGAGCAATATGCCAGTGATGATTTCGCAGCAGGTTACATCAACTTTTACGTGTGCAATGGTGCCGTCATCGCTCCTGAATTTGGTGATAAGAAGGCTGATGCCGATGCGCGACGCACACTGGAAAAACTGTTTCCACATCGTGAGATTATTCTACTCAATATTGACGGGATTGCGGCAGGCGGAGGCGGGATTCATTGCACTACACAGCAAGAGCCAAAGGTCTAACAAGTCGTGTGGGGGGAGAAAAATGCCGATGGGAACGTTGAAATAAGTATGACATTTATGCCTCTCTACTGGATTGAAGCAAAAAACCAGCGTTTGTCAGCACTACTCAAGCCAGCGAAGATTAAACCCTAATTTTTCAAGGAACTCTCAATGCGCATAGCCAACCCTATTTATGATGCAGTATTCAAATACTTGATGGACGACAACAGCTTAGCCAAGTTGTTGTTATCCACTATTTTAGATGAAGAGATTATTGAACTGACCTTCACGCCACAAGAACACACGGCGAAATTAGATTATCCGCGTCATTTCACGGTTTATCGTTTAGATTTTGCAGCCACCATTAAAAATGCGGCGGGTGAGACACACAAAGTCTTGATTGAAGTACAAAAGGCGAAATTAGTCACCGACATCATGCGATTTCGCCGCTATTTGGGAGAACAATACCGCGACCCTAATAATGCCGTGGAGGTGGATGGTCGCAAACAAGCTTTACCGCTGTTGACGATTTATTTTCTCGGTCATGCTTTAGAACACAGCTCAGCCCCCGTAATTCATGTTAAACGTGAAAGCCATGATTTAATCACTAAAGAACCTCTGGCGCACAAAGAAACCTTTATTGAAACCTTAACGCATGACAGTTACATTATTCAAATTCCGCATTTAGGTGAACAAAAACGTAATGCCGTTGAAGATTTGCTACAGATTTTCAATCAAAAACTCATCAGTCATGATCAGCATATTTTGGAGCTCAATGAGTTGGATATGAATGAATGTTATCGCCCGATTTTGCGACGCTTACAACGTGCAATTGTTGAAAAATCAGTGGAAGAGGCGATGGACATAGAAGATGATATTCTCACCGAACTTCAAGATTTAGAACGTTCGGTGGAGACAGCAGAGGCTAAAGCGGAACAAGCTGAACTTAAAGCAGAACAAGCGGAGGCTAAAGCAGAAGAGGCAGCAGCTAAAGCAGAACAAGCTGAGGTTAAAGCAGAGCAAGCCGCCGTTAGCGTAGAGCACGCTAAAACGGAGGCGGAAAAACTCAATGCTGAAAACCAGCGTTTGTTAGCGTTATTAAAACAATCTGGGATTAAACTTTAGGTTCTTAAAGAAACGCTATTTATTGACAACCAAATGCGCGTTGGGCTTCTTCTTGAGCCATTTTTAATTGTCCATTAATCAAGCTAACGCGGCGTCCGTCGGCAGAGAGATTACTGCTAGTGGTGGTGGGGTATAAGCAACGCGGATATTCCGTGGGCATGGGTGCTTGTTCAATGCCGACGCGCCAAGCGGTTTTGCCGTCATTTAAGGCGATGATTAAATAGCCTTGCGGATGCCAAGTGGCTTGTGCGGGGGCGGAAATATTCAGTGTGAAGCCGTCTTTGGTTAATAAACTATGGGCTTGTAAAAATTCGATCACGATGTGTCCGCAAGCGCGGTTGTATAGATGCGCAAGGATTTTGCCGTCTGGTGAAGGCAGCACACCGTGTTGCACCAAGGGCAATACGCCTATGTGGTCGGGACATAATTGCGCGGTGTTTTGGCGTGTTTCCATGACGGTGATTTCATGTCCATCCAGGGTGATTTTGTCAAATCGTGAGAGTCCTCCTTCGAGCAAGGATTCAGCAATCACATAGTCCGGCGATTTCATGTAATACAGTTGGCGTATTTGCTCGGTGCGCACGCCTGTGACTTGACGGTTATCAGAACCATCAGGACGGCGTACAAATATCTGATATTGCTGGCGGGTGGGTTCGTTGGGATCAATTAAGGCTTGCACCACAGCGACTTCGTTGCCGTCACTGGACCACACGGCTTGTTCTGGCGGTAAATCAGTTTTGAGGGGGGAAGTGGTACAGGCGGATAGGAATAAACTTGATAAGACCAGCCATTTTAAGCTTTTCATTGGGCACTCCTTAGCTTGATTTTATCTTCTAAGCCATTGCGCAGTTTTTGAATGTTGCTGCGATGTCGCCAGATGAGTAAAGCCCCCATCAGCGCAGCGGTTAAAGTAAAGACCCATTGCTGCATGATGAGTTGCATGTAAACAGGGGCGAGTAGTGCAGCGGTGAGAGCGGATAATGAGGAATAACGAAACACAAAGGCCATGCCGAGCCAGGTGAATAAACATAATAAACCGACGGGCCAAGAGACTGTGATGAGCACGCCTAATGCGGTGGCAACGCCTTTGCCGCCTTTGAATTTGAAAAAGACGGGATATAGATGTCCTAAAAAGGCAGCCAGTGCCGCAGCGCTAATAACCCAAGGAAGAGGTAGGATCAGTTGGGCTAATAATACGCCTAATACGCCTTTAAGAATGTCAAAAACTAAAGTCATCAATGCGGCTTTTTTATTGCCTTGACGCAACACATTGGTTGCACCGGGATTGCCTGAACCTTGGGTACGAGGGTCAGGCAAATCAAATACACGGCACACAATCACGGCTGAAGAAATCGAACCTAAAAGGTATGCGGTTAAAATCAGTAAAAAAGCCATCATCTATCTTTAATCCTTAGCAAAATGAATCTGAACGAATAAACATCCTAAGAGCCTATACGAAAACGGGATCATCGGCTGCAAACCCGCCCTTTTGGTCAGGTTTTCCGCTTTTTATCAACACACGCCAGCTATTCGCCTTAAAAAACCGAAAAACCGGCCTCAAAATAGCGCATTTTCGCTTCGATTCCCCATCTTCGTATAGGCTCTAAAACAATTGATCCGTGCCTGCCCCTACATCTTCTTCAATATCAATCAAATACTGTTCTTGTGTCCGTTGAGCATAGCGCCTAGGCACAGAGCCTTTGCGGAAATATTCCACCATAGCATTGTCTTGATCGCTGCGGGCTAATAGGCCGCTGTCTGGATCAATACGGGTACGTACAATGCCAGCGGGCATGGGGAGATTTTGGGATTCCGTGCCTTGTAGTGCT
This sequence comes from Thiotrichales bacterium, assembly GCA_016744475.1. Taxonomy (GTDB): domain Bacteria; phylum Pseudomonadota; class Gammaproteobacteria; order Beggiatoales; family Beggiatoaceae; genus BB31. Next base: position 21,208 of record JADGEH010000066.1, on the reverse strand, counting down.
TGTTTCATAAAGGCCATCCACATGGGTAATGCGGCACTGCTGCCCGTTTCTCTACCATTAATTGTTTTTCCCAGCGAACGCGGCTGATCAAAGCCCATCCATGCGGTCGTGACAATGGCGTGATTAAATCCTGAAAACCAAGCGTCGCGTTGCTCATTGGTGGTGCCTGTTTTTCCTGCTAAATCATCGCGTTTCAGGCGTTTGGCGCGTGTGGCGGTGCCTTCAATAATGACGCTTTTGAGAATGGAGGTCATCAACCAAGCATTTTGCGGCAAAATGACGCGGGGCGCATAGCGCGGTTGATGAGGCGGTGCTTGATGGGGATGAAAGATCGGAGAATCCGGCGTATTGCCTTGCAGCAAGCGGGCTTTTTCTGCTTCATCTTCGGCGAGTAAAGCAGCTAAACCGGTCAATTCTAAATCATCTTCTTTAATCAAAGGCGGGTCTAAGGGCATATCGCATTCATCACACACCACCGCAGGATTGGCTTGATAAATCACTTCTCCGGTGTAATTTTCAATGCGTTCAATGAAGTAAGGATCAACACGATAACCGCCATTAGACAGCACGGCAAAACCACTGACGATTTGTAAAGGGGTCAGTTCAGGTGTGCCTAAAGACAGGGTTAAGTTGTGAGGTAATTCTTTCGGATTAAAACCAAAACGGCTGACATAATCTAAGGTTTTGTTCAAACCCACATCTTCAATTAAGCGCACAGACACGAGATTTTTGGATTTAGCCAAGGCTTTTCGCAAACGGATTGGGCCGTTGAATTTATGCCCATAGTTTTCGGGTTTCCACACTTTTCTACCATAGCGAAAGACCATCGGCGCATCGTTGATGATGCTGGCAGGTGTGTAGCCATGTTCAAGTGCCGCAGAATATACAAAGGGTTTGAAGTTAGAACCGGGTTGGCGTTTGGCCTGAATCACGCGGTTGAATTTGCTGCTGTAATAATTAAACCCACCCGTTAAAGCGAGAATGGCTCCTGTTTTGGAATCCAGCGACACCAATGCGCCGGAGACCTTGGGCACCTGGCTTAAACGCCATTTTTGAGGTTTTTCTTCGGTGTCTGCGGTGTCTTCGGTCTTTGTGGTGTCTGATGTTGCTTCTGTGACGGGAGCGTCTGGCGTTTCGGTGTCTACTTCTGTCTCTTTTTCTATCACTTCAGGAATGGGCTGAATCATCACAATATCGCCAGGACTAAGCACATCCGAAGCTTGTTTAGGAGGATAACCTTGGCGTGTATCACTGATATAACGTCGCGCCCAGGATAAAGCTTCCCATTCCAATAAAATGGCTTGACCTTCTTTGCTATACACCAAGGCGATTTGTTGTTCTACCGCCAGCACTAAAGCAGGCTGCAAATCCACATAGGGTTGGTAAGCGTCTAATGCGGATAGCCATATATCTTCTTGCGTCAGCGGAAGTTCACCTTTTTCCACCGGTAAACTGGCTAAGTTTTCAGGCAACATTAAATCAGCTAAATTGACGTGCTCCATCGCCCCACGGTAGCCGTGGCGATGATCATAATTGAGCACGGTGTTGCGTAAAGCCTGCTGCGCATAACCCTGTAAACGGGTATCCACCGTGGTATAGACCTTATAGCCCCCGGTATAGGTATCATCAGGATAATTTTCTCGCATGAACATGCGCACCATTTCAGCAATATAAGGCGCGTCGAAATCCCGCGAAAAGGTATAACGCTGTGCGCTGACGGGTTCGGCTTGCGCCTCTATACGTTGTGTTTCGTTAATAAAACCCAATTCATGCATCCGTTTTAAGATGTAATTGCGGCGAATTAAAGAACGTTCTGGGTTGCTTAAAGGGTTATATTTAGATGGGGCTTTAGGTAGTCCTGCCAGCATAGCGTATTGTGCTAAGGAGAGTTCTTTTAATGTTTTGCCATAATACACTTGTGAAGCAGCCGCCATACCATAAGAGCGATGACCTAAGAATATTTTATTCAAATAGAGTTCAAGAATGTCATCCTTGCTAAAGCTACGCTCAATTTGTATAGCCGTGAGCATTTCTTTAAATTTACGTTTAAAGGTTTTTTCTGAACCAATTTTTTCATCAAAAATATTCCGCGCCAATTGCATGGTGATGGTACTGGCACCTTGTTCTTTGCGCTGGGTTTTTAAAAAATTAACCAATGCTCGGATTAAACCTTTCATATCAACGCCAATATGTTCATAAAAGCGAGCATCTTCAGCGGCTAATATGGCTTGAATTAAAGATTCAGGAATATCTTTGCGTACTAAGGGTGTGCGGCGTTCTTTGCCAAATTCTGCCAAGGCGGCGTTATCTTTGGTATAAATGCGTAAAGGTACCTGCATACGGATGTCTTTAATGCTGTTGACATCCGGTAATTCAGGCAAGAGGCTATTTTGCAGATAAAGCAGTGCGGTGATCAGTATCGTGATCAGCAATAAACTGAAATAAATCGTTAAACGTAAGGTGTAGCTAAAAAAATCGCGAAGACTCATGAGTTTTTATGGGGGGCTTGGTGATAGGAAGCTTGGATTATACGGGATGCAGCATGAAAATGAAAAAGTCTGAAAATATCAAGCACATTGTGTTTGCTTGTGGAAACCCCAGCCGAGGGGATGATGCTTTAGGGCCTTTGTTATTACAGGCGATTCAGGCGCTTGAATTAACCTCGTTGACACTGATTGAAGATTTCCAATTACATATTGAACATGCTTGGGATTTACAAGGCCATCAGCAAGCCTTATTTATCGATGCGCATCAAAGTTGTCCACCACCTTTTATCTTTGCGCCTGTGTTACCTGCTCAAGACGTGAGCTACACCAGCCATGCTTTATCGCCACAAGCCGTATTAAAAGTGTATGCGGATGTTTGGCAAAAGCCCCCGCCCCCGGCCTTTATGTTGGGTATTCGGGCTTATGAATTTGAGCTGGGCAGTCCATTAACCCCAGCCGCACAACATCATTTGGCACAGGCGATTGATTGGGTAAAAGACTATATTTTATTACAACAATGGCATAAAAAAACGCTAACATACGACGCTTCATGCCAATATGACGGCTCTTCTCCGATCAAAACATAGAACATCAAATAAATATGGATATATTGCTTTTACTCATTCCCGTGTCTTTAATTATCGTGGGTCTGATTGCTTGGGCTTTAATGTGGTCGATTCAAAGCGGACAATTTGAAGACATGGAAGGCCCTGCACACGAGATTATTATGGACGATGATGGCATCCACCCTGAGAAGCCTGCTGAATCTGAACCGCCAAACAGTGATGAAAAACCATGAAAACCATCGTCCTGTGGTTGGTCAGAATTTATCGTTACGCCCTTAGCCCATTTTTGGGCAATAATTGTCGCTATTACCCCACATGTGCCTGTTACACTGAAGAAGCGATAGAGAAGTATGGGGCTATGCGTGGATTGTGGATGGGGATGAAACGCTTGGCACGCTGTCATCCTTGGCATCCGGGGGGATATGATCCGGTGCCTGAAGTGGACACGGAACATCATCACACAAAGCCTCACTCTTAAATTCTATAAGAGCCTATACGAAGATGGGGAATCGAAGCGAAAATGCGCTATTTTGAGGCAGGTTTTTCGGTTTTTTAAGGCGAATAGCGCGCTATTTAACGAAAAAAAGCGGAAAACCTGACCAAAAGGGCGGATTTGCAGCCGATGATCCCGTTTTCGTATAGGCTCTTAGAATCTCATGATGTTCCATCATTGCAACAGACCTGCCCACGCTCTCAATACAGTCTGTGCCTAAAACGGACACATCCTATTTTTTCTACACTGTGAATAACGATTAGCATCCATTCTAAAAACACCAAGGTAGGCTTATGCATCCTCAACTTCTTCAACAGTTGCAGCAATCCGGCTTAAGCGCCGATACCGCCCCTAGTGATCCTGCTCGCTGGCGGCAATTTTTACAGCAAGTGGAGGAAGTCTACCAACAATCTGATACCGCTCCGAGCTTTGAATACAGCAAACCCCTAGCACATTTACCGCAAGCCCAACAAGAAGTGGTGCATATTATTGCCGAGCGCGACAAGCTGCGTTCTGTGGTGTACTCGCTGAATGTCGGTTTATGCGTGTTTGGACGCGAAGCCCAATTATTGTTTATCAATCCTGCCGCCCGTGAATATCTGGGTTTTGCTGAAGGCTTACCCGACACCCAGCAAGTATTTTCACGTCTAAGCATTCGCGATCAATGGCAGCCTATGCAAAACATGGATGCTGAAACCCTCATGCGTTTAATTTGTGAGGGCACCAATCTTAATGACGCAACGGCGGCTTTGCACCGCCAAGACCAAGACGATATACCGATTGCCTGCACACTCACCCCTATCAGCAAAGGCGCGAGGATCACAGGTTCGGTGCTGATGTTTAAAGATATATCAGAACAACAAAAGGTCGCGGGGGCTTTATTAGCGGCTAAAGAAAGCGCCGAAACCGCCAGTGCGGCTAAATCTGATTTTCTCTCCAGCATGAGCCATGAATTGCGCACCCCGATGAATGCCATTTTAGGTTATGGCGAGATTTTACAAGAAGATTTAGATGATCCACCCGAAGCGCCAGACCCTGATTACTACGAAGATTTGCTGGCTTATGTCGATAATATTTTGCAAGCCGGACGCAATTTATTAGGACTGATCAATGAAGTGCTGGATTTAACCAAAATTGAATCCGGCAAAATTGAGTTAAAGATCACCAAAGCCGATTTATTAGCGGTGGTCAACGACTCTGTAGACATGATACGCCCACAATTATTGGATCAGCGCTTATCCCTAGATGTCAGCCAATTACCCACTGCGCCGATCCATGCTTTAGCCGATGCCGAGCGCATTCAACAAGTATTGCTGCAATTATTATCCAATGCCGTGAAGCACAATAAAGAACAAGGGCAAGTGGAAGTCCGCATTGAACAAACGTCCGTAGAAAGCGTGCGCTTAGTGGTCGCCGATACAGGCGTGGGCATGGCAGAAGAACAACAAGCGCAAATTTTCAAACCCTTTACCCGCATCAGCGGACGCAATCTTAGTAAAGGCACAGGTGTCGGGCTGACCATCGCCAAGCAATTGCTAGACGTGATGGGCGGGCACATTGGTCTGGAAAGCACATTAGATGTCGGCACCACGTTTTGGATCGAACTGCCTACAGGGGAAACCAGCGCGCCCAGCAAACAAGCCAACCCCAGCACAGATCGTAAATACCTCTTGCTCTATATCGAAGACAGTCGTACTAACGTCAGCTTAATGGGCAAAATCCTCCAAGATCGTCCTGAAATTGCCTTTATTTCCGCGCCCACCGGGGAAATGGGGCTAGAACTGGCACGCGCCCATCGCCCCGATATTATTTTGCTGGATATTAATTTACCCGGCATCAACGGCTTTGAAGTCCTAGAACGCCTGCGCTCAGTGCCCGGCACCCGTGATATTCCCGTGATTGGTTTAAGTGCCGATGATAGCTCCGCTGCCTTGTCGCAAGCCAAAACCGCAGGATTTGTGCATTACATGATTAAACCGCTGAAAAAAGCCTTATTTCTTGAAGCCTTAGATAAACTTGCCGTGCAGGAAAAAGCCTCATTGTGAAAAAACGCCCATCCCCCCGCCAAAAAACCTCCGCCCCCGCCTTTTTACCTCGCTATCCACTGATTGATGCCCTGCGTGGCATCGCCATCTTGCTCATGGTGATCTACCATTTTTGTTACGACTTAGTATTTTTGCGGGTGGTGTATTTTGATTTTCCCAACGATCCTTTTTGGCTGGGCTTTCGCTACAGCATTGTCGCCCTGTTTCTAGCGCTCGTGGGCTTTAGCCTAGTGCTGGCGACGCGCAAAACACTGCTGTCTCAACGCGCCTGGTTACGCTTAGGTTGGCTTGCGGTCTGTGCTTTATTAGCCACCATCTCCAGCGTATGGCTGTTTCCGCACCGGTTTATTTTTTTTGGCATATTACATTTTATTCTGCTCGCCAGCGTATTGGGCTTAGGCTTTGTACGGCTAAAAAGTGGGATTAACTTAGTCTTAGGCATAGCCCTCATGGCCATCGGCCTTTTCGTAGAACATGCCTTTTTTAATCAACAACCTTGGCAATTTATTGGGCTGATGACCCACAAACCCGCCACCGAAGATTATGTCCCGCTCTTGCCCTGGTTTGGCGTGGTGTTGCTGGGTATCTTTGCTGCGCAACTCAGCTTACAAAAACAGTGGTTAAAAGCCCGTCCCTTGCCTGCAAAAATCAAGATTTTAAGCTGGGCTGGACGACATAGCTTGTGGATTTATATGCTGCATCAACCAATTTTGTTGGGCGTGTTACACCTTATATTGACGATATAGTGTGGATACCACACTGCTGATTTGGCTGAATCAAGATTGGAACAGTCCTGGTTTAGATTTTTTAATGACTGGGTGCTCATCCAAAAAAGCCTTTTCTTTCCCACTGTTAGCTCTCTTGTTAGCGTATAGCCTGAAAAACATGGGCACCGTGGCGGGTTTAAAATTCTGGCTACTATTAGGTGTTTCGGTGGGGGCAGGGGACATTCTGGGCGATCACTTAAAAGATATATTTCTACAACATCGCCCCTGTTTTGATGCCTTTTGGGTATTGCGCGTCAATGGGATGGAAAACGCCCAATACCGGCGAGCATTCCCCCTACATTGTCCGACAAGACTCAAAAACCTCCGACTTACCAGAAGCAGGCTGGAAAACCCCGCCGACAACATCATAGAGAAAAGAGAGGTCTTCTTGCAGGCAAAGGTATCTACAAAACGTAAAAATGTAGTATTCCACCTATTTCAAATCATGTTCAGCATTTGGAGAGAGTGGAATACGGCGCATGACAGTGCATTAATAATTGAAAGCAATAAGAATGCGCCTATTCCACCCTAGCCCGCTCTTTGAAGGAGGGAGAATAAAATCAACAGCATTGCAATGCTACTGAGCTTAACTTAATGGCAGTGATGGAAACCGTGGGAACGAGTGAGACAGAGCCTAAGAGCCTATACGAAAACGGGATAAGGCGAATTTTCGCTTCGATTCCCCATCTTCGTAATAGGTTCTAATACTGCCACCGTAATTGAGCCGAAACATTGCGCGGGTTTTCGGATAAATTAATACTGAAACTACTGGTGTCATATTCTTGCTGCTGTGCGTCTAATAGATTCTGAGCGCTCAATGATAAATCCCATTGCTGGTTGATTTGCCACAACAGATTCACATTCAGCCCCCAATACGCCTGTGTATTTTGTATATCACCCACATAGCGTAAATCCACATTCAATCCCCAATCGGGACTCAAATCCACATAGCTTTGTATCGACCATTGTACGTGTGGAGTGCCGTTTTCAATATCATCAGGATTATAAGGCACCCCTGGTGTGACGCTCATTTGACTGTTTAATAAAGTGTTCGACAGTTTCAATTGCCAATGCGCAGAGGGTTGCCAGTTCATCACCGTTTCCAACCCGTAGTGATGGCCTTTAACTTGATTTTCAAAACTGCCGTAAACCAAAACGCGCCCATTAGCTAAATCCGGCACACCGCGATCAATGCGTTGGGCTAAATTTTTGTAATTGTCATAAAAGGCCGTGACATCCCAATTCAAATAAGCGTGACTACGAAAGCGAAAACCCAGTTCATAAGATATTACCGTTTCTGACTTAACGTCACTATTACCCTGAAAATTAAACACCATGTTAAGCGGTTGAAAGGGATTAAATATCGCGGCTGGAGTCAGCTCTCCACGAATATGATCCGCCACTTGAGAAGGCGTGCGCACCGTCCGCGACACCGCAGCCCAGAAGGAATAATCCTCTTGCGGGTGCCATAACAAACGCGCAGTAGGCTGAATCTCAACCCCCGTATAATCATTATGTTCAAACTTACTGCCCAGCAACAGATTCAACTGATCTGGGATTAAGCGAATATCATCTTGCACAAAAGCACTAAACAGTTGATCGCGGCGCATGAGTTCTTCACGAGTGACTAATGAAAATGCTGCTACTTCACTTTGCATCCAACGATAACCCAGTCCCGCATTCCATTCATGCGCCCCCCAAGTGGTGCGGTATTGCCCCTCAATGTCCCACACTTCATTGGTCACCCCATAAGCCGGGGCAAAGCGTCGTTGACGATCATAATAACTTTGCACATGCCATTCTGAACCATCATTAGAACGAGATGACCAGCGGCCTAAGAGATGACCGCCATCGACTTTTTGACGACGCTTGGCTAAGGTTTGCCAATCCAAATCCCCTCCATCCAGATGATAAGCATCACCATTAATCGTCCAATGAACATCACCCGGATGTCCGTCCATGCGAAAACCGCCCGTGTTTAGTACGGCATCATCCGCATCATCGACAATCACCCCCTGTTGGCTACGATAACGACGCGCTTTAGCATAAGCGCGGAAAAAACTGTTCTTGTTTAATCGCCCGCCAAAGCGCCCCTGCACCGTATAAGTATTTTGATCGCCTGCCGAGGCGCTCAACAAAGCGCCCTGCGTCTCTTCCGCATCGCGGGTCATGATATTCACAACCCCACTCACCGCATTAGCCCCCCACAAAGGCCCACCAGGGCCGCGAATCACTTCGATGCGTTCAATATCCTCCAGCGGCATATCCAAGTTATCCCAAAATACATTAGAAAACTGAAGGTTATAAACACTACGCCCATCAATCATGATCAGCACTTTATCCACATAAATGCCATTAAAACCGCCGCGTGAAGTCACTCGCCAATTGTAGGCATTCAAGCGCGACACATATAAACCCGGCGCCATGCGCAGCACTTCAGCCAGATGTTGAGCACCTGAGCGGCGAATATCCTCTTGCGTGATAATAAATACCGCTGCCGCCGAATCCCCCAGTTTTTGTTTTTTCTTAGCCGCAGAAGTGACTTCTAAATTCATCAAATCGCTGAGGCTTAAGGCTAATAACTCGTGTTGCTGCTGATCAATCTCATCAGCAGAGAGCGGGAAGGACAGACTCAGCAAGATCACACATAATCCTAATGGGTATGAGTGAGATATAAGTGTCAGATTAAACATGAGAAAACAGCCGTTGAGAAAGAGAAAAAAGGAACATCATTTTAACCAAATTTTAGGCCAAAATTATATGTACTTTGACCTATTCTCTCAGCAGCGCCATGACGACACCGTATTTCACCGTTTATCTTATAGGCACGTCACTTCAGAGCCATCGCATGACATGTCTATGGACATGATAGGACATGCTAAGCATGGCATCGGCGTGGTGGGCGCGGATGCGGTGGATTAATCAAAAGCTGTATCAAACCGTAGCTAGGCATAAGACATTCTTTTTCCTGGTAACTCCAAGCCCTTGTTTTTATAAAAACAGGGGGGGACTAAGAACCAACCCGATAAAGGTGATGTGAATTCATTTGATTTATTACTCCTATAGCCAAAATATATCAGTTATATGCGAGGGATAACGCTGCTTGGAGCGACATTACCTATAACGTTATACAACTCATATAAAATGGCTATATGCCTTGAATCTTTACGAACCTGATGCGAGATGGGCTTCAAGAATGTCGCGTTCGGTGTCTAAGTCGCGTTTTACGGCTTGTTCTGTGGCAAATTTATCGGGATAACGCGCCTTTAGCTTTTCAATATTTGCAGCCTTGGCTTCTTCAGGGGTGCGCTCTAATGCGCGATACAACATGGCTAAATACCATTCTGCATCGCCGCATTCTTCAAAAACATTCACGCCATCAAACGCTTGCCCTTGCATAGTGGCTAAGCAAGCTTCCAGCAATTCTGTGGCTTCGGTGTATAAACCCAAGGCTGCGTGCAGCACATCGGCTTGCAAGCGTTGGGGTTCTAACTGGGAGTCGGCTTGTTGTACTTCCAGACTGGGATGTTGATCAGGCAAGGCTTTGCCGTAAAACAAGGTTTTCTTAATAGCATCCACTTGTTCGCCAGTCGCAATGGCTTGTTTTAATGTGCTGTCTAGCATCGCTGTGCTGACTAATTCATCATGAAATTGAGCCGAGGCGGTGCGGGCTGAGGCTTGTAAATAGGTATTAGAATCCATACAAGCAAATGTCCTTTTTCTTTGAGGGGAATGGAATGAAGAGGTGGTGTTATTCTTTGAGCAAATACAAGGGGGTTAAAACACCCGACGCATTAAGGTGATGCCCAAAGCTAGAAACAATAAAGGTGGCAACACGGCACTGAGAATGGGGCTGATACCGTAGAGCACGCTGAAATATCCCAAGGCGCGGTTGAGCAAATAAAACACGATGCCGAGCATGGAGCCGACTAAGATGCGCTGCCCAATGGATACGTTGCGTAAGGAGCCAAATACAAAAGGTGCTGCGAGGAAAATCATGATTAAGGTGAGAGCGGGATAAATCAGCCGTTGCCAAAGCGTGAGTTCATAGGCTGATGACTGTAAGGCATTGTTTTTTAAATAACCAATGTAGCGGTACAGTTCTAGGGTAGACAGGCGTGAGGGTTCCAGAATTAATACGCTGATGAGTTCGGGGCTGAGCAGGGATTCCCATTCAATCCAGGTAAGCGTTTCAGCTTCTACGCCTTGATCGGTAAATCGGGTTTGTGCTAAGCCTTCCAGCACCCATTCACCGTCTTGATAATAACCGTCTTCGGCGTGGGAGAGCGTGTTTAAGCCGTATTGTTCATCAAATTCAAACAGGGCTAAGCCTTTGACATGTCCGCCGGGTTCGATGCTTTGAATGCGGATGAAATGTTGTCCATCGCGTGCCCATAAGCCTTTACCCGCTTGCACCGCTGTTTGTCCTGATTGTGCAAATGAGCGCATGTTTTGAGCATATTGCTCGCTTTGCGGGGCGACGATTTCGCCTAGCGCTAAAATCGGCAACATGAAGACGAGACCGATTTTCATGCCTGAGCCAATAATGCGTAAGGTGGACATGCCTGCGGCACGCATGACGGTCAGTTCATTGCTGTTAGCCAACGCGCCAAGGCCGAGCAAGGTGCCGAGCAAGGCCGCCATCGGGAAGAATTCATAAATCCGGCGCGGTGCGACCATCAATACGTATTGCGCGGCTAACCAGGAGTCATAATGACCTTTGCCAATGTCTTGCACTTCTTCTATGAAAGTGAAAAACAAAAACAGGCCGACCAACACCAGCAGCACTAAGAGGGTGGCGACGGAAATATGACGAGCGATGTAACGATCTAATTGTTGCATCGGCTTATTATGCCATGATGCCGTCGCACTCGTTAGTCTTGAATGACAAGACTATCGATTCAACGGCGACCATGCAGGTTCACGAATGGTGGCATTGCCGCTGACGGCGATGCGCTGGCGCACCCGTCCGTCCACCGAGACAGCTTGCAAGTGTCTGCCTGAAGCGTAAATCACCAGATCGCCATTGGGCGCAAAGCTTGGCGATTCATCCATCGAGGTTTGACTTAATACATTCATTTGTCCGCTGGCTAACTCTAAAACGGCAATACGAAAACCTTGCTGACCGCCGTTAATCATGACCAAGCGCTGACCATCCGGGGAATAGCTGGCGCGGGCGTTGTAAGTGCCAGAAAAAGTGATGCGTTGCGCGTTGCCGCCTGCGCTGTTGACGCGATAAATCTGCGGACGACCACCGCGATCAGAAGTGAATATCACAGAACGCCCATCCGGTGCCCAAGCGGGTTCTGTGTCAATCGCGGGGTTGATGGTCAGACGTTGTAAAGCACGAGTGGTGAGGTTTAAGACATAAATTTCTGAATTGCCATCTTTAGACAGTGTGAGCGCGAGTTTGCGTCCATCCGGCGACCACGCGGGCGCACTGTTGAGTCCTTTCCATTTGGCAACGGCTTCGCGGCGACCGGTGGTGATGTCTTGTACAAACACCGACGCCCGTTTGTTTTCTAAAGAAGTGTAGGCCAGTTGTCGTCCATCGGGCGACCACGCGGGCGATAAGATGGGTTCTTGAGAGGTCAACATGGTTTGCGCTCCAACGCCATCGGCATCCGACATTTGCAGGCGATACGTGCGATTTTTACCGCTGCCCGCGACAGTAACAAAAGCGATACGGCTATCAAACGCGCCGATTTCTCCGGTCAAGGCTTTGTAAATCATGTCGCTAATACGATGGGCAGTGCGGCGTAGGTTGCTAGGTTGTGCCGAAAAGCTGTAACCAATTACGGATTGGCTACGCAAAATGTCAAACAATTGAAAGCTGACTTGGTAAAGCGAGCCTTGTTGTAATACATTGCCGATGACTAAATGGCGCGTGCCGAGTTCACGCCAAAGCGTAAAATCAATGTGCGTTTGTGTGGTCGGACGCTGCGGCATACTCTGTACTGGCAAAGGGGCAAAACGTCCGCTGCGGGCTAAATCGTTGGTAATAATCGCCGCCATATCTTCGGTTTGTGCGGTGCTGCTTTGCCAGCCAAAGGGCACAATGGCGATGGGCAATGCGCCTTCTACGCCTTGCGTGATGTCGATGGTCAGCACCGCAAAAGCGGGCGCTGTGCTGAGGTATAGAAGCAGACTTAAAAATAGTTTTTGAAACATGATGAAAACCCAGTCAGTGTTTGGTGTGGATAAGAAACAGTACGCCTAATGTATCCTTTATCTCGGATAATCTCCTAGGCTTTGTTGATATTTGGAGCTGATTGGATTTTTAGCCACATTTTTTTCGTAGCCATGCATTTCATGGGCAGAAAAAATAATGCCATCAGCACGGAAATGGAGCCAAAATCCACCCGCTTCCAAATGTCAACAGAGCCTAAGTTGTACAGACATTTGAGTAGGTTTCCAAGTAGATTTATAGCGCTGATGGCTCTTCAGTGAAGGATTTTTAGCTCCAACGGGGCGGCATTCCTATTAGTCCAGAGCAACGTTCTGGGGATGATCGATGATACCGACCCAGCCCTGAAAGTCGGCACAGCGTTTTTCAGTCCGTAATCCGTAGGTCGGGTTAGGCGCTAGCCGTAACCCGACACGTAGCCACCCAGTAGCCACCCGGCGACAGCTTTTCCTCGTTCCTTTTCCCTTCTCCTGTTCCCACACACTTTCTTCCCCTCCTCGCAGGAGGGGGAATAACATCAACGGCTTGCAATGCTAATGGGCTTCACTGAATGGCAGTGGCGCTTTGCATGGGAGCCAGAATATCCAGTCAATGTCCTCACATATTGAGGCTGATTGAAATATACTAAGCGCTTAGTTTTCCAGGAGAAATAGAATGAGAATTCCCTTCAAGCCGATGCTTTGCCCTGTCCCATCAATCCCTTTAAATCAAATAATTGAACATGCACGGTACTTTGTATCGCTATTCAGCCAAACACCAGCGTTAGATTTTAAGCGGTTAGTGGTGTTCAGCCTGTTGTTCATGGCTTATATGAATCAGGCTTTTGCGCAAACCTGTGACAGTTCAATAGAACCTAACAACCCCAACTCGGAATTTACTATCCACAACGACGGCACAGTGAGCCACTCGGATACGGGCTTGCTGTGGGATCGTTGTGCTTGGGGACAAACGGGAGCAAATTGTGAAAGCGGTTCGGCAGGTACATACACTTGGGATGATGCGCAACAACAAGCGGTCATTGCCAACCAACAAGCGTACAAAGGCTATAGCGATTGGCGGTTGCCGACTAAGCGGGAATTGCAGTCTTTGGTGGAGTATCAGTGTTATAGCCCTGCGATCAATACAACAGCATTTCCTGCCACGCCTTCTAACTTATTTTGGTCGAGTTCGCTCCTTGCCTATCGTTCTCAAAACAGGTGGGGCGTACATTTCAATAATGGTGACGACAGCACCTACCTTCCTTACAAGCCCTACCATGTTCGATTGGTGCGCGGCGGACAGTCTTTTAACCTTTTTCCTGACCAATCGCCACAAAGCTGTAATGCGGGAGCCACCGCACTGGATGCAGAATTTGATATTCATGCCGATGGCACCACCACCCATGCGCGTACCGGCTTAATCTGGGATCGCTGTGCTTGGGGGCAAACGGGCACACAGTGCGAAACAGGTTCTGCGGCTAAATACACCTGGAAAGAGGCTCAACAACCAGCTCAACTGGCCAATCAACAAAACTATAAAGGCTACAACGTGTCTCGCATCGTTTAAGAGGTGTTCACGGGCTTCCTTGCCCTTAGAACTTCTTAAGTGGGCGCGAGACGCTATTCTGGTGCCCCGACACGTCCGGTATCACCCAGTCACCTCCGCACTGCGCTGCTACGGTACTGCCTTCCCCCATGACTATACGGCGAATACATTTTGTCTTGGCAACCCCAGCGATGCGAACCAAAGACCTTCGCATCGCTTGCGCCACCGTCCAAAATGCCGCCTTGTCGCGGGCTACTCGACCCCGGCTGCGCCTCTCCCTGTCTCGCAGCGAGCGACTGGCGTTTACCCACGATGGAAGAACTAGCCTTTCTCGCTGAGGAAACCTGTTTTAACCCCGCCATCAATACCACGGCATTTCCTGCCACACCTTCTGACTGGTTTTGGTCGGGTTCGCCCCATGCCAACGGTTCTTACGACGCATGGTACGTGGACTTCCTCTATGGTAACGAAGACGACAACTTTCGTGGTAACGACGACGTTCACGTTCGCTTGGTGCGCGACGGACAGTCTTTTAACCCTTTGCCTTCATTTTCGGTGTCCACCAAAGTATCAGGCAATGGCACAGTCAGCGGCAGCGGCAACTTCACCGCAGGCAAAACCGTCAACCTCACCGCCACCCCCGCCACAGGCTACACTTTCAGCGGTTGGTCGCCCGCGCCCTGTGCCAATAGCTTCACCATGCCCAGCCATGATTTGACCTGCACCGCCACTTTTATTCAAGAAGCCTGTACTTATAGCATTTCACCCAATAGCCGTTCCCACACCGCCGAAGTCGTTGCAGATAGCTTGATCATAACGGCTTCCCGCAATGACTGTGCTTGGACCGCCAGCAGCAATATGAGTTGGGCACGCCTAGGTAATGCTAGTGGTACAGGCAGTGGCAGCATTAATTACAGCTTACAAGCCAATGGTGATACAGAAGCACGTAGTGCTCTATTGCAGATAGCGGGTCAATCTTTCACCCTCCATCAAGCCGCTCCTGCACAAGCCGCTTGCACCTACACGTTAAGTCCGAGTAGCGCCTCACATCCGGCGGAAGGCGGTACGGGTAGCTTGAGCATTAATACGGTGGCATATTGTGATTGGACGGTGAGCGAGGCGGATTCTTGGTTGTCCATTACATCGCCTCTTAGCGGCACGGGTAGCGGTATCGTTCAATACCGCTTAGATGCCAATGCGCAACAAACTACAC
Source organism: Thiotrichales bacterium (assembly GCA_016744475.1). Classification (GTDB taxonomy): domain Bacteria; phylum Pseudomonadota; class Gammaproteobacteria; order Beggiatoales; family Beggiatoaceae; genus BB31. The sequence continues at coordinate 5,927 of JADGEH010000066.1, read as the reverse complement.
GCAATGGAGCCTTAAAGCATCGCGGGTTACAGTTTTCCCCTTCAGCAAGCAGGGGCGACTGATTGCCTCAGCATCACGCCTTTAGATGATGATTTTGGTACTGTCGTACTGAATCAATTTGAGGATAAACTCTTTCATATCACCAATTTTTGTCAAACGGATGTTGCTATTAGTTTGGTCGCCGTCACAGGCATTGCCGAATTTGGTGTAAGCGATGATCAATGTTCCAACCACAGTGTAAGCTACCAACAAAGTTGTACCGTAGAGGTGCGCTTCCGTCCTACCCAAGAAGGTGTGCAAACCAGCATTTTGGTAGCGCAATACGGCGCAGGCAAAACCGCACAAGCCCATATTAAAGGCACGGGAGACTATCAACCGCCCACGGCTTGCATTCAAAAGCCTATCCAAACTAACGGTTTAAATGTCACTTTGGATGGCAGTTGTTCGACTGACCGCAATGGACGTATTATGCAATATGATTGGCACATCACCAGTGCTGCTAGTCCTCCTGTGAGTCCTCCTGTGACCCGCTCAAACCACCTGCCCAGCGACAGTTTTTCATTGCCTACACCGGGTGATTACATTGCGCAATTAACCGTTACTGATGATGATGGCATGACCGCGACCATTTCAGAACCTTTCCGTGTGGACTACAGCATTCGTTTAGACAACATCAGTGTGCGTTGCTATGTTCAGCCCAGCCCTAAAACAGCGATTGCCGGTTTTGTAATTGAAGGCACAGGCAAGAAGACCGTATTGCTGCGGGGTTTAGCTGTCCCTTCTATGTCACCCAGCCTCGATTTGAGTTTGAGTTTACAAAAGCTCGTCAACAATGCTTGGCAAGAAATCCTGAGCAATGACAACTGGATGCAAAGCTCGCGTGCGACAGAAATAGCGGCTTTACCCAGTTATCTCCAGCCGCGCTCCACGGCGGATGCGGCGTTGTTGGTGGATTTAGAGCCTGGGGTGTACACCCTGATTGCAGCGCCTCAAGGCGCCAGTGGCATCGGCGTGGTGAGTGCGGATGATTTAGACGGCACAAACCCCAGCAGTCGCTTAGCCAACATCAGTGGGCGTTGTGCAGTTGAAGAAGGCAATGGCAATGCCATTGCGGGCTTTGTGATTGAAGGCGCTGGCTCCTTGAAAACGCTGTTACGCGGTATGCGTACTGCCAGCATGGACTTATCAGGAGCACTCGACCCGCGTTTAGAATTGGTGCGCATCTATCCCAATAATCCCAATGCAGATGCTTTGGAAAATAATAACAACTGGGAAGATCATCCGCGTGCGGGGGAGATGTCAGGGTTAGCGTCAAATCTACAAGCCCGCGACTACCGCGACAGCGCGATTTTGCGCGATATGCCTGCGGGTGTGTTTACGGTGTTGATGAAGCCCAATGGTGCGCACGGTATCGGCGTGGTGAGCGTGGATGCGCTGGATTAATCAAAAGCTGTGTCAAGCCGTAGCTAGGCTATTTCCTATCAACTCCAAGCCCCTGTTTTTTCATAAAAACAGGGACTTTGGCTAAGAGCCTCACTTACGGCGCAGAACGTTGCACAATGCCTTTCAGTTCAAACACTAAACCGTCTGGACGTTGTTGCAAGTAGACTTGCCAATTGAGTGTGTCGTCACTGGCGGTTAAACCGACGCGGGGTAAAAACAAAGCGCCTGTCTCCGGTTGATAGACCGCTCTTTCGCCACAAGCGGATAATCCGCAGGCGGCAGGGTCTTGTAGGCATAAGGCTTTGCCAGCGGCTAATCCGGCTTCATAATCTGCTGAGGTGTTTGGTGGCAAAGAAGGTGTTACGCCACTGTCACCACAACTTAAGTTCAACCATTCAACCGCCTGTTCGGGCACTTGTGAGAAAGCCAGTTGTAACCCAAATTCTCGCTGTCCTCCGGCTGGAATCACTTTGTTCCAAGCTAAAGGCCCGGCTTGATGCTCTGCACCTTCAACTAAAGAAATATTCCAAAAGTTGCTGAGTGTTACGCCCTCGGCTAAGCGCCATTTTACTGACCAAGTACTTAGGTCTACTTCACTTTGATTATGAATCACTAGATTTAATACGCGTCCATTTTGCCATTGACTGCGTACTTCTAAATGCAGTTGACAATGTTCGGTATTGAGCACGGATGTTCCAGTCACCAGAGAAGGTGTAGGAGTCGTTGAAGGCGGCGTGGTTGTCGGGTCGGTGGGTTCTGTCGGTTCTATAGGAGGGGTAGTAGATGGAGTAGGTTCTACAGGGGGTGTCGGCGTGCTGGGTTCATTAAGCATTAAGCGCCGCAATAATGTCAGTTTATCTTCCCACACGGTGTTCCAATCATCTTGCAAAATACCACCAGTGTCTCCGCTATTGGGATTCCATGACCAATAAAAGAAATTGGTCATGCCTTTAGTCAATAAATAATCAACAAAAGCATCCTGCCAAATTTTGTCTTTTGCATCGCCGCCATGCCCATAACGCCCGCCAAATTCGCCAGGAATCACGGTGTGTCCTTGGGAGGCTAAAAAGCCAAAATGTTGATCCCAGATGTCGGGTAAATGAGCGGGAAAGTCTGCGTCTTGAAAATAGCTTTGCTGATAGACATCAGGCCCATAAACGTGCGGGCTAAACACTAATTTGTCCGCAGGAATGTTGAGTGGTGTACAGGCTTGAGGCTCTAAATTCCCTCCCCACCAATGATTGATCGAGCTGCTGCACTCAGCACTGCTTTCAATCCCTTCAACAAAAATCAGTAATTCAGGATTCACATTTAAGATCACTTCGGCGGCTTTTTCGGCGGCGGTGTTCCAGTCTGTTGCGACATTTCCTGTGCCCCAGGTGGCTTTGCCGTGCGGCTCATTCTTAATATCAATACCGAAAACCCTCGGCACATCAGCGTAACGTTGCGCGACAAAACTTAAGTCCTGCCACCATTGCTCTTCGCTATACGTATCGGTGTACCACAGCTCAGAAATGGCATTGCAATCAGGGCGATGGTGATCGAGCAAAATATATAAGCCCTGAGCATCTAACTCTTTAATCACCGCGTCAAAAGCTTGTAATGCGCTTAAACCCACCAGTTCAGGATTCTTGCTGGCATCAATAGAGTCGGTGGTGGTGTCGTTTTTCAAGGTGGCAGGACAGAACGGTAATCGCACAGCAGTGAAACCTGCGTCTTTTATCTGCGTGATCATGTCTTTCCAGTGACGTGCCCAAAGACCGTGAACAATGTGATTTTGGGTTTCAAAACCAAACCAATTGACACCATAAATCGGCACGTTTTGTCCCTGCTGATCGAGCACCTGTCCTTGTTTAACGGTGTAAGCCTCGGCTGTTGGAACGCTGCACAACAGTGTCAAACTTAATGCAGGTAAGAGTGTTTTGAGCATTAGAAAATGCCTCCTTGTTTTGGGCGTAAACCTAAGGATTCTGCCTTGAACGCAGGCCTTCCTCAAGCGGTATTAAAGATACATATCAATAAGTCATAATATTGAGATATATAAAACCTACCAACCTAACTATAGATATTATTTTAATGATTATTTTCATTTATATAGTCTATATAAAATAGAGTTTATTACCCGATCTATAAACAATATCGTTTTAACTAATTGAGTCTGCATAAGCCCCCAACCGATCAAAACACCCAGCGAATTGGCTATTGCATCCACTAAATCAGGCGTGCGAACAGCACTTAAAGACTGCAAATACTCTAAAAAAACACCTAAAAAAATGAGATATAAGGCCAGACGTAAGTGGCGAGAAACAGGATGGAGTTGAGCAAACCAACCCATCAAAGTGGCGTAAGCCAGGAAATGACCTAATTTGTCGTAGGAAAATAGTGAGCCGACTTGCGGCAATTTAGGCGTGAGCGACAACCACACTACCAGTGCAACAAGCCCAAAACCGATGCAAAGCCAGAACCAGAGGTAATGTAAGCGGGTCTCTTGCGGGGACTGAAGGTTTTCTGTAAAACCTTTAAAAAACAGTGATTTAATCTTCATGCTAATAGCTTTTTGAAAACTTTCAAAAAGTAGCACTAGGGTAGAACCAGAAATTCGAGAGGGGTAAAAAAGGAGGGAAACTGCTTGAAAATCAATGCCGATAAGAGGAGTCGAACCTCTGACCTACTGATTACGAATCAGTTGCTCTACCAACTGAGCTACATCGGCGAAAGAGGGGCAATTCTACTGCATTTCCTGATTAAGTCAAAACTACTAACGCAATCTTATTTATCACTTTTGCATCAAAAAGCAGACAACGGGTGCTGAGGTGTCATTGTAAAAAATCATGCGCTCAATAAATGGGGTATTTTTGGATATATTTTGCGACTATTTTTGGTCAAAAAATCAGTCAAAAAATGAGCTGAATTATTGAAGATTAAGTCCTGATGATGACGAGCAATAAGGATGAATAATATAGATCATATTGGGTTTAAATTAATATATATGGATTTAATGATTGATTTCATATGTATGATTTTTTATAGAAAATCATAATATTCATTTAATTAATTAAATTGATTTATATTAATTTAGACCTAAATTCATTCATTTGATATAAATCATATGTCTAATTTTTTATGCATGGCACTTTATTTGCTTTTATGCTGATACATCGCCTCTCCTACTACTCAAGGAATGGAATTATGTCCGCACTTAGCACTCTCAAATCCAAGGATATTGAAACAGTGGCTGGCGATTTCACGCCTTCTCAAACGGCAGAATTACGCCCACCTGCCATAAACATCACCACTAATTTCGACATCACATCAAATCTCACTGTGGAAATAGAAATCATGACCACGGTAACGAAGCAGGAAGAGTATATGGAACTGCCTGACGCTTCTGCGAAAAAGGCTTATTTAATCGGCCAAATGGATGGCAACATGTTGAACTTGCGCTTGACACGAGCTGTACAGAGTTCAAAGCCCATCAACCTTGAACAAATGTTGCCCGACATTAGAAACAAATCAATGCATTACAAAAAGGGCTTAAAAAGTTTTGTATTGAGCAAAACCTTTCCTCTAGCACTCCAGCTATTTCATGATTCGCCACGCACTCGTCAAGAACGGATTGAATTCATGAATGCCATGCTAGATCAGTTGCGATAGCCTTATGATGCGTGAGAGATAACACCACTTTAATAAGCGGCTTTATCTCTATAGTGGACTCTAAAATGATCTCAGTTGTACGACTCAAGCCATCCGCTTTAAAAGGCAACGCAAACGGCGCTAGAGGCGCAAAGAACGCCAGCGTTTTCAAACGATGCTTCACTCGTTCCCATGCGCCGAGGCTGTAAAAGAACCTCATTTTTGGGATTTTCGACAACGTAAAATCAATAGCTTACGGGTGAAAAACCACCCGTTTTTGGAGTTCTTTTACAGCCTCGCCGCATGGGAATGCCGTCTTGACCGCGTTGAGCTCAGTACCGATACAGGGATCATATTTCAGTGGTACTAGAGCATCGTAATTAAGAACTGATAGGTTGGGGTATCACTGAATTTGATAAGTCATAATGTCGCTAACTTTTGGGCGATAATTCATCATTTTTTTTAGTGTTGAAATATGGATGAAAATATCGTTTCCACCCTCCTGATAAATCAAAATTCTTTGTCAGCATTCCAGCATTGCAGTTTTCCTTTTTCTCTTCTCTCTAAAAATAAGGTCGCATGCGGTGAGGTATGAACCGCATTATTCAACAATGAAAATGTGTAATTTGCTATCATTAAGTGGTAGTCCTGTATTTATAGTGCTCATAAATCATATTTATGATAAAACACTCTTTTTGGCAAAATTATCGAGGCATATATGGTTTGTCCAAAATGTGGTTCTAAGCATACCAAAAAAAAGGGTAGCACATACAAAAAAGAGCGGAAATATCAATGTAATACCTGTCAATATCAATTTACGGAAAACCCAGGAAATAGAATAATCAGCGATG
>JADGEH010000200.1 GCA_016744475.1 Thiotrichales bacterium | reverse complement strand
CTTGTCCGGGTTTAAACGCCGTAGCGAAAAGCAGCGGGATTGAGTGGTTTTTTTCGTTCATTTGAGGCGAATAGTCATTCTATTTAACGAAAAGGAACGGGGAAAACCGCCAGTATCCGCTGTTTTGCAGTCGGTGTTTTAAGCCCGGACAAGTCTATTGACTTAACGTCAGTTATTTAGAATTAGATACAGATGTATTGGTTTTTTTTTCCTGCTGGATTCTTTGATAGATTTCTTCTCGGTGTACGGCGACTTCCTTTGGTGCATTAACACCAATACGTACTTGGTTGCCCTTTACGCCGAGTACGGTCACTGTCACTTCGTCCCCAATCATCAATGATTCTCCGACACGCCTTGTCAAAATCAGCATTTCCTCATCCTCCTAGCAGTTCCATGGTGTACTCCGTCGTTGCGGAGCTTTGCTCTTCCTTTGAGTCTCTTCTTAAAAGACATTTATTTTTTATGGTGATATGACCCAAAATCTAATAATGACGAAGGCGGGACAGGAAAGCAAGTAGGCAAAGGCTGAGGACACCCTCTGCTCAATAGAAGCCGTCACGAAGGCTTGCTTATTTAAGCCAGAGGGTTTCAAGATTTGAGGTGATAATGCAGGCAGATGCGCATCAGCATCAATGGATACGGCAAGTCTCTTAATGACTGACTATGCCGCTTGATCCAGATCAAAGACCGTGTGCAGAGCACGCACAGCCAGCTCCAGATATTTCTCATCCACCACCACAGAAATTTTGATTTCTGAGGTAGAAATCATTTTGATATTAATGCCTTCATCGGCTAAAGCACGGAACATCGTGCTGGCAATACCCGCATGTGAGCGCATACCCACACCGACCAAGGAGACCTTAACAATTTTGTCATCGCCATTGATTTCGCGGGCTTTTAGCTTTTCTTTCACCACCTGCAAAATCTCTAAGGTTTTTGCGTAATCATTGCGATGTACGGTGAAAGTGAAATCCGTGGTCGTTCCATCGGTGCCGATGTTTTGGATAATCATATCCACTTCAATATTAGCCGCAGCAATCGCGCCTAAAATATCTCGTGCAATACCCGGTTGATCAGGGACACCTAGCAAAGTCAGCTTGGCTTCGTCACGATTAAATGCAATTCCAGAAATTAAAGCTTGTTCCATATCAGATTCTTCCTCAGCAGCGATGAGTGTGCCTGTACCAGTGTAAGTGTCGTCAAACGAAGATAAAACGCGCAGGGGGACATTGTATTTGCTGGCAAACTCCACCGAACGGATTTGCAGCACTTTAGCGCCAAGGCTGGCTAATTCGAGCATTTCCTCAAAAGTCACCTTATCCAAGCGACGCGCTTTAGGTACCACGCGCGGGTCTGTAGTGTAAACCCCATCCACATCCGTATAAATCTGGCATTCATCCGCTTTCAAAGCGGCTGCCAGAGCCACCGCCGTGGTATCCGAACCGCCACGCCCTAAAGTCGTAATATTACCTTCAGCATCAATACCTTGAAATCCAGCCACCACCACTACACGTCCAGCATCGAGATCAGCACGCATATGTTTATTGTCAATCTCTAAAATGCGGGCTTTATTATGCGTACTATCCGTCAAAATATGCACTTGCGCTCCCGTATAAGAACGCGCCGCACAACCTTTTGATTCCAAAGCCATCGCCAACAAACCAATCGTGACTTGTTCGCCCGTTGACAATAACACATCAAATTCACGCGCCTTGGGAGGGTCTGCCACCTCTTTTGCCAGAGACACCAAGCGATTGGTTTCACCGCTCATTGCCGACACCACCACCACCACATCGTGCCCTTGCTGACGTGCATGGATCACGCGATCAGCGACCTTGTGTATACGCTCTGCCGAGCCGACGGAAGTCCCGCCATATTTTTGTACGATCAACGCCATAGCGCCTTACGACTCCTTAAAGTTGTTAATATTCAAACGTTTTATTGTACATGATATGCCGCCCGCTTCGCTATGAACGATGTCGCTTTTGTCAGGGAGGTGTTTTATGTCTTTACCAACAAAAGTCACCAGAATATTAAAAATATTGAGGAGGTGACTGATACGTTTAGTTTTTTATTATGCCTCACTTTACTTGCTGAACGTCATTAGGCATACCCAGGCTTAAGACACCGATTGCAAAACAGCGGATATTGGCGGGTTTTCCCGTTCACAACGTGACACGCATCACTATGCTGTCCGCTTCTGAGGCAGCCTTCCTAATGTGGCAGAACAGGCCGTTTGAAGATACCTTGTTTTTAGCGCAGGCTAAAAATTGCTATGCTTTCGACTCATCCGCACAGCAACCGGAATTTTGGACACACTTTTGCCACTAGACTTGTTGCGAGGGGTAGACATCGTAGCGAAAAGGTGTGGTTTTGAGGCGGTTTTTTCGGTTTTTTGAGACGAATAGCGGGCTATTTGTTGAGAAAAAGTGGAGAAACAGGCCAAAATCCACGCCTTTGCAGTCGATGAATACCTCTTGCAACAAGTCTACTAGCCCATAGGATTTATTTAATGCTCGGAATTCTTGTTTCTACCCTTTTAATTGCGATTTTGGTGAATTTGTTTTTGAAGAAATTTAATTTACCCACCATTATTGGTTACATCCTCACGGGAACCATTGTCGCCTATCTGTTTGGTTTGCATAATGCCGTACACAATAAAGACTTAAAAGAAATTGCTGAATTTGGCATTGTATTTCTAATGTTTACCATTGGTTTAGAATTTTCATTTAAGGCACTGATGAAAATGAAAAAGGAGGTGCTCTTTACTGGTACATTACAAATTGGCATCACAACGCTGATTGTCGTACTCATGTGTATTTTCTTATTAGATTACCCATTCCAAACCGCCATGATTATTGGTACAGCCCTCGCCCTGTCCTCAACCGCTATTGTCCTCAAAACCTTCAATGAAACCCGAGAAATCAATCGGCATCATGGCAGACGGGTGTTAGGTATTTTGATTATGCAAGATATTGCGGTGATTCCAATTTTATTGATGATTTCTATTTTTGCCTTAGATAGCGATAAAAGCATTGCTTATATTATTGCTGAAACGCTGCTGGCGGCCTTGGCTTTAATCACTCTCTTACTGCTCAGCGGCAAATATTTACTGGAGCCTTTTTTTGAACATGTCAGCAAATCCAAGTCAGATGAGTTATTTGTAGGCTCGGTCTTATTGATTGCGATGGGAGCCTCTTACCTCGCTCATGAATTTGGTTTTTCCTATTCATTAGGTGCCTTTATCGCAGGCATGTTGATTGCTGAAACCAAGTTTAAACATCAGGCAGAAGCAGATTTAACGCCTTTTAGAAATTTATTGTTAGGGGTGTTTTTTATTACGGTAGGAATGCAAATCAAGTTCTCTTTGATTTTTGAGCATTTTTTTACCATCATGATTTTACTGCCGCTATTATTAGGGCTTAAGTATCTGATTATTTATGCCATTGTCAGACTGGATGATAGCAAAAGAGTAGCCTTTAAAACTGCCGTGTCTTTAGTGCAAATAGGGGAGTTTTCATTAGCGATATTAGAATTAGGTAGAAATAATAATTTAGTGGACCCCATTTCCTCACAAATATTAATTGTCACCATTGTATTGTCGATGATTTTAACCCCTCTTATTTTAAAAAATCTCTCCAAAATCACCGCAAGGTTAATTCAAGAAAACAATAAAGATTCATCTCCACCTTTATGGGTGGATGCTGACAAATCAGGACATATTATCGTCTTAGGCTATGGTTCTTTAGGACAAGCTGTGGTAAAGGAACTTAAGCAACAAAAAAGAGATTATTTAATCATCGAGCATAATCTCATCCACTTTAATAAAGGCAAGCAACATAATGAAGCCATCATATTTGGCAATGCTGCTCAAAAGGTGATTTTAGAGTTGGTTAAGATTCAATCGGCAGCGGCTATTATTATTGCGATTGATAATCCAGAAAAGTTACAGTTAATTTGTGAGGTGATTAATGATTTAACCCACAATATTAAAACCATTGTCAAAGTCTCTAAACCTGATGAATTATCAGATTTAGCACTGACACATGTGGTAGTACAAAGTACCGAAGTAGCAAAGGCATTGGTGTCGAAAATTAAAGATTTATAGAATAGATAAGCACTCATATTGAAACAATAGACTTCTCTAGGCTTTCTCTCGTTCCCACGCTCCAGAGGCTGTAAAAGAACTCCCAAAACGGGTGGTTTTTCACCCGTAAGCTATTGATTTTACGTTGTCGAAAATCCCAAAAATGAGGTTCTTTTACAGCCTCTCCAGCGTGGTAATGCCTACCCTGCCGCTCTAGCGGCACGTATCCCCGTTTAACGGGGTTAAAATGAATGTAACCCAGTGTCTGCAATAACATTTCAGTTGTTTGTAATAATTGCGGATGCGAGCCTTCTTCCCACACCTAGTGTTGTCGATCCTTTTTGTGATTTTTCTTGTAGAAATAAAATGACTGCACAATTTTGTCGACATGATGTTCTTCAAAAGACCGTACCAATATTTTTGCTGTATAGGACTTAAAACTGCTGACTTATTTTTTGCAAATCCTAGGCTAGTGCTATCCAGTGAAGATGAACAGACTTGTCCAGCCCGCAACTTACTAAATTACAAATTAATTTTTAAGGTTAAATATAGCTAAAGTACATCATTTATAGGCTTGTGATATATTCAAACCCAAGACTGCCAGTTCTTCAAGGACTGGTAGTCTTAACAACTGATATAATTTTACTATAGTTCCGCAGCAAGAATCATAATGGCATTATTAATGAAATCAGACTTGCTTCTTAAACTATCAACCAGTATTTGAAATCGTTTTATTCAGCCAATAGCGTTTTCAACATAAACTTGATTTTTACTCATCATTTTATTGTATTTCTTTTGCTCTTTAATCAGCATTGGTTCAGGGTTTTATTTGACTGCCTAGGTTTTTTATGAGGAATATAAATGTTTTCACTACACTGCTCATCTTTTTGTATTCCTAGATAACCTAGATCAACGATGATGTCTGCCTCTTCAAACCACACTTTTTGAGGAGGGCGTTCGGATTTAAATAATGCATAGTCATGTATTGAGCCTGGCACTGTTTTTCCAATATAAAGAATTTTTTATGTTTAGTTGAAATGACAGTGTTTTTTAAGGTGTGTTGATGTTTCTTTCCACTGTAGTTTTTTTTGC
>JADGEH010000065.1 GCA_016744475.1 Thiotrichales bacterium | reverse complement strand
TTCGATGCTTTCGTTTTGTGGGTCGTTCATATTCTTTATAAGCGGTCTAGGTGGTCATCACTGATGAATAAAAGGGTTCAGGTTTAAAACATCTGCGATGTATTGACGGGCTGATCTATTTAATGTTTTCACACAAACGACTTCAGGTTTACAACTCAAATATCCGTTTTAAGCCTTTTGAAGACAACGTAAACGGCACAAGAGACACAAAAAACACCAGCGTTTAAAATAAGTTCAATCTTTCTGCTGTTCCCTAGGATGCTTAAATCTGAATTCGTCTAGTGAATCTTTTAGAGTGTTAGCATTTAACCACAAAGCAGGCTAGAACAGAAAAAACTCTTAGCATCTATGCAGTGACGGAACACCCTATAGATTCTCAATCATCACCTTGGCTATTCCGCGCTTTGAGTAAGGGTATAAACACGGTTTTAGCTAAACTTTGAAAGGTTTTATCCAAAACTAAACCTTGACGAAAGCATAGCCGATAATGGGCTTCTTCGCCTTCTCCGCTGTACCAACCGCCCAACCATTGTGCTTCAGCCGCTTTTAACGCTACGTCTCGATCTTTGCCTTGATAGATTTTTTCAGCATACGCCAATGAGGTGGCAGGAAAAAAAGGCTGCGGTGTGGAGAGTCCTTGCTGATAAATCTGCAATAAACCGCGTAGCAATAAACGCGGGTTATTCACCGGACTAAAAATATATTGTTGATCCGTGCCGAGCAGGTCAGTGCGGCGGGGATAATGTGCGGCTTGAGCGGCGTTGAGTAGCAAATGATAAATCCAAGCCCGCAATAAATCCGTGGGCTTAATTTTGCTGGGGCGGTAAAACAAGGCTCCGTGCGGATAAATGCGGCTAAAATTCGCGCTTAAACGCAGTTCTCCCAGCTTTAAATCGACGTTGAGCGGCGGCAAGGGGCTGCCGAGCAAGGGGCGGACTTGTTCGGCAAAGTGATCAATGTCGCCGCATAAATCCTGATACAAGGTGCTGCCGATGGGTTCTGGCGGCAATTGCCCGCTGGCTTTAATGACGCTGTAATAGTCGTGCAAGTCTTCATTATTTAAGGATTTTTCTAGTAGATGGGTATCAAGCTGATATTTTTCTAGCCCCGCAAATTCCAGCGGCTCTTGTTCAGCCAAGGATTGTGCTTGTAATTCTGGGTAGACATGTAGCCGTTGTTGCAGCAAATAAGCGCTGGGATTGCGAAAAAAACGTACTAATTGCAGGGCATCAAGTTGTTGCCAACTGCTTTCTGGAGGGCTTAAAGGCTTGTCAATAAAAGCGTCCAGCGGGCGGCGTTCGCTGAGCAGTTGTTGACTGCTCGCCACGTATTCTTGTGCATAGCTAAACAGTCGGGGCGATTGCGCCTCAAAATAACGTGGGCTAAAAGCTTGTAAAGGATGTTCTAGCCATACGTGTGGGCGTATCTCGCCTTGATTGAGCACAAAACCTTGTTCTATATAATTCAGCAGTTCGCTGACCAGCACTGAAGGCGGTTGCTCGCTGTTGTCGCGGATGCTTTGTCCTTGGTAGCTGATATATAAAGTGTCACGGGCGGAGAGCAGGGTTTCTAAAAATAAATAGCGGTCATCATGACGGCGCGAGCGGTCGCCGCGACGCGGTTTTGCACTGATTAAATCAAATCCTGGCGCACGATGGGAACGCGGATAATCGCGCTCGTTCATGCCGAGTAAGCCAATGACTTTGAAGGGAATAGAGCGCATGGGCAGCATCGCACAAAAAGTCACTTGTCCCGTAATAAAGCCCACCGGATGATCGCTTTGTTCAAGATTTTGGTTGAGCCACTGGTGCATAACAACAGGGGAGAGCGGCGCATCAAAACGCGCTGTTTGAGTCTCTTGGCTAAATTGGTTTAAGGCATCGCGGATGCGTTGTAATTCAGTTTGGCTGTCTACATCAGTGGCAAAAAATTGGTTCAAAATGGATTGTAGTAGCGTCACCCATTCAATCGGTGAACGGGCGGCATTGAGGGCGCGTGCGGTGTTGAATAAGCGGTCAGCAAAGATTAAAAACTGGCTCAGAATGCGGCTATCTTGGCCTTCCACGGCATCCAAGGGCAAAATCCCTGCATATAGTTTATCTTGATTGGGCAGCGCATAACCGAGTAGCAAACGCTCTAAACCAAATGCCCAAGAGTTTTCTTTGAAGGCGGGTAATCCCAGTTCTGTGCGACTGTCGGTATCAATGCCCCAGCGCACATAGGCGTTGTCTAGCCATACTTGTAGCTTTTCGAGATCAGCAAAAGACAGTTCAAAGCATTTTTGCACCGCTTCAACTTCTAATAAGCCTAATACTTGCGCCAGCGTTAAACGAGTTTGTGGCAACTCTAACAAGCTTAAAAAGGTGTCAATAATGCGGCTTTCTTGGCGCATACTGCGATCAGCGATGCTAAACGGAATGCGTCGCCGTTGATCGGGGATGGTGGCAAATACGGTTTCAATCAGCGGGGCGTAAGTTTCAATGTCGGGCATCATGATGAGAATATCGCCCGGTTGTAGTTCTGCATCGCGTTCCATCAAGGCCAGCAATTGATCGTGCAGCACTTCGACTTCTCGCAAAGCCGAATGACAGCTATGCACTTGTACAGAAAAATCTTCTGCGCTCACAGGATAAGGCGCTCTGCCGTTTTCTCCTTTTTCCTCTAATAATAAAATATCACTTTGTAAACAATGCAGTAGCGTGTCTGTTTCGGGTTCGCTAAACAAGCTGTGTTCAACCGGAGCGTATTCGTTAATCAGATCAATGAAATCGCGCCCCATTTTGCCCATGGAAGCCAGCAAGCTATTGCCTGTGGTGAAGTATTGTTCTTCAGCACTTAAGTGTTCTCCGCGCTTGCGTTCTTGGCGCAAATTAATGTTGGCAATATCGGCATCTGAAACAATATCGCCCCAATATTGTTCGCAGGGATTCATCACAAATAAATGAATCTCGCAATGCTGTGACAGGGCAGAAAACAAGTCGAGATACATCGGTGGTAATGCAGAAATACCAAAAATATGAAGGCGTTGTGGTAGACCAGGACAGCCTGTTGAAGTTTTTAAGGTGTGTAGAAAGTCTTGATGAACAGTGGCGCGATGATGAATCGAAGTATTGGGTGCTATGAGTTGATAGTCTTCGCGGATAGCCCGCCACAATTGTGCCTGCCAATCCTCGCCTTGCCCGGCTTCCCAAGCCTGAATCACATCAGGGCGATAAATCACATATTGATCAAAACTGCTGGCGATGCGTTGGGCTAATTGCGTGTGCTTTAGACCCTGTTCATCTTGAGCGAAATATTGGTGTAAATCTTGAAAAGCGGGGCGATCTAAATACTGCGGCAGCAAGCGCAGCAGCGTCCAATGCAAAATACCGGGTTCGTATAATGACGTATCAGGCAGCGTTGATAAGCAAGATTGATAGGCTCGCCAACTCATCGCTCGTGGAAAAGGATAGTCGGCATTCGCCCACACGCCCAACTGGGCGGCAAAGCTTAGCGATAACCAACGCGCCATCCCTTGGCTTTGCACCACAATGATTTCTGATTGCAGTGGGGGCAGTGGATGGTGCTGAATCATCTGTGCTAAAGCATCGCGTAAATGCTCCAGGCGGTGACTGGTATAGAGTTGCATAGGACATTGATTATCGAATATATATCACTGATAATGAGGCGCTTGAAGTCGGTAGCGGCAGGGATGCGTTGTTCGTTTTAAGCATTGTGGCTTAAACGCAAAGAAAGTCCATCAGGATAGATGTCCTACCTTATAAAAGATAGCTGGCACAGTGCGTGATTCGCCTTTAAGTCAATAGACTTGTTCAGTGTGAGACTGTTTATACGTGGGTCTAACAGACATCTGCACATCATTATCTATTTATATTTTCATTAGAAAATTGTTTGAAAGAGGGTCATGAGAATAGACTTGCAACAGGTCTAAGAGACTATACAAAGATGAGGAATCTAAGCGAAAATTCGCCATTTTGAGGCGGGTTTGCAGCCGATTATCCCGTTTTCGTATAGGCTCTAATATATTCCATCCCATTATAGGCACTAAAAGCTAGACTTGTTGCGAGGGGTAGGCATCATAGCGAAAAGGTGTGGTTTTGAGACTGTTTTTTCGGTTTTTTGAGGCGAATAGCGGGCTATTTTACGAGAAAAAGCGGGAAAACAGACCAAAGCCCATACTTTTGTAGCTGATGAATATCCCTCGCAACAAGTCTACTCATGGCCTGTAATGTTTTGAGTTTTACAATCTTTGTTTTTAACTGAATAGATTGTAATCCGCCTTAGCCTCGGAAATTGAACGTTATGAGTAGTCTGATGCCACCTCAAACCTCTACCCCCGCCTTTGAATTAAAAGGCAGTATGCTCACCACGATGGTCTTGCATGTTTATACCGCAGACATTGAAGTGCTGGCTGAACAATTAAAACAGCATGTTGCGCAAGCCCCTGGTTTGTTTAAACAAGCCCCCGTGATTCTAGATTTTCATGCGATTCAACAGAGCGCGAAAACTTTAGATATTCCAGAATTGGTGGAAATCTTGCGTAACTATGGCATGTTTCCGATTGGCGTGCGGGGAGGGAATACCTCATTCAACAGCTTAGCTTTAGCTGTGGGCTTGCATTTATTACCCACCACGAAAACCGCCAGCGAGCGCACCAGTTCGCCCGCCAAAGAAGAAGCGGCTCAGCATCAAGTCCCTGAAATGCCGGTTAAAATTATTGAGCAACCCGTGCGCTCTGGGCAACAAATCGTGTCTAAAGGTGATCTCGTGATTTTGTCGATGGTCAGTCCGGGGGCTGAGGTGTTGGCACAACGACATATTCATGTGTACGGTGCTTTACGTGGGCGCGCCTTGGCAGGTGTCACAGGCAATACTCAAGCGCGAATTTTTTGTCATAAGTTAGAAGCTGAATTAGTCTCCATTGCGGGACAATATCAAATCAACGAAGAACTCGATGCGCAATGTCTTAATCAAGCCGTACAGATTTATTTAAAAGATGATCACCTGACCATTCAGCCTTTTCATCAAAAGCTTAATTTAGCAAAATAACTGGTGTTTTTTGAGGCTTAAAAACAGACTTAAGCGTCAAAAAGAAGCCTTTGCGTAACATCAGAAAATAAGGAACGCAGCTTATTATCTGCGGATTTTAAAACTTTAAAGAGGATTTAACATTGACCAGGATAGTCGTTGTCACTTCCGGCAAAGGCGGCGTTGGAAAAACGACCACCAGTGCTGCTTTCGCTACGGGCTTGGCTTTGCGCGGTTATAAAACAGCCGTGCTTGATTTTGATATAGGCTTGCGCAATTTAGATTTAATCATGGGTTGCGAACGTCGTGTGGTCTATGATTTTGTCAATGTCATTAAAAAAGAAGGGAATTTAAATCAAGCTTTGATTAAAGATAAACGTGTGGACAACTTGTTTATTTTACCCGCCTCGCAAACCCGTGACAAAGATGCTTTGACCCAAGAGGGGGTGGAACAAGTGATGAAAGAACTCACTGAAAAGCATCAATTTGATTATATTGTTTGTGATTCGCCCGCTGGTATTGAGCACGGTGCCATTATGGCGATGTATTTTGCCGATGAAGCTTTGATTACCACTAATCCAGAAGTGTCTTCAGTGCGCGATTCGGATCGCATTATTGGCATGTTAAACAGCAAAACACGCCGTGCCGAATTGGGCGAAGAACCGATTAAAGAACATTTGTTGCTGACCCGTTACGAACCGAGTCGAGTCCTCAGTGGCGACATGCTCAGTGCTGAAGACGTGCAAGAAATTCTTGCCGTGCCTTTACTCGGCGTGATTCCTGAGTCTAAAGCCGTATTACAAGCCTCCAATTCAGGTACGCCCGTCACTTTAGACGAAGGCAGCGATGCAGGGCAGGCTTATCATGATGTTGTCGCGCGTTTTCTAGGCGAAGACCGCCCCTTGCGCTTTATGAACTTGCGTAAAAAAGGTTTGTTATCGCGCTTGTTTGGAGGGTCAACATGAGCCATTTTTTAGATTATTTTAAGTTTTCTAACCGCAATACGGCCTCTGTTGCAAAAGAACGCTTGCAGATTATTGTTGCCCACGAGCGTGGGCTAGACAGAGGTCCTGATTATCTCCCCACGCTACAACAAGAACTGCTAGAAGTCGTGCGCAAATATGTCCATGTTGATGATGAACATATCAAAATCTCCATGGATAAAGACGGTGATTGCGAAGTATTAGAACTCAACATCGCCTTGCCCGATGGACATGTGAAAAGCCAAATTAAAACCCGTTCCTAAGCGTTCATTGAATGTGTTGTATATTAGGCTGGCTGCACGGGGTTAAAATCTATGTACAACACCTGCCCTAAATGCGGTCATGTGCGAAAGCCCAAAGAGACCGCTTCCAAAGAGTCTTGCCCTGCCTGTGGCTTGATTTTTAAACACTATCTTAAAAGCCAATTACGTCGTGAATTGGGTTTTCAAAAAACCCGCTCATCAGCCCGCACCGCCACCGCACCAGGGCTGTGGTCACACGGCAAAGCCCTATTCTTACCCACGCCTTCAACCCCCAGTGAGCCGCTGGTGTTTTATGCCAGTGTTATCACTTACATCGTGTTTTTCATCTGGGGTTGGCAATTCATCTTCATGGATTATGCGTATTACCAAATCAACACCCGTATTGACGACGCTGTGCCTGATATTTTTCAATCGTTTATGCACAATATTAACCTCGTGTTTCACGAAGCAGGGCATGTTTTGTTTCGGTTGTTTGGCTATTTTATGGCGGTGTTGGGCGGTTCTTTATTTCAAGTATTAGTGCCACTGATCGTCTGTGGGGTCTTCCTGTTCAAAGAACGCAAAGCATTTGCGGCCTCCATTGCACTGTGGTGGGCAGCCCAGAGTTTGATGGATATTGCCCCGTATATTAACGATGCACGGAATGGACAAATTATCTTGTTAGGCGGCACTACGGGGGCTGAAAGCGAAGGTTATCATGACTGGGAAACGCTGCTAGGCATGATGGATTTGATGACTTATGACCATCGCATCGCCGATACCGTCGATGGTTTTGCCGTGCTATTAATGCTGCTGGCTTTTATCTGGGGAGCGGCTGCGTTGCGTCAACAATATCAGCAGAAAAAATAAATGATTCAAGCCTGGTTTAAGTCAACGCGCCTTTTTTACTGGGCATTGGGCGGCTTATTGCTCGCTTTACTCTATCTCATCACTTGGATTGATACTCGTTGGGAACATGTGATGCTCATAGCGGGGAATTATCTATTCATGGTAGCCATTATCGGCACCATTCCCATTGTCTATTTCATGTATCAAAGCATCCAGCAGGATAAACGCAACAAAACATTGGATTATGATCCGCTACTCACCTTGCTCGTAAGCATAACGGGTGCGCCCTTCTTTCTGTTCGCCTGTGCTTATATATTCAGCATCGCTCTCAATGCTTGGCTTCCTCCACAAACTGAAGTGTTTTATAAAGGACGTGTGGCTATCAAAGACACCGTAAAAGGTCGTTCTACACAATATTATTTTGTGTTAGACAGCGTTGATAGCTATGGTTTTGAGTTACGTCTTGAAGTGTCGTCTCTGGAATATCGTGCTTACGATGAGGGAGAGATTTATCAACGTGAGATGTTACGCGGAGGCTTAGGAATGGATTATCGTTTGCGTTGGTGAAACGGCTTAAATCTACTCAAGCTGAGGTTGAATAGAGACATAACATTTAACTCAATACTGCGGATTTGATGTGATTCAAAGGTCTCAAGACAAAGCTGGCTCCCACGCCAAGAGACGTGGGAGCCAGCGATGACCCAAGCTATTTAATTAGATAGCTTGAACTTTATTGGCGCAAGGCCCTTTCTGGCCTTGTCCAACTTCATACTCTACTTTCTGATTTTCGTTGAGGGTTGCATAACCGCCGCCACATTGAATTTCAGAATGATGAACAAATAAGTCCTTTCCTCCGTCATCAGGAGTAATGAAACCAAAGCCTTTATCTGCATTAAACCACTTTACTGTACCTGTACTCATACCTAATTTTCCTCAATATATACTACTGGATTAACTAACTTCATTTTGGTACTGCTTGACAACGCTTAAAAAATGGCACGTATCAATACTTAAAACGTGCTACTGACTATTTTAATAAATAACCAAAGTTATTTATAGCGTCCATATAACCACTCATATCCAATCAGCATTTTAGGCTCGAAATCTATAAAGTCTTAAAATACTAATGGCATCATACTCAAAATAGCATGTTATACAGAAACTTCCTAAAATTTTTCCAGTTTTTAAGCCGAAAAGATTCTACATTATACCGTCTCAATTTACCCTGTCACTTTATAGATGATGCTCAAATATTTTTTATGCCCCCAGCTTTGCTGGATATTCCCTCTGAAAGACGATAAAAATACAGTGTTGAGAGCCGTTGACGAAGGCGTGGAGCATAATAAACCCTCAAACTGCACAGTGTAACTTTTTTGTTAACAGCATCTTTACGCAAACATATGGACACCCGACCATTTAATTTATCAGTTTTCCCTCTTGCTACAAAGTTTTGGAAAAATTCAGTATTTACCATACCGCTCTCTTTCAGTTAATGGCGATAGTGCGCAGGGAGAAATAGACGCGACGGATATTTTGTTTGAAAGATAAATTTTATCGTGCCGTATTCCACCGTGAACGTTGTAGAGTTTACGCCATGCGTTTTTTGCAGTGCGAACGTGGAGCATTATGCGTTGCATCGAGGCTCATACGGGCTGGTTTGTCTAAAAAAGCAGGATGGGCAGAGCGAGATAGCGCCCATCATTTATTAGCCGCTGTTGATGGGCACGCTGCGCTTTGCCCATCCTACGAGACTATTTAACTCGTTCCCATGCTCCAGCGTGGGAATGAGGGAACTAACCGTAAAGGCATGCATTTTTAAAAATGCACTGGTACTCTCAAATGACTGACTCAGGTTTACGCTGACGTTCGTATAAGAATTTCAACACCTCGCCACGATAGTGATTGTAATCCTTGTCTTCGGCTAACGCTAAACGGTTTCTGGGACGCTCTAATTTCACCGGCATCACTTCGCCTGCGGTTGCCGCAGGGCCATTGGTCATCATCACGATGTGATCTGATAATAAAACCGCTTCATCTACATCATGGGTAATCATAATCACTGTGTTACCTAAATCTGCGTGAATCTCCATCACCGAATCTTGCAAATGGGCACGGGTTAGTGCATCCAATGCACCAAAAGGTTCATCCATCAATAATACTTCGGGTTGCATTGCCAATGCACGGGCAATACCGACACGCTGTTTCATCCCGCCCGAAATTTCATTAGGACGTTTATCCATCGCATGATCCATGTGTACCAGTTTTAAATTGTGCTCAATCCAATCATGCACTTCGCCTTTGGACTTTTTGCCTTTAAACACCGTATTCACTGCCAATTCCACATTTTGATATGACGTGAGCCAAGGCAATAAGGAATGGTTTTGAAATACCACAGCACGTTCAGGGCCGGGTTTATTCACTTCACGATTGTTAAGCAACACACCGCCTGTAGTAGCTTGATATAAACCTGCAATGATATTCAAAACGGTAGATTTACCGCAGCCTGAGTGACCAATCAATGAGATGAACTCACCTTTATTGATTTTTAAATTCACATTATCTAAGGCTTTAAATGGGCCGTTAGGAGTTGGGAATTCAATGGAAACATTGGTTAATTCTAAATGGGGTTGATTCATTGTTTTCTCCTTTGCCTTAACGTAAGGCTACGCTTTTATCCCAAGAAACATAGCTTTGCAGCAGCAAAATCATGCGATCAAGCAAGAATCCAATCAGACCAATGTGCAATACGGCTACGATGATACGACCGAGCGAATCAGAGCTACCGTTCTGAAATTCATCCCATACAAATTTTCCTAAGCCGGGGTTCTGCGCCAACATTTCAGCCGCAATCAATACCATCCATGCAATGCTTAATGATAAACGTAAACCTGTGAAAATCATTGGAATCGCAGAAGGCAACACAATCATCCGCACATGCGTAAACCAACCTAGACGTAACACTTTACTAACATTGATTAAATCTTTACTGATATTGGTGACACCCACTGAAGTATTAATTAGCGTCGGCCATAGACAGCACAAGGTCACGGTGACGGCAGAAACGATAAAAGATTTGGAAAACATGGGGTCTTTAGAGACATATGCGGCACTGACAATCATGGTTACAATCGGCAGCCATGCCAGCGGTGAGACGGGTTTGAAGAGTTGTACTAATGGATTTATTGCGGCGTGCAGCGTTTGGCTCAGACCTGTAACAATCCCTATCGGTATCGCAATAGCCGAAGCCAGTAAAAAACCGACCATCACGGTAAATAAGCTGGTCCAAATTTGATCAAAAAACGTGGGCTTACCTGTAAAGTTCCGAATTTTAATGTCAGCATCAGGATTTTTAGCTAATTTTTTTTCATTACGAACCCGTTGACGCTCATAAAATGCCTCAGCTTTGGCACGTTGTTCATTATGTTCTGTCATCAAATGAGTAAATTGACTATACACCTGTACAGGGGTGGGAATCGCACCGAGTGAGGTCACCACTTTGGGTGCCAGTACATGCCATAACAATAAAAAACTCAGTATGCCTAAACTGGGAATAATAAGACCTTTGGCAAACCCGGTGGGGTTAAATGTCATGTTCATGGGAATATCCTGAATTTAAGACTAGGAGCGTAGAATTTAAGGGAGGAGGAAATAGCGCCGCGTTTTCCGCCAAAGGTGTCAACATTAGACTTGTCCGGGCTTAAACACCGTAGCGAAAAGTAGCGGGAAAAACCGCCAATATCCGCTGTTTTGCAGTCGGTGTCTTAAGAGCCTATACGAAAACGGGATCATCGGCTGCAAACCCGCCCTTTTGGTCAGGTTTTCCGCTTTTTATCAACAAATAGCGCGCTATTCGCCTTAAAAAACCGAAAAAACTGCCTCAAAATGGCGAATTTTCGCTTCGATTCCCCATCTTCGTATAGGCTCTAAGCCTGGACAAGTCTATTAACAACCATTAAGCGGTTGGCTTGAAAAAGGTGGAATACGGCGTGAGTTTATCAGCGCACCAATTCCATCCTATATACTGATATGCGAAAGGGTTACAGCTTAGTATCACCTTTTAAACCAATCTTGAATTGCTCAAGATATTCATTTGGTTTTGTCCCATCAAACGTCACGTTATCAATGAATTCAGTTTGTGGTGCACGAAAGCCTGTCTCAGTATCAAAACGAGGGAAATCTTTGGCTTTCATCACGCCTTCATCAATTAAAGATTGCGCTGCTTTCGCGTAAATATCTGGGCGGTAAACTTTTTTCGCGATATCCATGTACCAGCTATTGGGCTTCGCATCAGGAATTTGTCCCCAACGGCGCATTTGGGTTAAATACCAAACCGCATCAGAATAGTATGGATAAGTGGCGAAATAACGGAAGAATACATTGAAATCAGGAACTTCTCGTTTATCCCCTTTTTCATATTCAAATGTGCCCGTCATGGAGTTTGCAATCACTTCTTCATCTGCACCCACATAAGCTGATTTAGATAAGATTTTCACTGCCGCTTTACGATTGGCATTGTTGTTTTCATCTAACCAATAGGCCGCACGAATCATTGCTCGCACCACACGAATATGCGTATTAGGGTTTTCTTCAGCCCATTGATTGCTCACACCGAAAACTTTTTCAGGATTGTTTTTCCAGATTTCATAATCGGTAATCACAGGCACGCCAATGCCTTTGAATACTGCTTGTTGATTCCAAGGCTCACCAACGCAATAACCGAAAATAGTACCTGCTTCCATAGTGGAAGGCATTTGCGGTGGAGGGGTGACAGACAATAAAACATCAGCATCGATTTGACCGCTGGTATCACCCTTGTGTGGTGCATAATAACCAGGGTGTAAATCGCCCGCCGCTAACCAATAACGTAATTCATAGTTATGCGTAGAAACAGGAAATACCATACCCATTTTAAAGGCTTTGCCTGCATCTTTATAAGATTCAACCACAGGTTTTAATGAGTCAGCTTTGATGGGATGTATAGGTTTTCCATCTTTATCTTTTGCAACATGCTGTTGCATTTCTTCCCAAATTTCATTAGATACGGTAATGCCATTACCGTTTAAATCCATGCTAAATGCAGTAATGATGTGGGCTTGCGTACCAAAGCCGATGGTTGCACCTAAAGGTTGACCGGCTAACATGTGTGCGCCGTCAAGCTGTCCATCAATCACGCCATCAAGTAATACTTTCCAGTTGGCTTGGGCTTCTAAAGTGACGTACAGTCCTTCATCTTCAAAATAGCCTTTTTCATAAGCAATAGCTAAAGGAGCCATGTCTGTGAGTTTGATGAAACCAAATGCCAACTCTTCTTTTTCTGGCTCTCCGATTTCTGCCCAAGCAGAAAAACTACTTAACCCCATTGTGCTCATAGCCGTGAACAAAACCGACTTTAAAAAATATCTATGTTTTAGCATAGAGTTTTCTCCTAAGTGAATATACTTCGATAAATTCATATTGCATGTAGAGAGGAACCAGTGCGCCTCTGAAACAAGCATCTTTAGTGGAAAACGCTTGGTTACTCCACTCTACATAATTCTAGCCAACAACTGTTTCAACTCAGGCACACACGAACCACAATTGCCCCCCGCTTTTAAATTCGCGGTAATTTGCGCTACATCTGTTAAATTCTGCTCTTTCACTGCTTTTAAAATTGTATTCTTACCCACACCAAAACAAGAACATATAATCTTACCTGCATCATCCTGTTGCTTCGCGGGCTGTCCCAGCAATAAATTAATCCGCTCATCTAAAGACAATTCATCTTTGACAAACAAATCTTGCAACCAATCACGCGCAGGTAATTGCGAATCAGGGCTGATAAACACGCAGGCTTGCAACTGACCATTGATAATCTTAGCGTAACGATAATAGCCTTTAGCACGATCATGATATTCCAGCCAATTTTCCCAATCAGCTTCTTCAAAATGCTCAATAATCCAATCTTTCCAAGACTCGGGCGCGGTTTCTCCAGCTAACTCATATCGCCAGCTTTGTTTACCACGAATTTTTACCCCATAAGCCAATTGGTTTTGTAATGACTCAGGTAAATCCATCCCTTGACGCAACAAAATAAAGGCTTGCCATTCAGGCTTATAACTACGAAGTGCGACAGGGGTTTGTTTAAATTCAGGCTGCCCAGAAATTGGATCAAAATAGGGAGAAATCAACTTGCCAACAGAACCTTGTACACTGTTTTCTTTACTCCAGTGCATCGGAATAAACACATCACCTTGCGCCTGACTGCTGGTCAATTGCACCCGCACAATACCGTGTCCCACCGCGCTACTGATTTCGGCTAAACCACCATCCTGCAAACCCAAATTCAAACCATCTTTAGGATGAATCGCCATCAAAGGTTCAGGAATATGTGCCACCAACCGCGCCGACTTACCCGTGCGAGTCATGGTGTGCCATTGGTCTCGAACCCGTCCCGTATTGAGCATAAACGGAAATTGATGGCTGACTTGACCTTGTGGCAAACGCGGTTCAATCGCAATTAATTGGGCTTTTTTGGAAGGATGGAAATATTGCCCATCAGTGAATAAACGCGCCGTGGCTTGATAGCCATTTTCGGTTTTAAATACAGGCCATTGCACAGGCGGTAATTGCTGATATTCTTCATCGCTGAGACTGTCCAAACCCGATAAATCTAAATCACGTTTTCCATTATTTTCAAAACCTGTTAACTCGGCATATTCGCGAAAAATCTGTGCATTACTTTGATAATTAAACCCTTGTTTAAAACCCATGCGCTGTGCAACTTGGTTCAAAATCCACCAGTCGGGTTTAGCTTCCGCAGAGGGTGGCAAGAACGCGCGTTGACGAGAAATACAGCGTTCGGAATTGGTCACAGAGCCATCTTTTTCACCCCAACCCAAGGCAGGCAAACGCACATGAGCGTGTTGAATCGTATCGGTATTGTTGACGCAATCGGACACCACCACAAATTCACAAGCTTCTAACCCCGTTTTGACATTTTCAACATCAGGCATACTGACCAGCGGATTGGTTGCCATAATCCACAACGCTTTGATTTTTTTCTGCTTCACCGCCTCGAATAAATCAACTGCTTTGAGACCTGCTTGTTGTGCAAGATTATCGGTTTGCCAAAAACGTCCGACCATATCCAAATCGTCAGGTTTAAAATCCGTATGAGCCACCAATTGATTCGACAATGCACCGACTTCACGACCGCCCATTGCATTGGGTTGACCTGTGACTGAAAACGCACCCATGCCGACTTTGCCAATTTTACCCGTGGCTAAATGACAATTGATGATGCTGTTAACTTTGTCTGTGCCACTGCTGGATTGATTAATCCCTTGCGAATAAACCGTAACCACTTTTTTAGTTTTGGCGAATGCGCGATAAAATTCGGCGACTTCTGGTTCTGTTAAACCACACTGTTGGGCAACAATCGGAATCGAACCGCTCGATTTTTTCGCCGCGTCTAAAGCTTTGGAAAAACCTTGGGTGTATTGTTCTAAATAGTCGTAATCTAAATGGTCGTTGTTGCGTAGGAATTGCAATAAACCGTTAAACAACCACGCATCAGTACCCGCTTTTAAGGCAATGTGTTGGTCGGCAATGTCACAAGTGGCGGTTTGACGAGGATCAATATTGATGACTTTTAATTCTGGGCGTTTTTTCTTAGCCGCGTTAATGCGTTGATAGGTCACAGGGTGACACCACGCCAAATTGCTGCCTGTCAAAATGATTAAGTCGGCAAGCTCTAAATCTTCATAATTACAAGGCACAGTATCACTACCAAATGCGCGTTTATGTCCTGCGACACTGGAAGCCATGCACAAGCGTGAATTGGTATCAATATTACCGCTGCCGATAAAGCCTTTCATCAATTTGTTGGCAACATAATAATCTTCAGTTAATAATTGTCCTGAGACATAAAATGCAACCGAGTCCGCACCATGTTTTTGAATCGTATCTTTGAATTTTTCGGCAACCGTATTTAATGCGCTATCCCAATCGCTGCGTTGTCCATTGATTTCAGGATATAACAGGCGGTCGTCTGAGCTGAGGGTTTCGCCCAGTGCTGAGCCTTTGGAACACAGTTTGCCAAAGTTCGCAGGATGGGTTTTGTCGCCTTTGACCGTGACGCTATTATCGGGATTGACCGTTGCGATGATCCCACAACCTACACCGCAGTAAGGACAAGTGGTCTGTACGCTAGACATGAGTTAGTCCACCAAAGTCAAAAGTAATGTGCCGTCGGGTTGGGCTTCAATAGGTAAGGTGTTGACACAGCCTTCATCTGGGGCTTGGGCTTCTCCCGAAGACAAATCTATTTTCCAGTTGTGCAATGGACAGGTCACAGTATGTCCTGCAACGATACCTTGTGATAAAGGCCCTTGCTTGTGTGGACATTGGTCTCTTAAAGCAAAGACTTCATCATTACGGGTTCTGAAAATCGCATAGCGTCCGTTTGGGGTTTCGACGGTGGTCGCGCCCATTTGTGGAATGTCGTTCAGTGTGCCGATGGCAATTTGTTGGCTCATGTTGGATTGTCCTTGGTTTGAGTCCCGAGAACTACCAGTCTTTCAAGAACTAGCAGCCCTAAAGATAGCCATTAAGCTGCAATACGTTTCAGTGGTTTAAATTGTGGAGAATTAGGCTTTTTCGCCAATTCTGCCCAAGGGTCTACCTGTGAAATGTCCTGAGAGGCTAAGAACCGTTCATGCAATAACTTACGCTGTTCGGCATCATCCACAATAATCTCTTGCACATATTTCAAACCTACACGTTCAATCCAAGGTGCTGTGCGTTCTAAATAATGGGCTTGTTCACGATACAACTGCATAAACGCGCCGCAATATTCTTGTACTTCTTCCTCAGTGCTGACTTTGCACAATAAATCGGTGACGCGAACTTTAATCCCGCCGTTACCACCGACATGTAATTCCCAACCTGAATCCACCGCCACTACGCCGAAATCTTTAATCGTTGCTTCAGAGCAATTACGTGGACAACCCGAAACGGCAATTTTGAATTTATGCGGTGTCCAAGAACCCCATGTCATTTTTTCTAATTTGATTCCCATGCCCGTAGAATCCTGCGTGCCAAATCGACACCAATCAGAACCGACACAAGTTTTCACTGTCCGTAATGCCTTACCATACGCATGACCTGAAACAAAACCCGCTTTATTCAAATCTGCCCAAATATGTGGTAACTGCTCTTTAGTCAAACCAAATAAATCGATACGTTGACCGCCTGTGACTTTAACCAATTTCACATCATATTTATCTGCCACATCGGCAATCGCGCGTAATTCAGCAGGATTGGTGACACCGCCCCACATTCTGGGTACAACAGAATATGTTCCATCTTTTTGGATATTGCCATGCGCTCGTTCGTTAATGAAACGTGATTGACTGTCATCTTCAACCACATCAGGAAAAGTGCTCATTAAATAATAATTCAAGGCAGGACGACAAGAAGCACAGCCATCAGGGGTTTTCCAATCCAATGCTTCATACACCGCGTGAATGCTGGTTAATTTTTGCTTAACAATCTCATCTTTGACTTCATCATGAGTTAAATCAGTGCATTTACATAAAGGCTTATGCGCGGGAGAGGCAGAATAATCATTACCCAAAGTCGAAGCCAATAACTGTTCAACCAAGGCGGTACATGAACCACAAGAGTTTGACGCTTTCGTTTCTGCACGCACATCATCAACGGTGAATAAATTCTTTTTCACAATTGCGTTAACAATGTCGCCTTTGCACACACCGTTACAGCCACAGACTTCAGCATCATCAGGCATGGTTAAAATATGATTTTCATCACCATGACCGCTATCGCCTAAATGGGCTTGACCAAATAATAATTTATCCCGCATCGCGCTAATATCAGTTTGGTCGCGCATCAATTGGAAATACCAAGAGCCGTCCAAGGTCGCACCGTATAACACTGTGCCAATGATTTTATTGTCTTCAATCACCAGTTTTTTATAAACGCCAAGGCTGGGGTCTTGGAAAATAATATCTTCGCTATCGTCTGTACCCGTGAAATTGCCCGCTGAAAATAAGTCGATACCCGTGACTTTCAATTTTGTCGAAGTCACCGAGCCTTCATAACGTGAATAACCTAAATCAACTAAATGATTGGCACAGACTTTGGCTTGTTCGAATAAGGGCGCGACTAAACCGTAGACTTGACCACGATGTTGCACACATTCACCGATTGAATAAATTTTAGGATCATAAGTTTGTAAGGTGTCATCAACTAGAATGCCGCGTTCACATTGTAAACCTGCTTGTTGAGCTAAATTGATATTGGGTCGAATCCCTACCGCCATCACCACTAAATCAGCATCAACACTTGAACCATCTTTAAATTTAACCGCACTGACTTTGCCATCTGTACCTAAAATCGCCTCGGTTTGAGCTTCCATCTTGAAGTTTAAGCCCGTGTCTTCCAATGAGCATTTTAATAAGCTAGAGGCACTCTTATCTAATTGGCGTTCCATTAAAGAATCAAGCAAATGCACTACCGTGACTGTCATACCTTGCTTGCGTAAACCATTCGCGGCTTCTAAACCGAGCAAACCACCACCGATGACTACCGCGTTTTTACCTGTTTGGGCAGCGGATAACATGGTGTTGACATCTTTAATATCACGGAAACCAATGACACCATCAAGCTGATGTCCTTGAATGGGGATAATAAATGCAGTTGAACCCGTGGCAATCAATAAGCGGTCGTACTCAAGCACTGTACCTTTTTCACTTTTGATCTGATTGTGTATACGGTCGATTTCAATGACTTTTTCATCTTTATATAAGGTAATATTATTTTCTGTATACCATTCCGCGCTATTTAAAATAATATCGTCAATGGTTTTTTCGCCAGCCAATACGGGAGAGAGCAAGATACGATTGTAGTTTTCATGCGGTTCTTCACCAAATACACTAATTTCATACATATCGGGTTCAAGTTTAAGAATTTCTTCAATAGTACGCATACCTGCCATACCATTGCCGATGCACACGAGCTTTTTCTTCACAGGCTATTTCTCCTAAAAATAGGCATCTATATTATCGATGAACATTTCTGGAGCTAACGCATAAATCGATCCAATATATTAATCATTGATTTTAATGGATTTAATGGATTTACTTTTATTTGAAAATTAAGTCTTGCACTGGATTAGTGCCAATGTCTTAAATTGCGCACTGAAAAAAAACAACAGTTTTATTATGGTATTTATTAACATTACGCAAAGGCGGGTAAGAAAAGGATGGTGGGATATAGAAAACTCATTTGAGTTATAGAATTTCAGGATTCACTGATGTATTTTTGCTATATATCTTTGCTCCACTGACATCAATAAACTTGTCCAAATAACTCTTTAAGATAAATGCTCAATCAATTCCGCCAGCAAAGCATCTCCGGCTGTGGACATATCTAATTGAACGCCTTCATCTTTCAATTGCGTCACGGGTAAATGTGCGTAGCCACAGGGATTGATGCCTTGGAAAGGGCTTAAATCCATGTCCACATTTAAACTCAAACCGTGATAACAGCAATGTCGCCGCACACGTAAACCCAGTGCGGCAATTTTGCGATCTTGTACATACACTCCGGGTGCTTTCTCTCGACGCTGTGCTTCAACATGGTGTTTGGCTAGTAAATCAATCACACATTGTTCTAATGTGGAGACCAGTTGCTTAACGCCCCAATGGCGGCGTTTTAAATCCAACAGGACATAAGCAACCCATTGTCCGGGCCCGTGATAAGTCACTTGTCCGCCGCGATCAATGGGCACTACGGGGATGTCTCCCGTGTCCAGTAAATGCTCTGGCTTGCCTGCCATGCCCTGCGTGTATACTGGTTCGTGCTGTAATAACCATATTTGATCGGGCGTGTCCGCTTGGCGTTGTTCTGTGAACGCCAACATGTCTTGCCACACGGGCGTATAAGGCATTAAGCCTGGATAACGAATAATCTGCATGAGAAAAACCATGTTACATAATGTATTAATTGGTTTGGGGAGTAATTTGGGTGAGCCTCAACAACAGATTCAGCACGCGCTTAAAGCCTTAGCTGCATTGCCGTTGACCACCTTGCATAAAGCCTCAAACCTGTATCGCAGCCCTGCTCTCACATTGCCGAATGACACCGCAGCGCAGCCGGATTATGTCAATGCTGTGGCTTGGTTGCACACGCTGTTGGCACCTGAAACGCTATTGGATGCGCTGTTTGTGATTGAGCAATCGCAAGGGCGTGAGCGGGGGACTGTGCGTTGGCAGCCGCGCACGTTGGATTTGGATATTTTGCTGTATGGCGAATTGACGTATCACAGTGCTCGCTTACAGATTCCGCATCCAGAAATGTTGCGCCGTGCGTTTGTGTTGTATCCTTTGCACGATTGTCATCCCCAAGCCCATTTACCGGATGGGCGCTCCATTCAATCCCTATTGGCTACATGTCCAAACGATGAATTAATCAGGATAAGCGTATGAATACTTCTATGCCAGTGAAAAATCTGACCCAATTACGCGAGATGAAAAACCGCCATGAGAAAATCGCTTGCCTCACGGCTTATGACGCAAGTTTTGCGGCTTTAAGCGCGGCGGCAGGCGTTGATGTGTTATTAGTCGGCGATTCTTTAGGCATGGTGGTGCAAGGTCAAGACAGCACGGTGCCAGTCACGCTGGATGAGATGATTTATCACACACAAGCCGTGCGGCGTGGTGCGCCAGAGAGCTTTGTTATCGCTGACATGCCTTTTATGAGTTACGCCACACCGCAAGACACGGTGAATAATGCCGCCCGTTTAATGCGTGAGGGTTTGGCGCAAATGGTCAAACTTGAAGGCGGTGCTTGGTTGCTAGACAGTATTCGGATGTTGGCAGAACGCGGCATTCCTGTCTGTACGCATTTAGGTTTGACTCCGCAATCGGTGCATCAATTGGGCGGTTATCGAGTGCAGGGGCGCTCTCAAGATGAGGCTCAACAAATTCTGACGGATGCTCTCGCGCTGCAAGAAGCGGGTGCGTCTTTGCTGGTTTTAGAATGTGTGCCTGCGACCTTGGCGCAAGAAGTGACGGCGAATTTAAGCATTCCCACCATTGGTATCGGCGCGGGTGTGGACTGTGATGGGCAGGTGTTAGTGGTGTACGACATGCTCGGACTGACGCTGGGACACACACCGTCTTTTGTCAAAAATTTCATGCAAGGGCAGGAGTCGGTATCCGCTGCCTTAAGCGCTTACGTGCAAGCCGTCAAACAACAGACTTTCCCCTCCGCCGAGCAGTCTTTTTAGCCCTCAGTGTTTGTCATCGTTTTGCGGTACTGTGTGCCGCTCGCGAGCGTGTTCTCTCGCCAAGTCCCATAAGTGCTGCATTTTTTCAGTTTTAACCGAGGGTTGACGGGCAAAAGCCTGTTCCAATAGACGCACCGCCGTTAAAGGCTGTCCTTGTTGCAGGGCTAAATGGGCGGATAAATACAATAAATCCGCATCCATCACGCCCTGTCGCTGTGCCAAACGCAGCGCAGCTAAGGCTTGTTCTTTTTGATCCTGTTGAAGATATAAACGCACCAATTGCTGCCAATAGCGGGTATTTTGCGGCTGTTGATTAAGCAATTGATGCAGCACTTTAATGGCTTTTGCCCATTGCTGCGCCTGCATATGATGATTGAGCAATTGTTGATACCAAGCGATAGGCGGCTGAGCGGTTTTTTGAATCGCTTTTTGTACATGCCAAGCGGCTTTGGCGGGCTGTTTTAATTGCGTGTAGGCATAAGCAAATAACTGATGATCAGCGACTTTCAAGGCTTTTGCCTGCTTGCGCCAACGTCGCAGCACCGCCAACCCCTGCGTGATCTTCCCTGTTTGAATCAGCCCTTGGGCTTGAATACGCTGCAATTGAAGCTGTTCTTTAGGTGGTAATGCCTTGAGCTTCAAGGCTTTGGCAAAGGCTTTGACGGCTACCGCCACTTGTCCTTGTTGAAGTTGTGCGACACCGATGTTTTGTTGTAAAAGCGCTTGTTCATAAGGCGTGCTGGCGTGCGGTAGTTGTTGTTGCAGAGTTTGTAGGGCTGACTGATAACGTTGCTGATCCAATGCTTGTTGTGCTTGGCGAACGGCGTGATAAATATCAGGATGTGCGACATAGTGATCGGCAGCCAAGAGGGGTTTGCAGCAGAAGAGGCTCCCGATACTGAAGATTAAAAAATTGAAACTTGTGAAGTATTGATAAGTGCTTAGCATATTTATTTTACGCGGCCTGCCTGAAGCAAACGAAGGGGATTATTTTAATAAACATCTCTTAGACTCTGTTGACATTTTTTACCACGGAGACACAGAGGACACGGAGTTGTATTTTAAAGGTTTTTCTCTGTGTTCTCGGTGCCTCCGTGGTAAGAAACATCACCCAAACAATCAGGTATGACAAAGCACTAACGGGCTTTGGCTGTCTCGGTCACATGATGACTTCATCATAAGGATATACATTATGCGTTTTATTCCTCTTTGCTGTTTCTTGTTCTTGCTACCGCACTGGGCGCAGGCTCAGATTGATTACCAATTGGATATTCAGGTGGTGCCCGCCCAGAAATCTTTGCAGGGCAAGATTCAATTGCTATCAGATACCAACACCCAGCTACAACTACAACTGCCGCCATTAGAGGCTTTAAGCCTCAACGGTGTGCCGCAAAAATTGCCGCAGACACAATTAGACATCGAACTGGCGGCACAAGTGCCTGTGCTATTAAACTATCAAGTCACGCTACGTACACAGGGCGATAATCTAGTCACTCGACAGCATCTATTTTTGCTCGATAACACCTGGTATCCACAACCTAAAAGTCCGGTGCGCTATCTATTTTCTGCGCTGCTGCCTGCGGATTTTAGAGCCAATAGCGAAGCCGATAGCATCATGGTGAGCAAGCAAGGGGCGCAACGCTTATTTGTGTTTGCGTTTCCGCATCCTTTAGAGCACTTAACGCTGACGGCTTCTAATCAATTTATACACACCTCAGAAGAACATAACGAGGTACAGATAGAGACCTATTTTTTCCAAAAAGACAAAGACTTGGCAAAAACCTATCGGGATTACACCAAAACTTATTTGGATATGTACACCCAACGCTTAGGCACTTATCCCTTCAAACGTTTTGCGATTGTGATGCATAAGCGTCCTACGGGCTGGGCGTTGCCGACATATACCTTGCTAGGACAGCGCGTGGCGCGTTTGCCCTTTATTGTCAAAACGTCGCTAGGACATGAATTGCTGCATGAATGGTTCGGGCATCAGGTCTGGATTGATTATGAATCCGGCAATTGGGCCGAAGGTTTAGTCAATTATCTGGCTGATCAACATTATGCGCATTTGCGCGGCGAGGGCGCTCAGTTTCGCCAACAAATACTACTCAATTATGCTGCTTATGTGGATGATGCCCACGCCATGCCCGTGGTGGATTTTCGTGCGCGTCATAACAAGCTTGAAAGTGCTGTGGGTTACGGCAAAGTGGCGATGATTTTTCACCAATTGCAACAGCGCTTAGGCGAAGAGACTTTTACTTTAGCCCTGCGCGAGTTTTTGAAAAATAACGCTTTTCGCGCCGCCAGTTGGACAGATATACAAACCGCCTTTGAAACCATAAGTCAGGAAGATTTAAGCGCCTTTTTTGAACAATGGTTACAACGCAAAGATATTCCGCAAATCAGCGTGGAAAAACCACAAGTGAAGGTGGCACAAGGTCAATTAAAACTCTTGTTTAAGCTCAAACAATACACTGAGTCACCTTATGATGTGCAGGTACCCTTACAGATTGATACCAGTTTGGGCACACAGACTGAAATGCTGCACCTCAATACCGCAGAAAAAAGTTATAGCATCCCCCTAGAAGCATTGCCCTCGCGTATCGCTTTAGACGCTCAATACGATCTGATGCGAGCTTTGGATGAAGCCGAAACACCGCCGATTTTGGCGCAAATTTTGGCGTTAAACGCCACCTCCAGCGAATGCGCGGAAGCCTCCGATAACACTGCCGACGCGCCTGCCTCTTGTGCCTCGCACGCAGTGAAAGTCATTCTTAATCAAGCCGATGCCGAGACTTACCAGCCTTTATTTGAAGCCTTAAATTTACCGCGTTCAGCATGGGAAGACGAGGCTCTGTCCCCTCAAGCCGCGCTCACTCAACAACCCGCTACGCATTTAGTGATAGCCGGTCAGCCGCTAGAAGCCTTGATCGGGGGTGTGACACCGCCGGAACAAGGGATGCTGCTAAAACTGTTTAAGCATCCTTATGCGGCGGATAAACGCATTTTGTGGCTATACGCAGAAGAACCTGAGCAGGCATTGATGGCGGCTAGAAAAATCAACCATTACGGCAAATATTCAGCGCTGCACTTTATCAATGGCAAACGCCAAGAATCCGCGCTGCAAAATGACAGCATTGCGCACAGTCATGCGGGTATACCGATTTGGCAACAAGAAGCCACCGCCGCAATACCGCCCGTACAAGCGCAGCATTTAGCCGATATTTTGCCGCAATTAGCCTTATCAAAAGTCATTTACATCGGTGAGCAACATGATCAATTTGCCCATCATATTAATCAGTTGACCGTGATTCGTTATTTGCAGCAAAAAGGTCATAAAGTCGCTATTGGTTTGGAGATGTTTCAGCAACCTTATCAAGCCGCTTTGGATGATTATTTAGCGGGCAACACCTCAGAATCCGAGTTTTTAAAAGCCTCGCAATATTTCAATAAATGGCGGTATGACTACAATCTTTACAAGCCCTTGATTGATTTCGCAAAACAGCACCAATTGCCATTAATTGCCTTAAATATTGAAGGCGATATTAGCCGTCAAGTGGGGCGCGAAGGCATTCCTAAACTCGACAACAGCGCACAAGCACAATTGCCCCAAGCTTTAGATTTTGCGCCTTATGCGTATCGACAGGATTTAAAAAGTATTTTTGCTCTGCATCAATCAGCGCAAATCCCAGGCATGACACACGCCACGAAAACCCCGCCGCAGTTTGAACATTTTCATCAAGCGCAGGTGTTATGGGATGAAAGCATGGCAGAGAAAGCCCACCAGTTTTGGCAAAAACACCCCGAACACACCCTAGTCATCTTGGCGGGGAATGGACATATTCGTTATGGTTATGGCATTCCCGAACGTCTAAAACGGCGTAACGGCGTAGATTTCGTCAGCGTTGTGCAAGATGAAATACCGATGCCGGGCATTGCTGATTATGTGCTTTATCCGCCGCCATTAGACGGTGAACAAGCGCCTAAACTGGGTGTGTTTATTAACGATAAAGAAGCGCGTTTAACCGTGATAGAAGTAGAACCGCACCGCCCAGCAGCGCTGGCAAACGTGCAAAAAGAGGATGTTATTTTGAGTTTAGACGGACAGCCGGTGAACGGTTTGGCGGATTTGAAATCGGCATTGATGAGCATAGGGCTAGGCAACAGTGCCGTATTAGAAGTGGAGCGTGAAGGCAAGCCTGTGAGCCTGGAGGTGCAGTTTTAGGCGTAAGTGCTGAGAGCCGTTCGTAGTGAGCACTTCAGTTCTCATTTAGGTGAGGGATGAGTCCCTCACTACGAACATGACAGTGCTTTATCCATTTTTCTGAGTATTTTGATCTACCAAATATTTCACTTTAGTCCAATCAATATCTTTTGAGTTTTTTAAAAGAAAAAAAGTCATATTCCCTAGCTTTAAACTGTAGTAAATACCTTTCACCTTATTGAATACATTTTGTTGTCCCCACTTTATTCTTTCTGTGTAAGTAGGACGTTTTTCTAAGATAGAATAATTCAAATCATATTTATTATGCCCCGGCACACTTTTCATATGATTCCAACTGACACTTCCAGAAACATCGGGAGACAAACCAGCGATATAAGCATCTGACTTACCTAAAATATCAATGGCCTTAAACTGGGCATAATAAGGGATAGCACCCGCCCAGACCACGGCAATAGAAGCATTAGGTTTTAATATATAACTTAATATCAAGGCTGTACTCACATTGTGCTGATTATCTTGAACCTGGTAGGGTTTTTCTAGAAATAAGAGTTCTTTATAAAAATCTTTATTACTGATTAAAATAAGACATAAGACTAAGGTTGCATTCACTATGGCTTTTTTAGTCAAATTTTGTTTGTGCAAAAAAGTGTCTATCATTCGATAAATAAAAGGTATGAGTATCAAATATAGATAAGGAACATAGATCGCCATTTGTCGCCAATATAACCACGGGTCGCCCCCCACATAAATCTGATAGCTGACCGCAGCAATAAATAGTCCGATAAATAAAAGATAAAATTGTTTGAAATAGAAAAAAATGGCGAATACACACACCATCAACAACGGTATCATGCTCGTTAAAAAGGGTGTGATAAACCCAATACCATTTTCAAAAATTCTAAACCCTACATCCATGCCCGTCATTTTCAATGTATACGTATTAGGAAAGGCACTATCATAATAAAACCATCTAAACCCTCCCATCAATAGAAGAAACAAAAGCACTATCAAGCCATCCCAAATAATGAAAGGAAGTTTTTTAGCTTGATAGAAATGATAGGCACGAAATGACAGTATGATAGCAATAGCAATGGCCGCATCAGGACGAGTAAGATAAGCCAGTCCTAATAAAACGGGAATGATGATGACAAATTGTTCTTGATGTTTAAACGTAAAATAAATCGCAGCAGATATTAAAACAGCTAGCACACTGACTTCCATCCCCGATAAACTCCAATACAACAAGGGATAATAGCTTAATGCAGCTATCAATATTAAGGCTAATACTAAAGGATGAGCTTCATGAGGAATATCGGTTTTAGGTAATAACAATCTTGCTATTTTGAAGATAAAGAAGGCATTTAATAAAACAAATATAAGGCCAGAGATTTGTATCGCCAACACCGCATATTTTTTCTCAAAAATAAAATTCATCACTGCCATATACATGGTCATGAGAAAATTAGTAAAACCTTCTACATACTCTCCTTCATTCCATACCAAACCCATACCATGCGAGACATTCCAGGCATAACGCATAGAAATCATGCCATCATCAAACAAACTAAAATAACGTTCCCCATTTATGGCTATAAAGGAAGTATTAAAAATAAAGAACGCACTCCATAAAACAAATAAGCCACTCATGGTAAAAACAGACACTTTTGATAAGTGCATTGGCAATACCTCACTTTTCTTGGAAATGAATATTAGACTTATCCAGGCTTAAGCGTCGTAGCGAAAAGCAGTGGGATTGAGCGGGTTTGTTCGTTCATTTGAGGCGAATAGTCATTCTATTTAACGAAAAGGAACGGGGAAAACCGGCAATATCCGCTGTTTTGCAGTCGGTGCCTTAAGCCTGGACAAGTCTATTTAATAACGGACGTAAAAATATTGATAAAGATGCCTCACAAGTGGTTCTGATGTTTCTCAAGCAGTTTGTGTATCGTTCCGATAATTGATAAACGGATATTCTTTTATGTTGACGCATATTGTGTATTAGGGAGCTTAAAAAATGACTTAACTCTATCCACTGAATGTTGCAATGAACATAATACAGAACGAATCCTTTTCTTTAAGTCTGACTTGTTTTTTATCGGCTGTCTTCCTATTTTTTTGTCCTTCACATCACACCAGACTTGTTCATCTGGATTGAGTTCTGGTGAATGTTTTGGAAAGAAAAATATCCTTATTTTTTTCCTGTTTTCATGTACAAATTGAATAACCTGGTGGGATTTATGGAATGAGGCTTGGTCTATAATTAAAATAAGTGGGTTATTCCTGCCTCTTAAGACCTGTTTCAAGAATTTAATAAAACGTTCAGAGTCAATA
>JADGEH010000064.1 GCA_016744475.1 Thiotrichales bacterium | reverse complement strand
GGCTCACACAGGACTTGACCCACGACTGTTTACATCGGGCAGCAGCGTGAATAAGACGCCACGCCTGAGTCAAGCGGGGAATCAGCATGTGTGTCGTGCTGTGTTGATGCCAGCACTATCAGCTACACGCTGGGAAGCGCCTGTGAAAGCCTATTATTTGCACTGAGTTGAAGATAACGGCTTGAAAAAGCTCCAAGCCGTGTGTGCGGTGATGCGCCAGTTCTGACATGCCATTCATTGTATGTTTAAGACGGGACAGCCGTTTGATGGCAAACGATTTTATACAATGCCCAAAGTTCAAGCGGCTTGATTTGTATCAAGCAACTTGTAAAGCATCTTTATAACTATTTTTTATGGAAAAATGCTTCTTTGGGCTTGATGAGCAAGGGAGGAACTACTGGGCTAAGGCGCGTGGGCACCAGTACAATAAAACATAAAAACAATAAGTGAGTTAAAAATCAGTCTTAAGTTATTGTTTGATATTAATAGTTCATACTTTGAATCCACCCTCCCTCCATGAAGGAAGGGCGGTTCACTGCTTAAACACCCCGCCTTTTTCTTTAAGTGAATGGCTGTACGTCTAAAACCACATTTATCTCGCAGCGTGGTAAGCAATATCCAAATCTTTAGCCGCTTTAACATCATCCAAACGGCGCACAGGCAAGGTATGCGGTGCATCTTTTAGTAATTGTGGCTGTGTTTCAGCTTCATGCTTAATCTCTATCATGGCTTTCACAAAGCCATCTAAAGTGTCTTTATCTTCTGTTTCAGAAGGCTCAATCAACAAACACTCAGGAATTAATAACGGAAAATACGTGGTGGGTGCGTGATAGCCCTTGTCTAACAAACGTTTAGCAAAATCCATCGCATTGCAGCCCTGTTCTTTCGCTTGTTTTTTCAAGGTCAAAATAAATTCATGGCTGGCACGACGTTTAGGATACGCCGCGTCAAAACCCGCTTTTTTGAATTCGCTGAGCAAATAATTCGCGTTCAAAGTTGCATATTCCGCAATACGCGGCATCCCCTCACGTCCGAGCAATCGCGCATACACATAAGCCCGTAAAATCACCCCCGCATTACCCGCAAAAGTGACCAAGCGCCCAATGCTTTGTGGACAATCGTCTTCCGTCAACCAGCGATATTCATCCTCTTCTTTGGTCGCCATTGGAATCGGCAAAAACGGCAACAAACGCTCACTCACACCCACAGGGCCCGCCCCTGGGCCGCCGCCGCCGTGCGGTGTAGAAAAGGTTTTGTGCAGATTCATGTGAATCACATCAAAACCCATGTCCCCTGGACGCACCTTGCCCAAAATGGCATTCAAATTCGCCCCATCGTAATACAGCAAACCGCCCGCCTCATGTACGGTTTTAGCAATCTCAACAATGCGTCGTTCAAACACCCCAACCGTAGAAGGATTGGTCAACATAATGCCCGCTGTTTGCGGGCCTACCGCTGCACGCAAGGCTTCTAAATCCACGTCACCGTGGCTATCGGTAGGAATTTCTCTGACCTTAAAACCACACATCACCGCCGACGCGGGGTTAGTACCATGTGCCGCATCCGGCACCAACATCTCGGTACGCGCCGTATCGCCTTGTGCATCATGATAAGCGCGGATCATTGCCACACCCGCAAATTCGCCTTGCGCCCCCGCAGCCGGGGCTAAAGACACGCCTTTCATGCCCGTCACTTCTTTCAAAATTTCTTGCAACTCATAAAAGCAAGCCAGCACGCCTTGGCTATGCGAATCGGGGGCTAAAGGATGATGATTGAGCAAGCCCGGTAACATCGCCAGCGTATTACAAGCACGCGGGTTGTATTTCATGGTGCAAGAGCCTAAAGGATAAAAATGCGTATCAATTGAAAAGTTTTTTTGCGACAAGCGAGTGTAATGACGCACGGCTTGCAACTCTGAGACTTCAGGCCATTGAGCCGAAGTCTTGCGGCGCAAATGTTGAGGGATGTCATCGGCTTCGCGGCGAGTGGCAGAAAACTGTGAAGGAGCTGCACGTCCGGGTGCGCTGTGTTCAAAAATCAACATGAGAGATTCCGTGTAAGTAACAAGAGAAGGCGAATAAAGTGAATAGACAGGTTGCGAGGGGTCGGCATCGTAGCGAAAAGGTCACGAGAAAAAGCAGAAAAACAGGCCAAAATCCACGCCTTTGCAGTCGATGAATACCTCATCAAGTCTTATATATTACCTGATGCAGCGGATGCTTAGAAATGTAGATTTTACAATGATGAGCTTTAACGCTATTAGGCAATAGCGCGTAGGATGGGCAAAGCGATAGCGTGCCCATCACATTCAGCTTGTGTAGCTCGTGAAATGTCGCATGACGCTACCGCTTATGCGACCTACTCGAGTTTTGCTCATCATGCTGGTGATTGGCATTCCCATGTATGTGTGTGCCTCGGCCTCTACGCCGATTGCTGCTTCATTGATTTTGAAAGGTTTATCACCTGGTGCAGCCTTGGTGTTTTTGCTCACAGGCCCTGCCACCAACGCCATGAGTATTGCCACAGTGCTGAAAATACTCGGCAAACGTGCCACCTTTATTTATCTGGGCAGCATTGCGGGAGTCAGTTTAGCCTTGGGTTTTGCGCTGAATTGGGTGGTGGGAGAGTATGGCGTTGAGCACATCATCATGACGCATCAGCACGATATGTTGCCAAGCTGGGTGAAGCTCAGCGGTTCTGGCTTATTGCTGCTGATGTTAGTTTGGTATTATGCCGCGCAGTTTTTAACACGACAGCAACGGGAGACACAGCCAATGAGTGATGCGATAAATTTGAAGGTCAATGGAATGACTTGTATGCACTGTGCAGCAAATGTGAAGCGCACTATAAGTAGTTGACCATAAGTGTTTTAACGTTTTCTCACATAAGTTTATATGTAAGTTACTGTTTTTAAAGCATATAATTTCAAAATTCAAATGTTAAAATATATGTGGTTGACTACTTAGAAGGGGTGGGCGGCAGCCAGGTGAAGGTGAATTTAGAAGACAAAAGCGTGGCCTTTGAGCTGGCGGATGAGCGCTTATTAGAGCCAGTTAAAGCAGAGATTACCGCAGCGGGGTATGAAGTGGTGTCATAACGCTGCTAATCAGCCGCGCACACCTTTGGCGCGTCGGCTGGATGCGCATGTTAGCTGTCATTTCGCTCTCGACCTTCCCTGATGGCCTCTACAATATCAGATGCACTTAACCCCAAATTTACTCCTTTGATATCTAGAGGAGATTTTTTTGATGTGGCGGGCTTGATAAAAAAAGCT
Organism: Thiotrichales bacterium; assembly: GCA_016744475.1. Taxonomy (GTDB): domain Bacteria; phylum Pseudomonadota; class Gammaproteobacteria; order Beggiatoales; family Beggiatoaceae; genus BB31. The sequence goes on along the minus strand of JADGEH010000064.1, from coordinate 23,888 downwards.
TCTCCATCTCTTTTTTTAATGCAAACAACCCCCTCTTTTTTCGCTTCTTCTAATATTGCCGCAAAATGTTGACGAGCTTCTGTAAAACTGTACTCTCTCATTATTCTAAATCCAATAACTGAACACCCAAAGATTGTGCAGCCACCTTTAGACCCTTATCTAAGGTTAGTAAGGGCGTATTAGTTTGCTGTGCACACTGAATTAAATAGGCATCGTAGGCATATATATTTAAGGAATGTGATAACTCAATGGCTTGCTCTAGCGAAACATCAACCAATTTAATGGGTATTTCTCTATATGATGCCAACGCCATTTTCGCCTGTGCAATGGTTATTTTTCTTCTTTTGAACATGGCTGAAAAAGCATTGCCTATTTCCCAGTGCACAGATATTGGGGAACAAAGCGTGTATCCCTCTGTTAATGTAATGATTATCTCTTTCGTTTCTTCATTGCCTATCACTGCAATGAGTGCTGATGTATCGATTGTGATTTTCATCTGTCGTGGCCATGATGTACATATGCACACACCGTAGTGGATGCGACTATCGTTGTACAGCTAACGCCCGAACTCGTGTAGGGCGGATAAGGCGCATCTTTTTGCGCCGTCATCCGCCATCATAAAATCCCCAAATGTCGTATGACGCTACCGCTTATGCGACCTACGCGAGCTGTGCATTTAACTTATGGAGCCTAACGCCGCGCTCTGCGGCAGTTTTGGAGCGCAGCGGAAAAACTGTCCGACAGCAGCGCCTTGTTAGTTGTTAGAGCATTTACATTGGACTCTTAAACTGCGAATGTGCATGCCTATACCTAGGTTGTTCTTGTTTTGGGCTATATGCTCTTGCTTGTTTATCTATAGCAACGCGACTACCTAGAATATCTCTAGCTTCTCCAAGTGACCAGACCGTAGATAAGTCTTCAGTCAAATTTCTATATACCGACCTAAATCCTTTGGGTTGTTTTAAATTATGTAAGAACTCTGGAACCTTGACCTTAAAATTATATCCGGGAACTTTAGGAAAGCTATTTAGGGTTAGGGCAGCATAAGTATTGTAAACATGAACCAATTTTGTAACTGGTAGGCCTTGTCTTGTTTCAATACCATACTTAATACGTATGTCATTCGACCCCTTATTAATATCAGAAATTATTCTACTTACAGCTTTGTTTGCTGTTCCAATATCTGATTCGTCAAATAAACGCCTTACCTCTCTAAGCTGCTCACGCGCCTCTACTAATTCAGGATTATATCGAATGCTATATGCGGCGTTTACTATTTGTGCTGGATCACCAGTTTGCTTTGCCAGCCATGCTGAAAACATAGGTAACGAGGTTGAGGTTGCCGTGGCTAGACCTGCATTCTGAACATCAATTAAGTCCTGACTCACTAATGTAGAGAAGTGATCCACTATATGCTTTGGATAATCCATTCCATAGTTACAAGTCTGGCTAATGTAACTTTGCTGATAAGCCTGCCTAATAGGATACAAAAATGTATCTGCTTGAAGATATTTAGCGCTTAAAGAGTAGAAAATTGACCTATTTGCAAGCCACACTAATGAGGCTACAAATGCCTTAATGGCTCCTGAGGCTTCGCCGCTTGATTCACCATCACCCCACTTTGCACCAGGTACTTTATAGTCTTTTGATATCGGATTACCAAACCTATCGAAAAGTTCTACATTGCCTTTAGTCCTATTCCCAGATTCTTGCGCATCTCCTAACTCGGAAAATATCGCAGCGGCAATATTCCCATATTTATCAAATTCTTGATTGTTATCTGATAAGCTCTTTAAAGTTAGGTGGTAGACACTTGAGCTTATATCCCAAGTACAAACGATATGAGTTTGCAGCAATTCAATGAGATTTTTAAAGTCATCATTTACGAATTCACCACCTCTCAGCTTCGGCTGAAGCTCCCCTGATTTTTCAAAAGCTGTTTCTTCGATTTTATCTAAATTTAAATCGGCTTTATTTAGAAAGTCGATATTAGGAAATTCAGAAATTCTTGCATCACGGTACTTAGGGATATAGTCATCTATTGCCACGATTCTGTCGTAAAATAGAATTGCCTGAACGAAGTTTTCTAAGGCAACAATATCTGTATCTACTGAGTCACTTGACTTGGTCAACGCCTGACCAGATATCCTTTGTACTGCTGTCAAAGTCGAATTATCTATTAATGCATACGTCAAAATATTTCCCTATTTATTACGGTGGTCAATTTTAGCTCTAACGGCCGCTAAGCCGATACCCACCACCACAAAGCTCAAAACAAAACTAAAAAAGCCCGACAGTGGGTGGTCGGCCTTGAGCGACAAGTTATAACAGCAAAAAAACCGAAACACCCTGAAGAACACAAAAGCGCTGAAACTAAACTGCTAACGCCCGCGACAGACTGCCCGAAACAGCACATTGTCAAGCCGCAACCGAAAACACCGGAAAAACCGCCCTCCGCTAACACCATGATGTTATTCATACACCACAATAGCATTGCTATCTTGTTGTTTAGCTTGATGCAGCGCTTGATCAGCAGCACGAATGAATTCTCGTTCATTCATACTTTCACCATCCCACTCCACTACGCCGAAAGAAGCTGTGATGGTAAAAGTCTTCGTCTCGGCAGTCTCAAACGGCTGTTCCGTCAATGCTTGACCAATGCGTTCTAAACACATGACCGCTTGCTCAGCATCCGTGCCGGGTAAAGCCACACAAAACTCATCGCCACCGAAACGCCCCACCAGATCAGCTTGACGCAATGTCTGCTGCATCAATTGGCTGAAAGACACCAACACTTGATCGCCTAATTCCTCACCATGTTGTTCATTAATGCGGCGAAAATCATCAATATCACACAAACACAAGCTCAAAGGTAAATCCGAGCGTTGAGCAAAATTCATCATTTTGCGCAAATGTTCATGAAAATAACGCCGATTACACACATTAGTCAGCGCATCATAATAAGCCGCGCTGCGCAGCCGTTCTTCTAACACCTTACGCGCAGTAATTTCATGCCCTAACATCAACAGGCTTTTGCGCTCTCCATCAGGATAAAACAAAGGCGTGCGTATCCATTCATACCAGATATTTTGATTGTCCGGCACACCGGGCAAGGCCACTTCCTCTCGGTGCATGTGTCCCTCTTCCCAAGCGAGTTGATCGCCCGCGTTCAAACTGAGCAAAGCTTCACTTAAAGCGCCTGATTCTTCGGCTAAAGTCTCATCATCTTTGCCGCGATATTGCACCTTATCCAAACCGAATAAACGCAAAGTCGGTGCATTGGCTTCCAACCAATGGCCTTCAGCATCTTTTAACAACATCGCATCCGGCATGGCAGCTAATAGCGCTTGCATCTGCGCATTCCGTTCCGCCAGACTGTCTTGATAGCCAATAATGCGTTGTCCCGCTTGCAAGCGGGAGCGCAATTCCTCAGGGCCTACGGGTTTTGTCAGATAATCATCGGCACCCGCATTCAGGCCCTCAATAATATCTTCAGAACGTGCTCTTGCCGTCAGCATAATGACGTACACAAACGGCTTGTCATCTTGGCGTTTGAGGCGCAAACACAATTCAGGCCCGTCGGTTTCAGGCATCATCCAATCCAGAATCGCCAGATAAGGTTCTGTGCGATCTTTCATTAATTCCCAAGCCTCTTCACCGTCATTGGCTAATAAAGGCGTGTCATATCCCCAATCAGAGACCCATTTTGCTAACATGAGCTGGCTGGTCGGATTATCTTCTGCAATTAAGACATTCATTCTGTCACTTATGCCCTATATGGATTTATCAGTATGGATTTATCGTTTTGGTTAGACACTTTTAAGCAACTCCATCCACATATCATAGACTTAGGTCTCAAACGGTGCCATAGCGTTGCCGAGCGGCTGGGCTTGCTGTGTCCTCAGCCGCCTATTATCAGCATTGCGGGTACAAATGGCAAAGGCTCAAGCCTAAGTTATTTAGAAGCCGTGTATCAAGCAGCGGGGTATCGTGTCGGCAGTTACACTACGCCGCATTTATTGCATTACCACGAACGTATTCGTATCAACCGCAAAGCCGTCGATGAAACCCTGTTATGTCAAGCATTTAGCCACATTAATCAAGAACGCGGCGAGATCACCTTAACCGAATTTGAATTTGCCACATTAGCCGCCATGCAACTGTTCATCGCCGCGCCTGTCGATGTAATATTATTGGAAGTGGGTTTAGGTGGACGCTTAGATGCGGTCAATGTTTGGGATGCAGATGCCGCGCTGATCACCGCCATCGGCCTTGACCACTGCGAATATTTAGGTCATACCCGCGAACTGATCGCCTTAGAAAAAGCCGGCATTTTGCGCCCCCATCAGCCTGCTATCTGCACCGATCCCAGCCCACCGCACACCTTATTAGACTATGCACGCGCCCAACACGTCCCTCTACAATGCCTAAACCAAGATTTTCATTACCAGCGCAACGCCCAAACCTGGGCATGGCACAATGCGCAACAACAGCATGACGACTTACCCCGCTTAACCCCCGATGTCGGTTACGCCTATCACAACGCAGCGGGCGCGGTGTCTATCATTGAAGCCCTGCAAGCCCCGTTACCCGTCTCCCCACAGGCTTTGCGCGAAGGTTTACAACAGATGCGTTTAGCCGGGCGCTTTCAATACTGCGCCGACACGCCCATCCCCTGCATTGTCGATGTGGCGCATAACCCCTTAGCCGCACAAGCATTACGTAGCGCACTGCGACAACAGCCCATCAACGGCAAGACCCATGCACTGCTCGGCATGATGAAAGATAAAGACATAAGCGGTACGATAGCGGTATTACAAAATGAATTTGATACCTGGCATTTAGTAGATTTACCTGACGTAGAACGCGCCGCCCCCGCTACTACATTACAAGCTTGCTTAACATCATTAAACATTCACGATACTCATCTTTACCCCAACATTAAAACAGCCTTTCAACAACTCACACAACAAATCCCTACGACTGATCGCCTGGTTGTTTTTGGTTCTTTTTATACAGTAGCCGAGACATTGAACTTGAACAATGGTGTTTAAATTCATTAAAAGAAAACATATTTTAGCTATTTAATTCATTTGGAAAATAAAATTCTTTTGTCTAAAATAGAATGGGTTTTTTATAAAAAAGCAATTGTTACTTTACAGTTCTTCCCCAGCCAGTTAAAATTCAGCCCCCTCTTCACTCAGGTTCATTTATTTTTAAATAATGAATATCCACACCAATTAAGGAATTTATCTATGCTTTCATACGACGTTGTGATTATTGGTGGTGGCCTTGCAGGTATGCGAGCAGCCATTGAGGCTGCAAAATATGCTCGGGTTGCATTGCTATCCAAAGTTTATCCCACCCGCTCACATAGTGGTGCTGCACAAGGTGGATTAAACGTTGTGATTAATGAAAATGATTCATGGCAAAGCCACATGTTTGATACAGTCAAAGGCAGCGATTACTTAGCCGATCAAGATGCGGTTGAAACCTTTTGTAAAGAAGCCCCGCAAGCCATGTATGACCTGGATCACATGGGGCTTATTTTTGACCGCACAGAAGACGGTCATTTAGATCAAAAATTCACCGGCGGTGCCACCTTTCCTAGAAATTGTTTTGGTGGAGATTTATCCGGTCATAAAATCCTCCATACCTTGTATGAACAACTACTGAAAAGCAACGTCACGATTCACAATGAATTCACCGTCATCAAAGTTTTGACAGAAGAAAAAGCCTTTCAAGGTTTAATGGTCTATGACCTTAAACACGGTCAAATTGAAGTGGTACGCGCTAAAGCTGCATTAATGGCGACGGGTGGATATGGACAAGTGTTCTTAAGAACCACCAATGATGCCATCAATACAGGTGATGGCATGGCCTTAGCTTTACGAGCGGGAGCTTCTTTACAAGATATGGAGTTTGTACAATTTCATCCCACCACCTTATTTGGTTCTAATTTATTAGTCTCAGAAACATTACGCGGTGATGGCGGATGGTTATTAAACAGTGATGGCGAGCGATTCATGAGCCGTTATGTACCGACTAAAATGGAATTGTCACCCAGAGATATTGTATCGCGTTGCATTCAATCTGAAATTCGTGAAGGCCGAGGTATTGATGGAGAAGATTATGTGCATCTGGACGTGGCACATCTACATCAATCGGGGACATTCGACATTATGAAAAGATTCCCTCAAGTCTCAGTCATTGCAGAGAAGTTTGCAGGGATTGATATTAGTAAACAACGCTTGCCTGTACAACCTGCTCAACATTATTCTATGGGCGGCATTATGGCGAATGTAGATGGAGAAACGGGTATTAAAGGTTTCTTTGCTGCGGGCGAATGTGCTTGTGTCAGCATTCATGGGGCCAATCGTTTAGGCGGTAATTCTTTAATTGATGCTTTGGTATTTGGTAAACGTACTGGCATTAGCATTGGTCAATATGCGGCTGAAAACACCATGCCAACATTGAACAATGAACAACAACAACAAGAACGACAACGTATTGCTTCCATCATGGATCGTAGCGGTCAAGAAAGCACCCCACATATTAGAAAAGAATTGCAAACCTTAATGAGTGCTGATGTCGGTATTTATCGTGATGAAGAATCACTCAGCAATGCACTGTCTACCATTCGACAGCTTAAACGAAAACTGCCTAATGTGGGTATCAAAGATAAATCACAAGTCTTTAATACCGATTTATTAGGCTATCTGGAATTAGAGTATTTAGTTGAACTCTCTGAAATCATTACTTTAGGCGCGTTAAAAAGAAGAGAAAGTCGGGGTTCACATTTCCGTAAAGATTATCCCGAACGCCATGATGAAGAGTGGTTAAAACATACTCTAGTTTCATTACAGAAAGATGGGGAACTGATGATAGATCATAAACCCGTGTCTATTACTGATTTAACACCCGCAGAAAGGACATATTAAGCATGAAAACTATCCAAGTAAATGTTTCCCGTTATAACCCAGAAACAGATACCGCACCCGTCTTGCAGTGTTTCAATGATATTGCTTATGATGACAATGATAGTGTGCTGGATATACTCCTGAAGTTGAAAGAAGAATATGATTCATCTATCACCTTTAGGTATTCCTGCAAATGCACTATTTGTGGTTCTTGTGCCATGCGTATTAATGATGAAGCACGACATGCTTGTGTGACTAAAATGCGCGATTTAGATACCACTGCGCCATTGACGATTGAAGCCCTGAAAAATTTTCCTGTGATTAAAGATTTAGTCGTTGATCTACAACCGATGATCGATACTTTACGTTCTGTTTCACCATGGATTGTTGCCGATCAAAAAAATGTACCTGAGAAAGAGTATCTGATTAAACCTGAAGCCATTACCGATACTTTGCAATTGCTCGATAAATGCACCATTTGTGGTATTTGTCATTCAGATAGCAGTGCTATTGCTGAAGATGCCAGAGTTATTACACCCATTGCGATGGTAAAAACCCGTAAACTCATGCTTGATCCGCGCGATAATTTAAGAGAAGAGCGGGTTAAACAATTGGCTGAATTAGGGCTTTTAAAACATTCTGACGAATGGAATACTACATGTCCTAAAGGTATTGATTTAGCCTCTGATGTCACTCTTCCACTGAAACAACACGGCTAGTCATTACTTTCTTAACCGGAGAAAAAACAAATGATGTTTGATCTATTGATTAAAAATGGACAGATCGTGACAAATAATGAAATTGTTCACGGTTCTATTGGTGTTATTAATGGTAAAACGGCTGCCATCATCACTGATGCCAGTTCAGTGGAAGCTAAACAGACGATTGATGCTAAAGGGTTAACGATTTTACCCGGTATGATTGATGTCGATGTTCATATGCGCACGCCGGGACTTGAGCATAAAGAAACGTACCCCACCGGAACTTCTGCGGCAGCAGCAGGTGGAGTCACCACCATTTTGGACATGCCCAATACTAAACCCCCTACGACCACAGCTCAGCTTTTAGTAGAAAAGATTGACATGTTAAAAGGTCAATCCGTGGTGGATTATGGTTTGCACTTTCAAGGCGCGAAAGACAACCATGAAGAATTAAAAATCATGGATGGAGCCGTGTCGGCTAAATATTTTATGGCAGGCCATGAAACAACTCCAACAACCGTATCTGATGTGGGTTTATTGTATGATGCTTTTAGGATTCTGGCAGAAAGAGGACTGCCTGCTTGTGTTCATGCAGAACATCAACAATTGATTAATGCGAGAAAGAAATACTTTGAACATCGTAATGATTGGAAAGTCTATTCTGAATGGCGTAATGATAGCGTGTGTGTCACAGCAGTAAGAGAAGCGGTGTCAGTGGCGGAAGAAACCGGATGTAGTTTACATATTTGTCACGTCAACACCGCCAAAGAACTCGAAACCATTCGCCATGCTCAAGATAGAGGCGTACACATTTCAGTTGAAATTGTGCCTTATCATTTATTCTTAACCCAAGATGATTGCGAGCGCTTAGGTGCGGGTTCTAAAGTCAGTCCCGCTTTGAAAACCAAAGCTGATCAACTGGCGCTGTGGGATGCGATTAATAATGAAAGTATTGATAACATCCTATTTTCTTCTGAGCATACCCCGCACACAAAAGAAGACAAATCGGGCACCGTGTGGACAGCCACAGCCGGAGCACCGGGTATTCAAGAAACCTTGTCATTATTAATTAACCGAGGCGTGCCTTTAACCCGCATTGCCAAACTAGGGGCAGAACATCCAGCCCGCTTTTTTGGCTTGAAACAAAAAGGTAAAATTCAACTGGGTTATGATGCCGATTTTGTCATCTTAGACCCTAATGAAGAATGGCAAGTCAAACAAGAATATTTGTTCACGAAACCGGGTTGGTCTAATTATGAAGGCTGGACATTAAAAGGTAAGCCAAAAATGACTATTGTCAGAGGCACCGTAGTATATGAAAATGGTCAAGTGATTAAATCAGATCATGGACAATTTGTTCCCCCTTCTCGTTAGTCAGTTCTATTTGCATCGGCTGGGTTGATTTTTAAAACAACCCAGCTTTTTTTATTTTTTGTATAGCTTATTTTGAGTGCTTATCTGTCTGTTTTTACAGATGCCAGGACTTGTCAAAATATGGCTCATCAGTTGGAGGCTTAATGCGAGTTCCTATTAACAGACGGTTTCGTGGATTTTTACCCGTAGTCGTAGATGTAGAAACAGCAGGATTTAACCCAGAACGTGATGCATTGCTAGAAGTAGCCGCAGTGTTGTTAAAACAAAAAAATGATCAATGGGTACGAGAAGAAACCTTTTTTAGTCATGTGCAACCTTTTAAAGGGGCCAATCTTGAACAATCGGCCTTAGACTTCACCGGCATTGATCCTTTCCATCCTTTTCGTTTTGCAGTCCCCGAAGCAGAAGCCTTAGAAAGTATTTTTGCCCCCATCTGGATAGCACTCAAAAAACACCGATGTTCACGAGCTATTTTAGTCGGACATAACCCTTCATTTGATCTGAGTTTCATTAAAGCCGCCGCCGAACGAGTCGGTTTTAAGCGCAGTCCTTTTCATCAATTTAGCACCTTTGATACAGCTACTTTAGGGGGGCTTGCCTATGGACAAACAGTGTTAGCGCGTGCAGTACAAGCCGCAGGCATTGAATGGGACGGCAGTCAAGCACACTCCGCCATTTATGACGCTGAGCGCACAGCAGAGTTGTTCTGCCGCATCATCAATCGCTGGGACATGCATATTGGTATTCAGTAAATTTAGAGTTTATAGAAATGCTGGAAATCGAAGCGAAAAGCCATCTTTTTGAGAACTGTTTTTTCTCGTTCCGATGCTCCAGAGGCTGTAAAAAAACTCCAAAAACAGACGATTTTTAGCCTGCAAGTCATTGACTTTAATCTCTAAATTAGAGAAAAGAAAGTTTTTTGCAGGCTCTCCAGCGCTGAAACGAGAGAACGATGCAGTAGGATGCAATGAAGTGTGGCTTGCATCGTTTGGATGCATGGGTATTAATGCGCTTTGTTCTCCACAGTATCCTACCTTAGTAGATTAACTTGTTATGACATAACTTTAATTAAGGGGTATCTATGGCTGGTCATTTTCAAGATGATAATCGTGAAGAAGCCATGCGAAAATTATTTGATTTATATAAAGATAAAAATGAAGGTCGAGATGGAATTGATGCTCATCTTGATATTGATGGTAAATCTATACCATTTGAACTTAAAACCACATCAAATGGTTCAGTAACAACAGTAAGAGATTTTAGTCCAGAACATATTAAAAAATGGAAAAACAAACATTGGCTTATAGGTTTTTTCGTTAAAGGTAGAGAGTTTTATCATTATGGTTCTCCCTCTATGATGGCTGAGTGGATAGCAGAAAAAGAAGCTTATATAAAACCAGATTTCATACTGGCTGATTTGGCTTCTAAAAATCTAAGTTTAGATGACATGTACCAAGTTATAGAAAATAAAGCGGTATATACATTTGAAGATGCAAAAAACATTCAAAAGAAACAATACAAAAAAGAAAAATATATAGAGTTACAAGATTTAGATAATGGTTACACTCCAGAAAGAATGCTTGAAATATTGAGAGATAGAGCTAGTTATTTAGTAAAAAGGGGAAGTACATTAAATAACCCACATATTCCTGCATCTTACTTCAAAGGTTGGATAGACATCACCAAAAATCATGCTGTAACATTAAGAAAAATGGTTAAACATTATTTGAATACAAATTAATCCGTAAGTGCAAGAGCCACATTCTTGGCTACTTGGTAGGCTACAGGAGGAGCTACCGAGTTTCCTATTTGTCCTAAAATTTGATAAACAGCACCTGCAAATGTCCAGTTTTCAGGAAATCCTTGAATTAAAGCAACATCTTGAACACTGAGTCTAAAATGATCGTGCTTTGCTGGAAAAGCTGATGCTTTATTTCGGTTCATTTGAACGCCATTTGGCCATACTCCCATATCTCCCCACGATTTTTGACCCGCTGAACTGTTTAGCACTGATGTAGTGTTTCTTTTTCCTGTAAAGCCACTTCTAATGGTTGGAGCTAAATTATCAAACCCTATGTCATTTAATCCTAAAGCCTCTCTCACCCCCATAGTTTTTATTAGCTCATTATCAAAGATTGATAAAGTAAGGTTTTGTTGAGAATCTCCTAAAGGCGTATAGCTATGAGTGGCTGTTGGTATTTTAAACTTAGCAAAAGATTTTTTTGTTCTAAATCCAACAAAAAACACTCTTTTTCTAATTTGTGGTACACCATAGTCTGATGCATGCATTTCAAATTTTACAATTTTGTAACCTGATAGCTCATCCAAAATATATTTTTGTACGAAATTTTCAAATTTTGGGTTTAAAAGACCTAAGACATTTTCTGCTGCAAAGGCTTTTGGCTTAATTGTGTTGACTGCACGATTAAATTCCCCCCACATATTTCTTTCATCATCAATTCCCTTTTGTTCTCCTGCTATTGAAAAGGGTTGGCACGGAGGGCCTCCGTGTATTAAATCTATTTGTCCCTTATATTGCTCCCAGTTAATTTTGCTGACATCCCCTTCATCCTGCCCACCAAAAACAGTCCAATGAGGTCTATTTTGTTGTAAGGTTTCTTTACAAATAGGAATGAGTTCATAAGATGCTTTATGAATATACCCTGCACGATCAAATCCCAAATCCAGCCCACCACCACCTGAAAATAAACTTAATACAGATATGTTATTTTTATCAAGCTGTGGCATCAAGTCATTTGGATTTAAAAGAGGAATATTTATACTGTGGAGTGCTTCATGCAGTCCCTGTTCAGCCGCTAATTTAGCTAACCTTGATTCTTTTGAAATGCGTCTATACTCATTTCTTTTTTCATCAGTTATATCGTATTCTTTTCTAGCCGAATTTTTATACACTGATTGTTTTACAAACATTTATAATGACCTTAGTGATGTTATTACAATTCATGACTTATAATAACAGCTACAAATAAGGCAGTCAGCTGTTTTTTTGAAAAAAGTCATCACCATCAAATTCACTTCTCTGGTTCCCACACGCCTTGTCTGGAAACCTTAAGCACCACGTCTGCGGTACTTAGGGTTTCCTCATGCCAGCGTGGGTACGAAAAAAAGCCACTAAAGGCGGCAGAAAGAATTAAAATCTAGCTTTTTCACACCATAAATGTTGGAGAGAATGATGAGAAGTTTATGGCCTATCCTACTGTTGTTCAGCATGTCCATTCTTAATCAAGCGCAAGCGATTATCTGTACAGGCATTCCGCCCGATCTTAGTGAACCCAATTATGGTGTTGTGGAATGGCTGGGTAGTAGTTACGGCAGTGACCGTGAACGTATCAAGGTCAATTCCTGTTTAAACGGGCAGAAAGTCTTTGACACGACGAGCAGCAGTGCAGAGTTATATGTTGGTTTACTCACTGATTATCAAGAAGTTTACCGGGAAATTAACCGCAGCAGTGGCGGTAAAATTAAAATCGGCTGGTTTAGTTTTGGCAAAAGCCGCAGCTTTACTCAGCGCATCATTGACAAAGCCTACACACAAACCTTTGTGCTGGCATTTGACATCAAAACGGGCAACGGGCGCTTTGAGATTGACAGCAATGATCCGTTAAACAATCTGGCGGATCGCGTTAAACACGATGCTTGCGAATTCAAGAAATATTGCGGTGACAGCTTTGTGTTTCAAACTGAAGAAGGTGTGAAATTTTTGCTGGGTATTCAAATCAGCTTTTCCAGTCATGATCAGTTCCAACAATACAACACGAATTTCAGTATGGGGATAGAAGGTGCGCTTAAAGGGATGTTTGGTATTTGTACTGCTTGTGGCAAAGTGGATGTGCCTTTTAATATTTCTTTCAAAGGTGATTTCAGCAAAGCCGTTGAAGACATCACCAGTAGCCTACGCCAGCAAGGGCGCATTGAGTTTTTTGCTTTGCAACAAGGCGGTGACGTGGCGCAATTGGGCAAAGTTTTAGGGAGCAATAATGCGCTGGGTAGTTGCTCGTTAGATAACCGTGATGCCTGTCTACAAATGGGTGATAACGCACTGGCATATATCGCTTCAGATGAGTTTATTGCCGGGGCTAAAAATATGCCAGGTGTGCTGAATTACGTTAAGCGACCTTTTTGGGAAGTAGACCCAGATGTGCCGGATTTGCCACAAGAAGTCACGCCAGAGATTGAAAATGCACGGCTGCTATTAGCCACGGAATTTGATCAGCGCCTTGCCGATCAAGACCGCATTCAAACAACTTTAGGTTTGCAATTGGACAGCGCACGGCAACAGCAATTGGTGCAATTACAAGCAGATTTAGCGATTGAAACCCAAGTTTTGTATCAAACGGGCTTATTGTGTTTTAGTGATTTAGAGCATTGCGTAGAAGAAGCAGAGAAGGTTTTAGTGGGGTTGAAGGCGTATGACTCGGCGATACTGAGTTCTAACATGAATGATGGATTGGTGGCGCATTACCCGTTTGATGGTGATATAAAGGATTATTCGGGCAATAAAAATGATGGTTTTATCAACAAACAAGATGTGTACACAAAAGGAAAATCTGATTTTGCTCTAAAATTAGATGGCTCAACTTATATTAATTTAAATGATAGGCTTGATGTTTTAGGAGGTAGCTTGACAATTAGTACATGGCTACGAACAGACAAATTGCAGCAGTCCTCAAAACTAATCAATAAAGGGCAAACCTCTGCGGGCACTCCAGCAGAATCAGGATATTCTATAAGAATTTTATCACCGAGATATACAACGAGTCAAAAGTATGAGTTAGCTTTTTCTCTTTGGGATGATCAAGCTATAATGACGAAAGCTTCTATTCCTGTAGAAACTTTACCCGAAAATAAGTTCTTTTTTATTACAGGGGTACTTAATCGCAAAAACTCTAGTTTAGAGTTATATGTTAATGGTAGTTTAGTTTCTACCGCATTAGGAAAGCTTGGTTTTTCAGATACAAATATACCTTTAGCAATAGGTGCTTTACATCGAGGTTCATTTGGAACTACATCAGAGTTTCTTAATGGTGAGTTAGATGAACTTCGCATTTATAACCGTGCTTTAATAGCTTTGGAAATCCAACATCTCTACACCACAACCAGCAGCGAACTCAATCAACCTCCATTTGCTGCTTTTACCACCGCACTTAATTCATCTATCGTCAACTTAGACGCGAGTGCTTCCAGCGACACCGACGGCAACATTGTCAGTTACGCATGGCAAGTCAACGGCATACCTACCGCCAATGGCAAAATAGCAAGCTTAAATCTTTCCCAAACAGGGGCTTATCAAATCACTCTCACAGTCACCGACGACAAAGGTGCCACTTCGCAAGCAGTGAAAACCTTAAATGTGGAAGCATTAGAACCCACTGCTGCCCGTCTCACCAACATCAGCGTCCGTTGTCCTATCGGTGCAGGCGGTGCGGCGAATCATCACAACCAAGTCGTCGCAGGTTTTGTGGTGAGTGGCACAGCGCCTAAAAAAGTCTTAATTCGAGCGCAAGATTCAGGGTTGAATGACGGTGTGCAGCAAGCTTGTTTGACACTGTATGCCTTAAGCAACGGTACGCCGCAACAAAAAGACAATAATTGTTCTTGGAAGCAACATGCCTCTGCGGCGCACATCAGCGGCTTAAGTTCTAATCTGATTCCACCTAATGATACTGACGCGGCAATGATTGTTAGCTTGGAACCAGGGGTCTACACCGCTGAAGCCTATGGTAATGATTTTGTCGGTACCGTGAGTTTGGAAGATTTGGATGAGAGTTCGGTGGATAGCCGCTTGATGAATCTGAGTGGACGCTGCTTAGTGGAAACCAGCCCACGTAATGCGGTGGTGGGTTTTGTGATGAGTGGTGACAGTTCTACCAGTATGAATCTGCTGGTGCGTGGCTTAACCAGTGGCTTGACTCAACAGCCCAGTATTTTTGACCCCAACATGAATCTTTATCGACTCAACGTGAGCAATGGCACTGCGATGTTGTTCGATAGTGTTGAGAACTGGCGTACCCATCGTACCGCTTCTTGCGTATCCAGTTTAGCGACGAATCTGGTGCCTAGCTCTGATCGTGATGTGGCTTTTTGTGTCAGGCTCAATCCTGGTGTTTATACAGGGGAAGTGTCGGCTAATATTGCGGATGTGGCAACGATTTCGGTGGATGTGTTGCCTTAAGAGCCTATACGAAAACGACATTAGTTGTTAAGACTGCCAGTCCTTGAAGGACTGGCAGTCTTGGGTTTGGCTATATGAAAAAATAATGGGGAATGCTTAAAAGCAGTGCTGGTTCCTACGCGCCTGCGTTTGACGGGTTTCAGACCTTCCAGGTTTTTAAAACCTGGAAGGTCTTTGTCAAGTGGGCGATGTACTAGCGGGTCAAACTCGCAAACAAAGTCGGTAATTTCTCTGGCAATTTCTGCACATGATCAATCACGGTGTAGTTGTTCGCACCAAAAATGCGTTTGACGTAATTATCCGCATTCGGGTCTAGGGTCAGGCAATAACTTAACACGCCTTTGCTGTACAACTCTTCTACGGCTTTTTTCGTGTCATGACGCAAATGCTGTGGATCGCGCTCATCAATATCGGCGGGTTCTCCGTCGGTCACAATCAATAATAATTTGCGACGTTCCGGTTGCTTGAGCAAATGTGCCGAAGCATGGCGCATGGCGGTGCCCATGCGAGTGGACAGCCCGCCTTTCATGCCTGATAAACGCGCTTTGGCTTCTTCGTCAAAATGTTGGTTGAAATCTTTGAAGCGGTAATATTGCACGTCATGACGACCATCAGAGGCAAAACCGTGAATCGCAAAGGGATCGCCAATGCCGTTGATGGCGGTCGCCACCAGCGTGGCGGCTTCGCGGGTGAGTTGCAGAATGCTTTTGTCTGAACCTTCCACCAATTCGTTGGTGGATTCTGATAAATCCAGCAAGACTACTACGGATAAGTCTCGGTTTTTAATCACGTTACGCATGGTGATACGCGGGTTGGGTTGTTCTCCCATGCGGATGGAGATCATCGCATCCACTGCGGCGTTAAGGTCGATTTCATCGCCGTCTTCCAGGCCGCGCACGCGCTGCACGCCTTCAGGGCTGAGCATGTCGATAATTTGTTTAATGCGAAAAGCGACAGGGCGGTATTCGGTTAAAATGCGGTCGATGTCTTCTGGATCACCTTTTTGCGCACGGCGCTCATAGACAGTCGCCCAATCAGGACGGAACAACTGCACTTGATAATCCCATTCTTGATAATGATAAGGTTCAGAAATCGGTTCTTTGCCTTCTAGTTCATTAATCGTGCAGCCTTCTTGATCTAACCAAAAGGGTGTTTGTAAACGCCAGATTTCTTGTGCATCGTCTCCGGCTAATTCGCAATCGAGTTCATTGACCAATTCCATGACGTTGACGGTTTTGCGCACTTGAACATCTTGTCCTGGCATATATTCAATACCATCTTCCCAAGCAAATTCTTCAAAATTCCATACAAAGCGATTGTCATCACGGTAAGGAATACGAATGGATTCGAGAATGCGCAGACTGGGGACATCTTTACGACCGGAGAATATATTGAACAATTCTATGCCCATGTGCCAAGAAAATTGTCCATTGTCTTGATTGGCTTCAATATTGGTGTGGAATTTTTCGGCTAATGCCTTTAAGGGTTCATCATCACAAGTTGCATGGCTATCCAGCAGCATTAAAGCAAATTGTTCTAAGGCTTGAACTGTGGGATGTAATAATCTGCCCTCGTAAGGCATTTTCAATAAAGAACCCCAGAGTTGTTTTAAGCCGGGAAAGGCTTGAATGGCTTTGTATTCAATACGCGCATCTTCGGCTAAGCCAATAAAAAACATTTGTGCGGGAGTGAGTTGTTCTGCCGAGATTCTAGCGGTGGTGTAGTTCAAATGAGCCGCCATGTGAGCCGACATGGCGCGATAAAGTTCTAAGCCGCTGACAACATCTTTTATCGGGTCTACGGCATCGGGTAAATGCATGATGTGGTGTTCAAGGTAGGGTTTAAAGCCTTCATAATCTGCCCCGGTAGGACGTAAGAAGAAATCCCGCCCCCATAATGCGCGTAAATAGAAGTTGAGTTTGCGTTGAGTGTCAATAAACAAAGTGCCACGCCGTTCTTTTTGTAGCATGGCTAGGCTGTCTTGTGTCTCTAAAGCAAAATATTTTACTAAGTTAGGCAGGTCGCGGCGATAGGCTTCCGCGCCAAACAGCGCCCAACGGCGTAAGCCAGACAGGGTGAGTTTAGACAGTAACTCATCCATATTGTTGAGCAATGGACGCAAGCCGCGTGAGGCTTTAGCGGACATTAAATGGACAAGATTTAAATAACCCAGCAGTAATTCTGCATCGCCTAAACGTCGTGCAGCGGTGGGTAAGCTAGAAAACAGTAAAGCAATGACTTCACCAGAGGTCATGGAAGAGAGTTTCATGGCGGCGTGAATACATTCACCAATCACATCATCCCCACATTCTTTAACAACTTGCGGCATTTCTTCTAGGAATGACACGACTAAATCGGTGCCGCGACCTAGATGGCATAGACCTTTGCCGCCTTCTAAATATTCTTGCAAACCTGTGGGGGACATCACCCGCGCCGCTTCTTGAAGAGTGCCTTCTAGCGAGGTACGTACACCTTCATCCAGGTTGCTTAAGTAAGTCTCGGTGTATTCCTTGAAGTCAATAGTCATGTTTTATTCCTCTGTTGTTCATGGTTTTATTGTCTACCATTCAATGATTAATTCTACTTGAGTGGTAGAACTTTAGACATCACACCGTTTTAATCAGCGGTGTGATGTTTCACACAGAGCATTGATTTAAAGCCTCTGTGCTACGGGTTAAATCATCCGTACTTTCAATACCCCTTTAATACTTGCCATTTCATCCAGCACGGATGGTGGCACGGCTTGTTCAACATCCACTAAGGTATAAGCTAAATCGCCGCGTGATTTGTTCAACATATCAATAATATTGATGTTGGCGTTGGCAATGGCGGTACTGATTTGTCCGACCATATTGGGCACGTTGGAATTGGCAATCGCTAGACGTGGGTGGTTTCCATCGCGGGACATTTGGGTTTCTGGAAAGTTCACGGCATTCAAAATATTGCCGTTTTCCAAATAATCCTTGACTTGATCGGCGACCATAATGGCGCAGTTATCTTCTGCTTCACGGGTGGACGCGCCTAGATGTGGCAAGGTGATAATGCGGGGATGTTGCTTGATTTGATTGGTTGGAAAATCACACACATAAGCGTTGACTTTGCCTTCATCAATCGCTTCTAACACAGCGGTGTCATCGACAATACCGGCACGGGCAAAGTTGAGAATAGTCACGCCGGGACGCGCATTTTTCAAACGCTCGGCATTGATCATGCCGCGTGTCGCGTCGATCAACGGCACATGAAAAGTGATGAAATCAGATTGACTGACCATGGCATCGACACTGGTGGCTTGTTCGACTTTAGCATCTAATTTCCAAGCGCTTTTCACGGTGATTTGCGGATCATAGCCGATCACGCGCATACCTAAATCAATCGCTGCATTCGCCACTTGCACGCCGATAGCGCCTAATCCCACCACGCCCAAGGTACGATTGGGCAGTTCAAAACCGCCATAATTTTTCTTGCCTGCTTCGACTTGTTTGCTGATCTCTTCGTCTGTGCCTTGCAGATGGCGCGTGTAATCCCACGCCTGACAAATATTCCGTGCCGCCAGCAACATCCCCGACAAAACCAGCTCTTTCACCGCGTTGGCATTCGCACCGGGTGCATTGAACACCGGAATGCCCAAGGCACTCATTTTGTCTAAAGGGATGTTATTCACTCCTGCGCCTGCACGTCCAACCGCTTGTAAAGATTCAGGAATATCCCAGTCATGCATTTTAAATGAGCGTAATAGCACCGCATCAGGATGTTGAATTTCTGAGGCTACTTCGTAGTGATCACGCGGCAAGCGTTCGAGTCCAGCCACTGAGATATTATTCAGCGTGAGAATTTTATACATATTGAAGTCCTATAGCGGTTTTAAGTTTAATTGACTGAGGTGACGCAGCGGTGTGCGAAAAGTCAGTCATTGAGTCTTAGTTTTTTGCTTCAGCCAGCATTTTACATGGTTGTTCTATTGCCGTGTACATCAGAAGCAAGAAGGTGCAGGACGCTCTCATGTGAAGATTATCTAATATAGCTCTGGCAATGATTGTGAAATTTAAGTCATTTTTAGCGAAATGATCTCAATTATACGACTCAAGCCATTCGCTTTAAAAGGCAACGCAAAAGGCGCTAGAGGCGCAAAGAACGCCAGCGTTTAAACGATGTTTAACTCGTTCCCATGCGGCGCAAGTTAAGAAAAAAGGCTTTAAATCCAACGTGTCAGCCACCCCGCCTTGCAGAAGGGGGAATAACATCAATGGCTTGCAATGCTACTGGCTTCACTGAATGGCAATGACACAAAGCGCGAGAAAACGAGAAAAATCAACGTCCCAAGGTGTAGGAAATATCCATCCCGCTGTCTTTAGTGCCAATGCTGGTTTCCACGCCCCACTTTTCGCTTAAGTCATAGCGCAGGTTGAACACCCTGGAATTATCAAACAAGCTAAAGCCAAAGCTGACATAGAAGTTCGGGCGCACATAACCGCCTAAAGATAACGAACGCCCCGCGCTGTTATTACCCAGTGCAGAACCGGTGGCGATGTAGGACAAAATCTGTCCATCTTGCACTAAAGAGTCTGAAAACAAAGCCAATGTGGGGTTTTGTGCGGTGCCTGTGATATGCACCCCGGCCTGAGTCACACGCGGCGTGTTGTTATCTTTATAAATATCCCGCGCCGCTTTAATGTCTAAGCCAGGGTTGTCCAACGCCCCATCATTAAAAATGATAAAGCCTTGATCAATGGCTAAATCCTGTCCATAAGCCCGAAACACGCCCTGCGAAATATACACCGCGCCATTGCCGCGCAGCACCGATTGCAAGGGGTCTAAAAAAACGCGCACCGCTCCACCTAAACGACTTTTAAAACCCGCCACATCCAAGCGAATATCATCGCCTAAACTCAACAACACATCGACTTGAGTATTCATCCCGCGTGGGGCAGGCGGTCCCATCACAGGCAGCGTATCGGGCTGCAAAATCACGGCATCCGCCGACACCGCCACCACAGGCAGCGTATTATTGCTGGTATCCCCGGTTGAACCGAACACGATGTTCGGCGTAATGTCCGCTTGCGGCACATGCAAAGTGCCCGTCACATGTAGCTTGGCAGGCTGTGCCACAATGCGTAAATCCGGCGATATTTGCGCCCGCACATCCGCCGTATCAATTGCTTGCAAGTGCTCGCCTTGCACCTTTATATCCGCCTGCCAATCCGTCACGCTGTTTAATTGCAGCGTGCCCGCGCTGCGCAACTCACCTTGCCCCGACTGCAAGCGACTGTTTAAGCGCAACACAGAACTGCCATCGGCGGTCAATTGCGCATTAAAATCATGCAGTTTTAAGCCTAAGTCAGGGATTTGCAGCGCCACCTCTTTGACCGACAAAGCCCCCGTCAATTGCGGTGCATTGAACGCGCCTTGTAAATCCATATTCAACTCGACCCCACCTTGCGCCGATTCGATTTGTGGCACCAATGTCGGCAACAAATGAAAATCCTTAAATTGCGCTTCGACTCTGCCCTGCACCACTTGCTCTGGATTAAAAGACGGTTGATTAAACCCTGGTAATTGTAATTGTGCTTGTAACTGACTATTTTTCAAAAACTTAAAATCCAACTGACTGTCCAGCCCTTGCTCATTGATAGCCAGCGTCAATGCGCCGCCTTGATGTGGAAAGCGTTGCCAATCATCCATCAAAATCATGCGCAACTCTCCCTCTGACAGCGAGACTTCGCCTTGAGCGCGTATCTGTCCATTCGCCAGCAAGCCTGCTTTTAATTGCGCATTTACCGTGCTGCTAAAACGCAGATCAGCGGGTAATAGCGTTTGAAAAGCGGCTACATCCAAATCTTTTAAGCGCGCTTGAATTTGGCTATCCCCCTGTGCTTGCCAACCTGCTTCCACACACACTTGCGGCATGGGAGTCATATCGGCGGCCTGCCAACACATCTCGGCTACACTCAACTGCTGTGCCGACAGCCGCACATCTGCCGCTTGAGCCAATTGCCATTGTCCCAATTCGCCTAAATCCACTTGTCCAGTCTGCAACGCGCCTTGCCAGGTTTGACGGACGCGATCAAATCCTCCTTGCAGTTGTAAATCCACTGCTTGCTGCGGCGTTTTAAGCTGCATCGTCCATTGATGCGCAGGAATACGCCCTTCAACTTGCAGCTTCAACTGCTCCACTAACACATCGCCCGATTGCTGCGCCTCTTTAGCGTCGATGAGTAAAAACACACTGTCTTTACGCCCCAAATCCAAACGCACCTGGGTATCCAACTGAGCCAATTGAAAATTCTCAAAAGCCATCTTTTGCCCTTGAATCTGTGCTTGCAACTGCGGCTGTGAAAGCGTGCCGCTGACCTTTCCTGATGCCTGCACACTGCCGCTGGCTTGCGGCCATACAGTCTGCACATCAGGCGCGCTTAATGTCCATTGCGCTTGAAGCGTTTGCGCAAAACGCGCTTGAGCCTGCAAATGCGTGCTGCCAGAACGAAAATCCAATTGCTTAAGCTGATAATCCGCACCGTCCACCCAAAAATCAGCCTGCATATTCAAAGGATAATCCCGCAAGCGCCCCTGAATATGCTGCAACTTCACTGCGGCCTGCGGCGTGCCATCCGCTTGCAAACGCCCTTGCGCGTGCGCCGCCACATCAAGCATTCCAGGCCATTCCTTCCACTGCTGTCCCGGATTTAACTGCTTTCCTTTCAACGCCAAATCCCATGTCACCAAAGGTGCCCAAGCAACATCGCCGCTCAGAGCCAACTCACCGCCTAACAAGCGTCCCTTCAATTCATGCAGCTCAAACGCCTGCGTCGAACCCTCCCCCCGCAATTGCCAATGACTCAAAGGAATATCCGCCCCCGCCACCTGCGTGCTCATTTGCAAGCGATACGCATCGGCAGTCCCCTTCACCTGCGCTTGCCCTTCAGCACTTTCAAACAACGCCGGGGCTTGCAAAGGCCACACAAGGTGTTCCCAAGCCATGTTGAGATCAAAGCTGGGCGTGTCGCCTAACTGCGCCGTTCCCTGTGCCGTCAACACTTGATCTAATTCAGGAATACTCACACGGACGCTATCCATCGTGACCGCCTGCCCTTTCACATGCACCTGAATCTCTGGTGCCAACGTTAAATGTGCAGGCCAATCCGCCCACAAGGGCGACAACTCCAGCCCTTGTGCTTGCACATGCACATCCGCTTTTAATTCAGACTGCCAAGATACCGCGCCACGGGCTTCAAGCTGCCCTTGTAATATTTGCGTCGATAATTGCTGGAGTTGAGCTTGTTGCAAATCACCGTTGGCTTGCAGGCGACCCGCACGACTGTGGAGCAAGGCGGGCTTTTGCACAGACATAGGCCAACGTACATCATCCCAGCTCAGATCAGCTTGCCAATGTAGATCGTGCTCAACCGCTTGCGCCTTAGCGTCCAATACCAAAGCCACGGGCTGATGTAATTGATGATGTAATTCAGGTGCTTGCAAAGTCCCCGTCAACGTTGCCGTGCCCGTTGCCGCAGTATTTGCGACAGGCACCTGAAGCGCATCCGGCAAAGGCCACCACCCATCCACGCGCCATTGCATCGCATTTGGAGCCGTCAAATTCAACGCACCCTGCACACTCAACGCCGCCAATGGCGAGGCCACCATCAAACGCTCGATATGCAGTTGCTCATCAATACGCGCCTGCAACAACACCGCCGCCAGCGGGATTTCCGTGTCACCGTTAAAAATACGAGCATCCAGTAATTGCCCCTCCTCCAACACCAAAGACACGGGCAAAGCGATATTCAACTCAGGTATGGCAAAAGGCGGGGATTCTTCCGAGGTCGTCTGCGACGGCGGCACATGTACTTCCAGGCCTTGTATCGACAGGCTTTGAATGTGAAAACGGTGTTGTAATAAGCGCCAAGGCTGCCAACGCCAGTGCGCCTGTTGCAGCGACACCTGCAAGCCATCCGCCTGCTGATAAGTCACATCTTGCCACTGAATATCACCCAACAAAGCCCCCTGCACCCGCCCGATGTGCAACTCCCCCGGCACAAAACTTTGCCCCATCCGCACAGCCCATTGCAGGCCGGCATTAGTGCCCAGCAACCCGTACACAGCGCCCAGCAACACAGCAAGCACCAGCGCCACCGCTAAAAAAAGACGTTTGAGATAAGTAGTCATGACATCAGTTTACAAGTTTAAAGGCACAAAAAAACCTTTCTCTGGCAACATCGAGACTGAACCCAAACCGTCAAAAAAGGAAAAGGCTGTTCAAGGTCAGTCTGGATTTGTACCTGTCAAAGCTCGATGAGTCGTTGGACGTTCCAACGCTTGGGTTGAGCGCAGCAAATCATGGGTAAAAAATTTTGAGCGGACACTGTCCAATGCTCACTCAAAGCTCAACCTGTGCTTCGTTCGGTTAATGCTTAAAAGGATGGCTACTTTCTGAAGTTCTCAAATGGGTTCTATATAGAGATAATTCTTCAAACATACGACCACTTAAAACTAAAAAACGATTATAATATAGCAAAATTATATCAGTTGTTAAGACTGCCAGTCCTTGAAGGACTGGCAGTCTTGGGCTTGGCTATATCGAAAGCCTATAAATGATGTAATTTAGCTATATATATTCGATTTATTATTACATGGGATTAAAGAATGACGCTTGATGACTTAATCAATGAGGGTGACCCTCGTGAAATTAAACGCGCTATGTCTACA
>JADGEH010000063.1 GCA_016744475.1 Thiotrichales bacterium | reverse complement strand
CTTTTTTTCGTTAAATAGCTCGCTATTCGCCTTAAAAAACCGAAAAACCTGCCTCAAAATGGCGAATTTTCGCTTCGATTCCCCATCTTCGTATAGGCTCTAAAGGTTGAAATACTTACGCCAAGTCAAGGTATAAAGCGTGTCGTCGTTGATCAGATCATTTGTATTGGTTTCAACGGCAAAGGTGAATTCACGCCAAGTGGCACTCAGCGTATGGTGGGTGTAATCGAATAGATCGAAAGGATCATTGTCGGCGTGGTAATCGTTATGCCCCAGCGTTGCACTGACAGTGACAAACTCTTTTTCCATCAGGGCGAAAGGATAACTGAGTTTAGCGGAGTAATAGACATCACCTTTTAACTCATTATTCAAAAAGCGAAAAGCACTGACTTCCAGCCAATTTTTATAATTAAGCGTCAATCCGATTTCTTCAAAATGATCGCTGTAAATATCTGTAGGCGTAACAATGTAGCTCCATAGACTCAGCGTGTAAGTCAAGTCTGAAGTGATTGGGCGTGTGAGCGCTAAATACGCATCAATTTCCCCATCAGGTACCGCATCATTCAAAGTATAAGCGCGAAAACCTGCATAAAATCCCTTCTCGTGATGCGCATAATCCAAGCCTGCGGAAACAGAAAACTTGTCATTAGACAGTGGAAAACCACGCGAAACATAGTTATTAGTGATACCGATATTGCCACTCAATTCTGCCATTGCTGGCACATTAAGCGTGATAAGCCCCAGAAAGCTTATTCGTGTTAGCTTTTTTAAGCGGTGAAGCCATACAAAGTCCCTCAAGTTTACCCACTGATTATTTTTTAGCATTGTGACTGTTACCTAGTCGTATCAATTATTTCAAAATATGTCGATTATAAAGTTTAACTGATACAACCGAAGCTTGTTAAGTGTCAGCCAACTCAGTATTTTGCATCCAGCATTAGCTTTTCTGCATTAGACTTGTTGCGAGGGGGAGACATCAAAGCGAGAAGGTGTGGTTTTGAGGTGACACGGATGGCGGGTTTTTCTCGTTCCCAAGTGCCACATCACTGCCATTCTCTCGTTCCCACGCTCTAGCGGCCTGTAAAATGACAACGCACCAAAAACGCTGCCAAAGGAGAGAACTCATGGGACGTAGTCGTTACAAAGTCTATGAACCCACCGCGCCACATTTTCTAACCTGCACTATTATCAATTGGATACCCGTTTTTACACGTCCAGCTACTGTCCAAATAATCCTCGATTCTTTTGTTTATTTGCAAAGTATGGAAATGCTAACGCAAAAAATAGACTACATACATTTCAATCCCGTCAAACGGGGATATGTTGATAAACCTGAAGATTGGCGTTATTCCAGTGCTAGACATTATGTAGGAAGAGAGGGCTTGATTGATATTTATCAACAATGGGGATGATTCGTGCCGCTGGAGCGACACGATAGGCATTCCCACGCTGGAGCGTGGGAACGAGAGAAGCACGGAGGGCTGATGAATCCTCCGCGCAACAGGTTTAATCACTTACACATTTTTCAGCAACACTTGATGATCACTGCATACCGTTTGTAACAGTTGAATAAAATCAGCGGCGAGTTGTTGAATGTGCTCTGCGCTGTAAATGTCGGTGGGATATTCAAAACGTAATTGCCAGGTGTCATCCCATTCCAATACATCCAGGAATAAATCCATCGGCATGTAGTGCAAAGGCAAAGGCTGATAATGCGCGGGCACGCCGTTTAAGGCTTCCAACACCTGCGGGCGATCAAAATTAAACCGCACCGCTGGCAGTTTGAAGGGCTGTTTTGCAGGGGCACTGGCAGCGATGTCACGCGCTGAAAATTGTTGATGTTTATACACTTCAAATAACTCGCCGCGCACGTATTGCAGGTATTCGGCAAAGGTTTGCTCATCCGATTGAAGCTGTGTGAGCAAGGGCACGGGATGCGCGGAATTGCCGGTCATTGTCTCGCCGTCATCAAAGAAACGCCCAGACACAGGGAAGGCTACCATTTGCGGCAGGCTGTCTGCGGTGTCGCCATTAATACGATGAAACATTAAGGTGAAAGTCGCGGCTAACATCATAAACGGCGTGCATTGCTGGGTTTTTGCCGTATTGCTCAGTTGTTGGAAGGTCTCCGCAGACAAGGAGATTTCGTAACGCTCACCAGGATGTGGAAACACATCAGGGCGCTCGAAATCTTCAGGTAAATGCGCAGGCTTGTAACCGCCTGCCAATTTCTCACGCCAAAATGCTGCATCTTCTTCACGTTCTGCGCTGTTTTGGTAAGCGGTTTTGTAGCGCATAAAATCTTGCCATTGCGCGGCTGGCGGGAGAGGTGCGGCTTGACCTTGTGCCGCTGCGTTATACAGCGTGGCGAATTCTTCCAAAATCATGCTCATGCTCATGCCGTCAGTGATGAGATGATGGGCTTGCAAGACCAGCCAGTGCTCGCCGTTGGACGCTTTCACAATGCACCAACGCCATAATGGACCGTTGACCACATCAAACGGCACTTGATCTTCCAGCCAATCCACCATGCCGTCTACCGCATCCGCCTCGCCCATGACTAAAGACAAGGGCACTTCAGGCAAAATCAAGGCTTCTCCGGTATCGGCATCCATCACCGTGCGCAGCGATTGATGGCGCTGCATCAACGCATGAGCGGCTGCGCTGGCGTAATCTTGGCGAATCTCACCCGCGACATGTAGTGCGAGACTGGATACAAAACCTTGTACAGCGGTGGGATTATCTTTGCACACTGCCCAGAAATGTTGCTGGGCGGCGGTTAAGGCGCAACGTATTGGTTGTGGGTTTTCTACGGGCAGCGGTTGCGCTTCGGGCAAAAAGCCTCCGGCATGAAGATCAAGGACGGTTTCTTGGATTTTAGCAATGACAAATTCCACATCCGCCTCGCTGTGGGCGGTGGACAAGAAGCAATTGCGCCCTTCCCACACGTATAAACCTTTATCAATCAAGTGGTAATACAACATGTCCAAGTTGCCAGAATAGACAAAACGGAACAAGGAACCAAATTGCACAATATGTATCGGCACGTTGCCCGCTTCAAACCAATCATTTAAGCGCTGAGCAAAAACCGCCGTGCGTTGGTTGAGGGTCTCTTGCAGACTCGCACCTTGTTTTTTGATTTCCAGCAACACGGCTTTAGCCGCAGCCATCGCCAACGGATGTTTGCAGAAGGTGCCTGCAAAGAAAGTGGTGTCGGCTTGCGGGTAGGAATCATCACCGTATTGCCAGAAACCGCCGTCGATGCCGTCCATGTATTGCGCTTTACCCGCGACTACGCCAATCGGCATCCCGCCGCCGACGATTTTGCCGTAAGTAGCGATGTCGGCATCCACGTCAAACCACGCTTGCGCACCGCCGGGATGAATCCGAAAGCCCGTGATCATTTCATCGAGAATCAGCACCACACCAGCTTCACGGGTGATGCGACGTAATTCCTGTAAAAATTCTCGTGGTTGTAATTCGGGATGACGGCTTTGCACAGGTTCGACCAGCACTGCCGCCAGTTCGTGAATATGGGCGCGGATGTAATCGAGTGAAGCGGGATCATCGTATTTGAGCGGAATAATGTCTTCCACCATGCCAGGACATACGCCAGGTGCGGCAGGCTCGGTGCCCTGTTCTTCGGGTTCGCCCAACACGCCATCAAAATGTCCGTGGTAAGACATGATGAAATTCACCACTTTATTTTTGCGCGTCGCGGCGCGGGCTAAACGCAAGGCAGTCATCACGGCTTCGGTGCCTGAATTACAGAAAGTCACGCGCTGCAAGCCGGTTAATTCACAAATCAAATCAGCGACTTCGCCCGCCAGCGGTGTTTGCAAGCCCAGTTGCATGGTGCGGTGCAGTTGTTGTTCTAGCGCTTCCACCACAAACGGCGGCTGATGCCCAAATAGATTGACTCCAAAACCCATTGTAATGTCGATGTATTCGTTGCCATCCACATCCCAGGTTTTCGAGCCGCGAGCGCGGTCGCCGACAATGGGATAAACCATTTCTTTCACCGACAAACGGAAACCTGCTGAAGCACGGCTGTCGGATAACACGCTGCGGTATTGCTGAGTGAGTTGTTTAGAACCAGGGGTTTTGCGCGTGTAACGTGCGGTGAAAGCCGCCATGTATTCTCGCTGTTGCTCGCTCATGCCGCGCATTTTGATGTCTTTGGGTTTCCACGCAGGGAGGGCGGAGGGTGTGGATTGTTGGGTGGGTTGTCGGGTTACGCTATCGCTAACCCGACCTACGGTTGCGGGTGTAGCCCTCGTTCCTACGCTCTGCGTGGGAATGCCTGTGGCGACGCTCTGCGTCACCCCCGCATTAGACTTTGGGTCAACGGGTAACTCCTGTTTGCCCAAAAAAGCCAATTGCTGCGCCACGACATCAGACAAGGTGCTAGACACCACGGACATTTGTTGGCTGAGGATGCGTTCTAAAGCATTGTCGGGCAATGCGGTGGTGGGCGCTGTTTGCGCGGTGGCAGGGCTTGCGGTGGCATTGCTTTGTTGAATCGATTCATCCACCCAACAGGCCATGCCTCCTGCGGGTTGAGCCGCCTCTGCGGGCGATGCTGGGGGCGTGCTGACAGCTTCTGCGGGCAATTGCGCATCCACATAAGCGGCTAATGCAGCCAGCGTGTTTAACTCTTCAAAGAACTGGCGAATGCTGAGATTCAAACCATATTTTGCTTCAATTTTGCGCACCACTTGCGCAATCACCAAAGAATCCGCGCCCATTTCTAATAAAGGTACGTCGGATTCAATGCTGCTGGCATCGGTTTCTAGCACTTCAGCGGTGATGTCAATCAGTTCTGACAATAGACGGGGTGTGCGATCTTCAGCGTTTGGAGGGTTCATATTTTCTTCCTGAGAAACAGTCACAATGGTTTGAGCGATATTGGATATTGAGCGCGGCTGATGGGTGGAGGCACCCCTGCTCAGTGCAGGCAGCCAATGGCTTTGACGTTGGAATGGATAACCGGGTAAAGACACGGTTTGTGGTGTCGTGGCGCTTAAAGCAGCCAGGGCGTGCCCGTCCAGCGTGACACCGCTGACATATAATTGCGCGAGACTGCCCAGCCACACTTGCGAGCCGAGTTTTTTCGCATGTAGCGACGGCAGCCAGCGTAGAGCGGATAAGGCTTCGCTGTCTTTTATCGTCGCTGCCGCGATTTCCTCGCCTAAGCTGCACAGCACGGGGCGCGGGCCGACTTCAATAAAATTCGTATAGCCTTGATCCAGCAGGGTTTGCAGGCCACCCGAAAAATTCACCGCCTCGCGGGTGTGGCGACGCCAGTAATGCGCATCGACTTTATCAATGGCTTGTCCTGTAAGATTCGCCATCAACGGGATACGCGGGGCTTGATACGTCACTTGCGCGGCGCGTTGCTCGAATTCATCCAGCATGGGTTCCATCAAGGCGGAATGGAAAGCATTGGAAACTTTCAACACGCGGGTTTCAATCTGTGGATGCGTGACCGCAAATTCGCCTAGAAAAGCTTCAATCGCGCTGATGTCGCCGGACACCACGGTATTAGCGGGCGAGTTCATGGTGGCGATACCCAGACGCGGTGCGTAAGGGGCGATGGCTGCACGCACGGTGTCAACATCGGCAAAGACCGTGACCATGCCGCCCGTTTGCGGCAATGCACCCATCAAACGAGCGCGTTCAATCACCAATAACAGCGCGTCTTCCAAACTGAACACACCCGCAATACAAGCCGCGACATATTCGCCAATGCTGTGTCCGATGACGGCGGCAGGTTCGATGCCTGCGGCCATCCACAACCGAGCCGTGGCGTATTCCACCGCAAATAAAGTCGGCTGGGTGTATTCGGTTTGATGAACCAGATTTTCATCATCGCCTGCACCGGGATACATCACCGACAACAGCGGCGTGGATAAATGCGCACGCGCCAGTTGATCGCATTCATCAATAATCTGCTTAAACAACGGAAAGTGATCGTACAAATCGCGCCCCATGCCGGGGTGCTGTGCGCCTTGTCCGGTGAATAAGAACACCATCGGCGGCTGCTGTTCTGCGCCTGCTTTGCCTTGATACATCCCTGCTGCGGTTTTTTGCGCGACGAAGGCATTTAAGCGTTCAATCGCATGAGCAGGGCTGTCGCTGACAATCGCCAAACGCTGGCGGAAATGGGCGCGAGCTGTGTGGCTACTAAAGGCGATGTCCGCTAGATTGGCTTTGGGGTGAGCCTGCAAATAAGTGATGACATCTTGCGCCAGTTGTTGCAACGCTTCAGGCGTTTTAGCCGACAACGGCATCAGGGTTTTTGTTCCCGTGTGCTGCGTGGGAAGCTCATCCGCGCTGCTCTGCGTCGCCACTGAGGACAACACCAAATGTGCATTGGTGCCGCCAAAGCCAAAGCCGCTAATGCTGGCGTAACGCTGCTCTTCGTTCCACACGCCGCCTTTAGACACGCGCAGTAAGTTTTCGTCTTGCTCTAATAAAGGATTAGGTGTGCTGTAATGCAAATGCGGGAAAAATTCGCCTTTTTGTAACGACAATACGGTTTTAATCAATCCCGCCACGCCTGCGGCGGATTCTAAGTGACCAATATTGGTTTTCACCGAGCCGATTTTGCACGCGCTGTGGCGCGGCGCATCGCTTAAAACTGCTTTCAAAGCATTGAATTCAATCGGATCACCCAGCGTCGTGCCCGTGCCGTGGGCTTCGACATAGCCGATGTCTGCCGATGAAACGTGAGCGTTGGCGAATGCCGCCCGAACCACCGCTTGTTGCGCATGGCTGTTCGGTGCGGTCAAACCATTGCTGCGTCCGTCTTGATTCACTGCACCGCCACGAATCACCGCTAATACTTTGTCGCCGTCTTGTTCTGCTTCAGAAAGACGCTTAAGCACCACCAAGCCGCAACCTTCGCCGCGTACATAGCCGTTAGCCGCCGCATCGAAAGTTTTGCAACGTCCCTCCGGTGACAACATACCCGCTTGACTAAAAGTGTCATGTAAATCAGGGCTTAACATCAGATTTACGCCGCCCGCCAAGGCTAAATCGCTGTCACCGTTGCGCAACGAGGAACAGGCTTGATGAATCGCCACCAGCGAGGAAGAGCAAGCGGTGTCAATCGCCAAACTAGGGCCGCGTAAATCCCAGGTATACGACAAGCGATTCGCCGCCACGCACAGCGCATT
Source organism: Thiotrichales bacterium (assembly GCA_016744475.1). Lineage (GTDB taxonomy): Bacteria > Pseudomonadota > Gammaproteobacteria > Beggiatoales > Beggiatoaceae > BB31. Next base: position 20,127 of record JADGEH010000063.1, on the reverse strand, counting down.
GCCTGTGCCGTAATACACATCAGGCGCAACCCCGTGTTGCAGTTGCAGGCGCTGATAATCTGCGGTGCTAATACCGACAAAAACGCCCGTTAAACTGCCCGCGAGAGTGAGTGGATCAATGTTGGCGTGTTCCAACGCTCGCCAAGCATTTTCCAGCAATAAGCGTTGCTGCGGATCCATGCGGTGCGCTTCTTTGGACGTAATGCCAAAAAAAGCTGCGTCAAATTGGTCAGCCTGATCAATAAAGCCGCCCCAGTGTTCGGCAGGTTCACCAGTGGCTTGCCAACGCTCGGCGGGCACCTTGCGGATGGCATCGACTCCTTGGCGCAAAAGCGTGTAAAAAGCATCGAGATTTTCAGCCCCAGGCAAGCGGCAAGCCATGCCGATGATGGCGATGGGTTCATTGTGTAGAGATGAGGCGCGGCTTTTTGCGCTGTCATCCGCTGGGCTGTCAGAAGACGGGCGCAGGGTTTTATTGACACCCAGCAAATGCTCGGCTAAGGCTTGGATGGTGGGATAGTCGTAAATTAAGGTGGGAGGTACTTCAATACCGAGTTTTTCCCCCAGTTCGCCGGATAAACCCACGGCTATCGAAGAGTCCAGTCCGAAGCTGGTCATCGGCTGAGTGGGATCAATGTGGGAGAGCGGCAAGCGCAAAGTGGTGGAAATACGTTGTTGTATCCACATTTGTAAGGCGGATAAGGCGCGTTTTTTTGCGCCGTCATCCGCCACATCAGAGACTCTCGTTTCCACGCTCTGCGTGGAAACGCCGTCAGTGGCGCTCTGCGGCACATCCTGCCACACCGCTTTAGCCGTCCATTCGCCTTTAAGAAATTGCTCGCGGCATAAGCCTCGCTGGGTTTTACCGCTGGTGGTTTTCGGCAACACGCTGGGTTTAATCAGCAACAAAGCATGAAGTTGCAAACCGTGTTGTTCAGCAATGGCTTGGCGTACTGCCAGCAATATTTCATCGCCCTTAAAATGACGCACATTTAGGCGATTTAATTCATGTAACACGACTAAACGCTCTTCACTCCCTTCCATAATGGTAAAAGCGGCACCGCCGTCAGGGCGCAAGGCAGGATGAGATTGTTGCGCGGTTTGTTCGACATCTTGCGGATAATGGTTTTGCCCGCGTATCACCATCATTTCTTTAATCCGACCTGTGATGTACAACTCGCCTTCGTGCAGAAAACCTAAATCACCCGTGCGCAGGAAATACGTGCCTTCAGCTTCATCGCTTAAAGTGGCGCGGAAAGTTTCTTGTGTTGCATCAGGACGTTGCCAATAACCTTGCGCTACCATCGGCCCATGCACCCAAATTTCGCCGACTTCATCGGCGGCGGCAGGTGCCAGCGTATGAGGATTGACGATGCGGATTGTGCCGCTGATATGGCTGGCACCACAACTCACTGCACCAAAGGCTTGTTCTGTCGGTGCGTCCAGAATGCGCACGCGGTTTTGCATGAGGGCCGCATTGTCCAACCATAAATCACGTCCCTTATCCGCAGCGGGTACGCCTGAGACCTTCAGCGCGGTTTCTGCCATGCCGTAGCCGGGGGATAGAGTGAGCGGTGATAAACCCTGTTCACGAAACGCCGTATTAAAGCGTTGTACGGTGGAAAAGCGTACCCGCTCGGCACCATTAATAGTGTATTCCCAGCTACTTAAATCGATGTCTTGGCGTTGTTCGTCAGATATTTTTACCGCACACAATTCATACGCAAAATTGGGAGCCGCCGAATGCGTACCGCGATAACGGGTGATCGCCATCAACCAACGTGCAGGTTTTTGCGTGAATGCCGCAGGCGGCATTAAATAGCAAGGAATACCGAAATATACGGGCAATAAAGCCCCATAAATCAATCCCATATCGTGAAATAGCGGCAACCAACTCACCATCACGCTGGAATCGGAAAAAGGCCCTCCCAGCTCAAGATCAATCATCGTACACGCTACATTTTCATGACTCACCATCACGCCTTTAGGTGAGCCTGTAGAACCCGATGTGTATTGCAAAAAAGCTAAGGTATCAGGGGTGATGTCTACGGGCTTAAAGGCGGCTGGTGCGCTGCCTAAAGTTTCAGTGGCTAAAGTCTTGATGTTTTCCAAGCCAGTCCCTTCATGCAAGCGCTCAAATACTTCCGCAGAACCCAGCGCGACAGCGGCTTTAGAATCTTCGGTAATATTACGGATGCGGCTATCCGCCCGCATTTTTCGCGGTGGATAGGCGGGAATTGCGATGATGCCCGCATATAAACACGCAAAAAAAGCCACCACAAAATCCAAACCTTGTGGATACAGCAACAAAGCCCGGTCGCCTGCTTTTAAACCTTGATCTTGCAGGTGCGCGGCTAAATTTTGGGCTTCTTGTGCCAATGCTTGATAACTCAAGCTGCGTTCTAATTCTTCACCATTACTCAAAAAGGCATAGGCTAAATGTTCGGGGTGTTGTTCGGTGTGGATGCGCAAGGCATCGAGTAAAGTTTTCTGAGCACGTTGTTGAGCTTCGGCAGAGGAAATAACAAGTTCTTGATTAACCACAATTGTTTTCCTTTTTTAATGAGGGAAGAGGTTTGGGTAGTTGCACTGATGCAAATGGATGCATTTGGCTTAGAACAGGATCATAGTGATAAAACCTGGGTGTTTTAGGTGCAGCGCGGAATTTTAGCATAAGGGGCAGGAAAACTATTGCCCCGCAAAAGTGTCTAAAACCGCATGAGATGAAGCATCAGCAGGTTTTAGGCGGTAAAAAACCATCATTGCTCCACTGTTTGGTGGATATTGATACCGTGTTGAGCATGGGTTTTCTGTATGCTAATAAACTTTTTAGCGCAGCCTGCAAAAAAATCATCAGAAGCGGTTTTTTTACTGCGCAAAACACAAGATAATTTGCCTCCGTTTTACCCGCCCACTTTTACTCAAAGAGACTGATATTATGCGCCGCTTCAATCTATCTTTAGCCACGTTGTTATCCGCCTGCCTCATAGGGCCTACCCAGGCCATTCAGATCAACACACCGCAAACAACACCCGCCCTCATCCAGCAATTGCTCAGCGATGCACAGGCTTGCACCGCAGGCTCCACCTTTAGCAACTGCACTTACACAGGTTCCGCCGAAGCCGCAGGCGCATTCACAGACGGCAGTGCCAGTGGTTTTGACATAGATGCAGGTATTATTCTTAGCACCGGAAAAGTCGCTGATGCCGTAGGCCCCAACTTTAGCGATGGCAAAACCACCGCGTTTAATCTGCCTGGCGACACCGACTTAAACGGCCTGTCTGCTACAGGCGATAGCCGCGATGCCGCCGTCCTAGAATTCGACTTTCTCGCCCAAGGCCAAACGCTGACCTTTCAATACATCTTTGCTTCTGAAGAATACAACGAATTTACTAATTCAAATTTCCGCGACGTGTTTGGCTTTTTCCTTAATGACACCGCCGACCCGACCAATAAAACCAACCTCACCACCGTATCCATTAACACCATTAATAAAAACAGCGGTGCGGCACAATTTGTCAATAATGATTTCAAAGACTTCAACCAAGTCGCCCCTCTCGACACCGAATATGACGGCTTTACCCGTTTAATAGAAGCCAGTGCCACGCTGACTCCTGGCAACACTTATCACATGAAAATGGCGATTGCCGATGTACGTGACGCGGGATTTGATTCAGCCGTCTTGCTCAAAGGTTTCTCCACCGTACCACCAGAGATTCAAGTCACTGAAAACGGTGCTGATATTGCCGATGGCAGCACGCTAGACTTTGGTTCGACTGATGCAGGCACCGCCGTGATCAAAACCCTCACCTTTAGCAACATCCAAGCAGGCTCAGCAGCTTTAAGTTTAAGCAATGTTGTGGTACCCACAGGCTTTACTCTGATTGACAGCCTGCCCAGCGAACTCGCCGCCAACAGCAGCGTGAATATACGGGTGCAATTTGATGCCAATAATGCAGGCAGTTTCAATGGCAGCTTTTCTGTCACCAACAACGATGCCACCGAAAATCCCTTTGACTTAAACCTCACCGGACAAGCCGTGGGTTTATTTGCGCAAGCCCAACTCAGCGATAGCAGCAGTGTATTGGCTAATGGTAACGGCACATTGAATTTTGGCTTAGTCACACAAGGACAGCCGCAAGCTGCCAGCATGCGTTTAGATAACTTAGGCAACGGTGCATTAGACATCACCAGTGCGGTGCTCACAGGCGCTCATTTCACCTTAATCAACGCCCCCAGCGGCAGCTTAGCCGCCAATGCCACGCAGGTTTTCCAAATCCGTTTTGACGCAGATGCCGTGGGCAATTTTAGCGGCGACTTCACGCTACGCAGCAATGACCCCAGCAATAACCCTTACGTCATTCGTTTCAGTGGTGCCGTACAAGCTGCTGAAGCGGTCGTAGCCGCGCCCGTCCCCACCTTGTCCGAATGGGCGATGATCGCATTGTCTTTGTTGTTATTGCTGATAGCCGCACGGCATTTGCCATTGCGCCAGTGGTGATATAGCAAAATTACATCAGTTGTTAAGACTGCCAGTCCTTCAAGGACTGGCAGTCTTGGGTTTGGAACTATCACAAGCCTATAAATGATGTACTTTAGCTATAGACCTTACTCATACTCGCTGATGTTAAAACGGGTGTGAGTGGGACATCGGGATTAAATGACACACCTCTCTTCAATGTTTTGCTAGGAGGGTGGTTCTATCTACAACGCAATGGAGCATCCCAGTGAGCGAGAGCGAACGACTTGAACTCATTGTTAGAAGCATAGCCTGATGGCAGTAGATTCGTCTTCATTGAACTCCCAAAATTCGATGTCACTTGGCACCAAATGCTTATAAGTACGCAAATAATACTCAGCAAGGGTTTCCTTGCGTTTTTGACTGTAATCATGCAGTACAAACATTATTTTCCTAAATCCCTTGGGGGATGCCAGAAAGTAATACATCGCCTCGTTCCAAGCGGTAAGCTTTGCACTAGGGACATTTTCACCCGCTGTCCATTTGTGTGACTTACATTCAACTATGACTTTTTGTTCTAAGCACCCTAAATCAAATGCATGATTTTTTTTGATTAAATCTATCCCTACAGGAATTTTTATATCTAGCTCAAGCAGCAGCCCTTCACCCTTAAAAAATGATCTCGCAATATTTTCGAAATCCCTACCAACTTGGGCGTTTGATTTAGAACCTATTCTTTGAAATGGTTTGTCCATGCTTTCCTTTTGCATCTAGCGACACCATCAACGGCACGCGGCTTTATCGCTGGCCTATTCCAACCCAAACTCCGCACAATGAAAGCCCAGCCAATGCGTGCTATCCCACGGCTGACTTCCTGCCGTAGTGATTAAACCGCAGCCTTGATAAGCCCCCGGCATCAAACCCTCCGGCAGAGACACTAAAGGCACAAACGTTTTGTGTCTTTCGTGCCTTTTGTGTTTTATTTATTCAAAACTCACGCATTTGGAGTGTTGTTGTTGGGTGGCATTATCACGTTGTTGTCGAGAGTGAATAATCGTGGATAGCCCGCCTTGCCGCCAATAAAATCAACTCCCCTCGGCTTTTCCATTGTCATCCACGGTAAACAATTCCACCTCATGTTCCACGCCTTTTAAATGCGTACAGCACACACTTTTAATCGCTAATTCTGCTTTAACACGCTCAGCTACCGCATGGCTAAACAACACAGGCGGATGCGGGGCTTTAGTTTGCGCTTCAATCCGGGCAGCCAGATTCACCGTATGCCCAATCACCGTGAATTCCATCCGATCCACGCTGCCGATATAACCCGCAATTAATTCCCCTACATGAATGCCAATGCCATTGCGCACCGTCGGCTTGCCCGCCGCTGCTTGTGTCTGGTTAAATATCGCCAAACGTTCACGCATGGCTTGTGCGGCTTTAACCGCACTTAAAGCGCAATCTTCTTCACTCTCGACCATGCCAAACACCACCATGATCGCATCGCCGATAAATTTATCCACCATGCCACGATGAACACGAATGGCTTGCACCATTTCGCTGAAATAAGCATTCAATAATTCAGTCAATTGCTCTGGCGGCAAGCTCTCTGACAGCGGCGTAAAATCGCGTAAATCGCACATTAACACGGCTAATTCGCGCCGTTCTCCGCCCATTTGCATCACTTTACCGTCTTGTACGTGATCTTGAATAAAACGATCCGCCACTTCAGGCGACACAAAACGTCCAAACGCTTCACGAATGCGTTCTCGCTGCGTCAATCCCGCCGCCATATCATTAATGCTGAGTGCCACCTGTCCCAATTCATCAGGACGTGAAGCATCCAGTTGCGTATCAAACTTGCCCGCGCCAATTTTTTCTAAGCCATGCAGGATGTTATTCGTGTCTTTACGCAAGGTATGCCCCCAATACCAGCCCACAATCAAGGCTGCCGTGACAAAAAACAGGCTTAAAAAGAGAATCTCAAAGGCCACGCCTATATCCACCAAATTTTCGTATTTGAGGCGAAACACCAACAAAGTGATGGCTAAAGCAGGCACCAGCGTAAACGTCGTAAAACTTTCCAACAGGCGGCGCACCAAATGTTCAGTGGCTTGACGCGCATCAAACACTTCCGCTTGGCGCAAATGGCGTTCAAAAAAAGCATATTCCAATTGCGACAACAAACCGGCCCCCAAAGCCCAGTAACCCGTCATCAATTTAATATGGCTTGCCCAAGGAAAATCCGGATACAAGCCCACATGAATCAGCATCGCCACCACTCCCGCCAACAACCAAGACAGCATGGATAAATAAAAGCCATTACGCGCCAGCGAAAGGCGTTTCCAAGGCAATGGTAAATAACCGTATAAATATTCGCGGATACCAATGTGAGCAACGGTAATTAAGCCCAAGCCAAACAACAACTTCAGCAGCTCAAGACCATCAATAAAGGGGCAGACTAATTTGCCGTAAATGCTTAAAAAAATAACAGCAATGAAGACGATGAGGTGGAGTTGCAAACGTTGTTGCAGGGATAGGTACTGTGCCAGAGGCAGACGAGGTGAAGAGTCCATGTTGATTCCTGTGCATGATCTAAACAGAGATATTAAGCGCTCAGGGTTAAAATGTCTGTTGCAAAGGTGAGGCTGTAAAAGAATCTCAAGCGCGTAGTAGGGTGGAATAGCGCAGCGTATTCCACCAATCCCAAGCCCTGTGAAGAATTCGGGAATGGTGGAATACGAATACGGCGCATGACCGTTCATAAAAGACGGAAAGTCATGAGAATGCGCCTATTTTAGCCATGTAGGTCGGGTTAGCGATAGCGTAACCCGACAATCATCCTTTTCAAATAACGCCAAACATGCTCAACACGTTTGGGTCAAGCCCAGTAGAATTCGCACCGTCTTTATTGGTGCGCACGCGGATAAGCCCTGAAGCGCGTTTTCTCGTGCGAGCGTTCTACGCCGCATGAGTGATTTCGCGCTCTGCGCGGTGGGCGCAGAGTGCTGGCACGAGGGCGTAGGATGGGCAAAGCGTAGCGTGCCCATCCTACGTTTTTAGAACGAAGCAATGGCCATGTAGGGTTTGTGCCGCGTGTTACGTGTTAAAGGTGCCCACGCAAAGCGCATGGGCACCAGAGAAGATTGAAAGCTATGAGAATGCGCTTATTCCACTCTACCTGACTGCGCTTGCACAGCCGCCCTTACCCGCATCAGATTTTCTTGTCCCTTTTGTGTCCAGGGATGCGTCTGCCCTAAACTTTTTTCCCAAATCTCGACTGCCCGCTCCAACAAAGGCAAGGCTTGTTCAAACTGTCCCTGATCTTCATACAACAAACCTAGATTATTAAGGCTGAGGGCCGTATGAGGATGCTCTGCGCCCAGCACTTTTTCTCTGATAGCCAGCGCCCGTTGATACAGCGGCAAAGTCTGCTCATAGTCGCCTTGGTCTTGATACAAGGCTTCTTGTTCGGTTTTGCAGTGACAAATGATGTCGTCCGCATATCTCACAAATCGGATGCCTGCACAGTGCTTTTCGACCCACATATCGAATGCGTAGTGAAGAAATAGGTGTGCCAGTAGGGGGCTAACCACACCGCCTTGGGGTGTACCTTTCTCTCGCTGTTCGATGGTACCGTCTGGATGCTGAACTGAGGCGATTAGCCATCGTTTAATGTACAGGCGTTGCTAGTTTTCTTGAACCTGTTTGTCCACCGCTTTTAACAATAAGTCGTGGCCAATCGCATCTTCGAGCCTTTGATGTCGGCCTATCCAGTACCCAAGGACGTTGCCAGCACCGTTTACGCACTTGTTCTACCGCTTGGTGCGCAGACTTGTGTGGACGTGAGCCTTTGCGAGTTTGGATGTTGTGCGACTCAAGCTCAGCTTCTATTTGCATTTTAACCGTCATTTGGGCCATACGGTCTGTGACCGTCGGTATCCCTAGCGGGCGGATGCCTCCATCGGCTTTAGGAATGTCTACCCGTTTTATCGATGGCGGACAGTAGCTGCCTGATGACATTCGATTCCACAGCTTGTAGAGGTTGTTTTCGAGATCGTTTTCAAAATGTTGTAAGCTCTGACCATCAACCCCTGCACTGCCTTTATTCGCTTTGACTCGCTTATATGCCTCAAATACTCAGCGTTTTGGTCTATCAAAAGGTGTTGCCTGACTCACTGATGTCCTCCTGTTGCCAGTTGTTTCAACCCACCAGACCGAATGATGGCACCCCTTCGCTCCACGCCCATTACAGGCGCTCACTCACGACTACGAGCGCATCCGTCCCTGTGCCCTGCATCGGTACTCTTCCCTTTCGGTGTCTTCCTTAGCATCAAGACGACAGGTTCTCCTGTTCCGTATTAAAGCCTATATAACGTTCATGCCGGATCGCAGCCGACTACCGCCACGCCTGTATCCGTTCACATCGTAACTAATCCCTGACGAACCCTAGATCATCAGGTGTTGACAGTCTCTACGCTTTCGACACCTCATCAAAGGTTCACTGGCGTTCATCTCCGTCATACACACCTGACAGTGTCTCACTGCCTTTTCCCACGTCGCTCACGACCATGGCTCTTTACAACAGCCGCACGGGGCGGTTTGATTTCAGCAGCGGGTGGCCGACACCGAGAGACCTTCTCTCATCTTTAATACAGCATGGAAAGCCTAGCGATCCTTCAGGATACACTAGTGCTTCGTCAAGCCTACTTTTTAGGGTTGCATTTTTTACCACGGAGACACGGAGAAGGCACAGAGCGCACGGAGAAAGACTTTTAATTTAAGTCGCCTCTGTGTTCTCCGTGTCACCTCCGTGCCTCCGTGGTGAAATTTGACCACCTAATTCTTAGAATTGACAAAGCACTAGGTTGCCTTTTAAAGCGGATGGCTTGAGTCGTATCACTGAGATCATATCCCTATATCGTGTCACCCCAACTCTCTATTTAAATTCATGCTCTAAGTCAGTATGCTTTCGATAAATACTTGATTTAAAGGCATACCATGACACTTCACAATAAAGCTTATTGGGGTAAATCTAGCTTTGCGATAGAAGACGACCGCTCATATCACCTCTTGTCCTACCACTGTTTAGATGTTGCCGCAGTCGGACAATGCTATCTCCAGCAACACAAAACTCTCACGCCTCGACTGGCTCAAGGCTTAGGCTTGCCAGAACACAGCTTCATCGCTTGGCAAACGTTTTTCTTGGCTTTACACGATGTGGGGAAGTTTTCCAAACACTTTCAGGGCATGTTGCAAAAATGGCCGGATGCAGAACGCTATAGCCAGCGACACGATAGTGTAGGCTGGTTGTTGTGGGAACAAGTCTTAGCCCCCGAAGCCATCGCGCATTTTGGCGTAGGCAGCCCATCGAATCGCCCCACGCAGCGCGTTTTTAATCTCTGGGCACAAACCGTCACCGGGCATCATGGTCAACCGCCTAAAAGCTTCTGGGATGACAAACCTTTACCCGCTTTGGCTGATCAATTTAGCCCGCAAGACACAGAAGCAGCGCGTGATTTTATGACCGCCTGTGCAGCGCTATTTTTGCCCAACGAAGCCCCCACAAACATCGATGTCAAAGCGCTTGGAAAACGCTTAAAACCCTTATCCTGGTGGTTAGCAGGCATCGCCGTGTTGTCCGATTGGCTGGGTTCCAATCGAGATTTATTTGAATATCGTATGGACGATATGCCCTTATCAGAATATTGGCATGAGCACGCCCTTCCTCAAGCTGAAAAAGCCTTGGAAAACAGTGGTGTTCTGCCGCTAAAACCACAAGCACACAGCTTAAAGACACTGTTTGATTATTTAACGCCGCCCACGCCTTTACAGCTTGAAGCCGCCACCTTAGCCCTGGCACACACGCCGCAATTATTCATTCTCGAAGATGTCACGGGCAGCGGCAAAACCGAAGCGGCTCTCATGCTCGCACACCGTTTGATTCATGCAGGCCATGCGGATGATGTTTACATGGGCTTGCCGAGCATGGCGACGTCCAATGCCATGTTTAAACGCATTCAAGAGCATAAGATTCATCATAAATTCTGGAGCGAAGACGCGGCATTATTACTCGCACATTCCGCTAGCAAAATGCAGCAAAACACACCTCGCCACCAGCTATTGCCCGACGCGCCAGCCGAAACCGATTACCAAGACACGGAAGACAGCGCTGCAACACAACGCGGCGCTTGGTTGTACGACCATCGCAAAAAGTGTTTATTGGCTGATTTTGGTGTCGGAACGCTTGATCAAGTCCTTTTAGCCACTTTGTATTCTCGACATCAATCCCTGCGATTATTGGGCTTAAGTCGTAAAGTATTGATTGTGGACGAAGTTCATGCCTGCGATGTCTACATGCAGCGCTTGCTGGAAGGCGTGCTGGAATTTCAAGCCACCATCGGTGCGCCCGTCATTTTGCTGTCCGCCACCTTGCCGCGCAGCACCCGTCAATGCTTAGTCGATGCTTATTGTAAAGGTTTATCCGCACCTGCCCTAGAATTGACAAACACCGCTTATCCCTTATTAACGCAGGTCAGTGCGGGACAATTACAAGAAACCCCTTTAAAAACACGTCCTGAAGTGGCTCGCCGCGTGGCGGTGTCATTGACATCGGAGCCAGAACGCATACCCCAGCAACTATTAGCTCTCCATCAACAAGGTCAATGTGCTTGCTGGATTCGCAACACCGTGCAAGATGCCCTCGATGCCGTGCAGCTATTACGAGAAGCTGGCATTCCCACCACACACCTTGACTTATTTCATGCGCGTTTTGCGTTAGGGGATCGTTTAGAAATTGAACGGCGCGTATTAGCGCGTTTTGATAAAGACAGCCGACATGAAGACCGCCGTGGGCAGATATTGGTGGCGACGCAAGTGGTCGAACAATCGCTGGATTTAGACTTCGATTTTCTGGTCTCCGATCTCGCCCCCATCGACTTATTGATTCAACGCGCCGGACGTTTGCGCCGCCATGTCCGTGACGCACAAGGCCACCCGGCAAAAACAGAACAGCGCGGCACGCCAGAATTCTGGGTCTACAGCCCTTCTTTACACGATGAACCTGATGAAGATTGGTATAAAAACGTATTTCCACGCGCCGCCTATGTGTATGAACATCATGGACAATTGTGGCTTACCGCCAAAGTCTTAGACACCGCCAAAGCCATCGTCATGCCTGAAGCTGCGCGTGATCTCATCGAAAGCGTGTATGGCGATGAAGCTTTGGATCAAATTCCCGAAGCCTTGCAAGAAAAAACCTATGAAGAGGAAGGCAAGCGGCTGACTCGGCGCATGGTGGCGAGTACAAACCTGGTCAAATTAAACAATGGCTACACCGCCCCTGACGGCATCAATTTTTGGGACGATACCCGCACCCCGACGCGCCTAGGCGATGAGTCCGTCACCGTGCGCTTAGCTCGTTGGGAAAACGGTGTGTTAAAACCGTGGTTTAAAGCGGATTGTTTTGCCTGGGAACTCAGCCAAGTCAATGTGAGCAGGCGTTTAATTAATTCAGAACTGAACAGCGTTAAAGTGCATAAAGAACAGCAGCCCGACAAAGGCCGCTGGAGCCAATTAGTGATATTGCAAACGGAGGGTGAGCATGGGTATGGCGAGGCTTTGAATAGCAACGGCGACATCGTGCGGGTGATTTACGATGCGACGGTGGGGTTAAGAGCCTATACGAAGATGGGGAATCGAAGCGAAAATTCGCTATTTTGAGGCAGGTTTTTCGGTTTTTTAAGGCGAATAGCGGGCTATTTAACGAAAAAAAGCGGAAAACCTGACCAAAAGGGCGGATTTGCAGCCAATTATCCCGTTTTCGTATAGGCTCTAAGGGTTGAAGTGGAGTGACAGTAGGATTTGCACCGCATGTTTTTTACGGCGCGAACGTTTGCCAAGCAGTGGTGAAAGCGTAAAACCACTCCATTCTTCCGAAAGAAGCGACCCGCATTACTCTGTTGGGCTGGCGGGTGTTTCTTCTGGCAAATGCACAAAGAAGGTGGTGCCTTCGCCTAATACAGAGGTGACGCTTAATTTGCCGTCATGCGCATGCATGATGTCTTGGCTAAAGGGCAAACCAAAGCCTGTGCCTTTTTCACCTGATGTGCCGGGAGTTGAGGTTTTTTCCTCTATTTTGAAGAGCTTGGGTAGATGTTCTTCAGGGATGCCTACGCCTGAATCTTGTATAGCAATCACGGTGGGTTGGCCTTCTGGCATATAAAAACGAATAGAATCGCCTTTGTTACAGAACTTAATGCCATTAGAGGCCAGATTTTGAATCACTTCACCATATAACGCAGGATCAGCGTACAAGGGTTGATTAGGCGGTACATCATTTACGATATTGACACCTTTTTGTCGGGCTAAATAACTCAGATTGTTGAGCACGTTATCAATCGTGTCATGTGCATCAATCAATGCTCTTTTAGTGGCAATTTTCCCGGTTTTCAAACGTCCAATATTGAGTACATCTTCAATCATTTGTACTAATGATTTACCAATTTCTAATAAGCGTCCGACAATATCTTTGTGTTCTTCATTGAGTGGGGTTTCATCATCCGTGTGGAGAAATTCTAAGGCTGAAATAATACCCGCTAAAGGCGAACGTAAATCATGTGCGACTAAAGAAACAAATTTATCTTTTAAGTCGTTGGCTTGTTCAGCTTGTTCTTTAGCATCTAATAATTGTGTATTCGCTTCGGTGAGTTCTGTCGTGCGCTGTTCTACTAATTCTTCAAGATGGTTTCGGTATTGTTTTAATTCATTTTCAACTTGTTTACGTTCAGTAATATCTTGGATGGTGCCATTAATTTGATAAGTATTGCCCCCGCCTTCTGCATCGTCATACATGGCTTCGCATTGAATATGCACAATACGTTCTGCTCCATCTATGCTGCGTATAATGCGATGATCAAAATTTAAGCTCTCACCACTACGCGCTTTTTCCAACATATTTTTGACTAAAATTTGGTCTTTTCTATGGATGGTGTTTTCATAAGCACCCATGCAAACCGAGGTTTGTTCTTTATTCAACCCTAAAATACGAAAGACTTCATCAGACCAGAATACTTCATCTTGTGATAAATCCCATTCCCAGTTACCCAAGTGTGCAATGGATTGCGCATGGGCTAGACGGGCTTCGCTTTTACCGACATTTTCTATTGCTGAACTGGCACGCAATACATAACGCACGCGATGGCTTAAGAGGGGGAAGGTGATGGGTTTGGTGATAAAGTCGGTGGCACCGGCCTCGTAGGCTTTGTTGATGGAATCCATATCATCTAAGCCAGTGACAAGCAGAATGGGAATGTGTTCTCCACCAGGTAATTTACGAATTTCCGCACAGGTCGTAAAACCATCCATATTAGGCATCATGACATCTAATAGAATAATATCCGGTGCTTGCTGTTTAACCATTTCTACAGCGGGTTCACCATCTATGGCTTCTTCGACTTCAAATGCAGCTTTTTTTAAAGTGTGCCGCATGAGCAAGCGCATGGTTGCATCATCATCAACGATTAAAACTCTAGGATTTGTTGTCGCGGTCGTGTCGGCCATTATGGTGCTCATCAAAGAAAATAAATAACAGGATTATGCAAGGCTCTATTTCAATTTGGAGAGTGGTGGCTTTTTGCATCATTTCTGCTCTGACTGCGTTGTTTTTTTCTACCAATGGAATGCATTGCTACGAAAAAACGCCTTGTCAGAACAAAAATGCTACTCAAAATCCATCTCACACCCAAATTGGAACAGAACCTAGGCTCTGTTCCAATTTGCAGTGCAAAAATCAAACATTGCATAACAGGATCAAGTTAAAAGCTTATAAGTGCTTAAGCTATACGTGTGTCATTTCTCACATACCACTTAGATAAGTGTGCTGTAGCAAAAATTAAACCTCTGCATCACTCCAGTCATAAAGTGATGGGCATTATAAAGGAAAAAAAATGATTATTGTTACAAACCGTCACATTTGCATTTCATCAATATGATTATCAGCAGAGCCTTTGTTTTTTAACCATTTATCTAACATTTTTTGCAATGCGTCTCGGCTGAAGGGTTTTTCCATAAAATCATCCATACCTGCGGCGATACATTCATCACGACTTTCGCTTAAAGCATGTGCGGTTAAGGCAATGACGGGAGTGTGCCAATCGGAGGCTTCTTGTGCGCGAATTAAACGGGTGGCTTCCAGTCCATCCATTTCTGGCATCTGGCAATCCATAAAAATCAAATCATAAGGACGTTTTTGTTGCTGTAACTGCTGTTTAAAGCGATCTAAAGCCACATGTCCATTGTTGGCTAATTCAACGGTATAACCTAATGATTTCAGCATCATATCAGCTACTTGCTGATTAATATTATTATCTTCGACCAATAATAAAGTGGCTTGGACAGCCTCTGAAGCTTGAACGTCCTCCATTTTTGAAGGATGTGTCATGGCTTCTAACGTCAGAGCATGATGCAAGCAGTGGTGTAATTGGCGCTGGCGAATGGGTACGGTTAAATAAGCGCCTTTACCGCATTGCTTGAGTGCTGAAGCGGGCTTTCTGCCAAAGGCGAGTAATATAATCAAACGCAATTCGGATAGCGCTGAAGTGTTACGAATATAGCGGAGGACTTTTTCATCATCGGCTAACAACAATTCTTGTTCAAAAACAGCCCATTCATAAGGGGCTTGTTGTTCAATAGCCGCTTCTAAAGCGTCGATAACGGCTTGGCTCTGTGTTTGTACCTCCGCAGACATTCCCCAATGGCTGGTATAGTCCTGCAACACGGCATTGGTGCTAGGATGTGCAGCAGCCAATAACACGCGCTGTCCAGCTAATTTTCCGCTGGCTAAACTCTGCTGCTGCGCATGTACAGGATGTTTCAGTAACCAAGCGGTAAACCAGAATGTAGAGCCTTCCGCTTTACTTTGCGCACCAATTTTACCGCCCATCATGTCAATCAATTGTTTACAAATAGCTAAGCCCAAACCTGCACCACCGTGTTTACGAGCGAGCCCTTGATCTTCTTGGTGAAAAGCCTGGAACAAGTGGCGCAAGTTGTCTGGTGCGATACCGCTGCCCGTATCTTGAATTTCAAAACCCAGTAAAAGCTTTTGGGCTTGTTCTTCAAATATCCCCACGCGGATTTCAATATGACCGACTTCTGTAAATTTCACCGAATTACTGAGTAAATTGCTCAATACCTGGCGTAAACGTAAAGGATCGCCGCGCAATACGGTGGGTAAATCCACGGGCAAACTGATATTGAGTACCAGCCCTTTGCGTTGAGCTTCATTCGCATAAATTTCCGCCGCTTCTTCCACCACTTCATACAGATTGACATCCTGAACATTTAATTCTAAGCGTCCGGCTTCAAGTTTAGAAAAATCCAGAATGTCATCCAGTATATGCAGCAGATTATGTCCAGACTGTTGCACCGTTTCGGCTAAATGGCATTGTTCTGGGTTTAATTCCGTATCGAGCAAAATTTCAGTCATACCCAACACACCATTCATCGGCGTGCGGATTTCATGGCTCATAGTGGCCAAAAATTGTGATTTTGCCAGACTCGCTGCATCGGCTTGTAGCATAGCCTGTTGGCGAGCGTGCTCGGTTTTTTGTAACTTTTTAAGAATTTTGTTGCAATGTTCTTCCAGTCTTCCGACTTCATCCTGCTGCCCCGATAATGCGGCTCGAATATTGTAATTACCCCCCGTACTAACCTGTTGCAAGATGGCTTCTAAGCGGGTGAGCGGGCGAAAAACATAGCGAATCAAATAAAAACTCAATAACAATGCAACAGCGGGAGGAATAAATAAGGCGGACATCAGCCATAGCAGGGCATGCTGATAAGGTGGGATATTTAAGAAAAACCAAATCATCGGCAAGAGCACGATAAAACAAGCTAATACCACGATTAATAAGAGTTTAGATTGAATCGATAAACGCGATAGGAATAATGCCATAAACTTTTTATAAGACCAGCATTGGGGGTTCTAGGGACATGTCGAGCGCAAAAGTTTAGCACTTCATTTTCAACAAGAATAGAATGCCATAGTGAATGTCTTTACTATTGAGTGACTTAATAGGATTTAAGCCAGTCATTTAAAGCGTCAAATGACCTATGACATCAAACTACTGAGCTTTGTATTTCTTTAAATATTAAAAAAGCCGCTCGGATCGAGCGGCTTTTTTAACAGAACCTAGTCAATAGACTTATTGCCAGGGGTAGGCATCGTAGCGAAAAGGTGTGGCTTTGAGGCGAACGGGTTATTGGTTGAGAAAAAGCGGAAAAACAGGCCAACATCCACGTCTTTGCAGTTGATGAATGCCCCTTGCAACAAGTCTAATAACGCTCGTAGGTCGATATAGGCCAAACAGCTGTTAAGCGGTAAACTTCCCGCTCTCAATCCGCTGTGCTTCCATCAATTCCAACTCCCTAGAACCTGACACTACGACATTAGGATTAGGTACAAAATCCAAATCAGGATCACGATTGGGATAAGGAATGTGATTAAGCAAAACTTTCATTGCATTTAAACGTGCCAAATGCTTGTCAATGGAACGAATCATCGTCCAGGGAGTATCTGAAGAATGAGTGCGGCGTAGCATTTCATATTTCACATTAGTAAAGTCATCCCAACGTTCTTGGGCTTGTAAATCCACTTCGCTGAGTTTCCATTGACGTAATGGATCAGTTTTACGGCGTTCAAAGCGACGGGCTTGTTCTTCACGAGTGACACTAAAGTAAAGCTTCAACAAATGCGTGCCTTGGCGCACTAAATCTTTTTCAAACCCGGTGACACCAATCATAAAGTTTTTATACTCTTCATCAGAGCAAAAACCAAAAACAGGTTCAACCATTGCGCGGTTGTACCAGCTACGATCAAATAAAACACTTTCTCCCGCACGCGGAAAATGTTCTACATAACGCTGAAAAAACCATTGTGTACGTTGCACATCTGAAGGCTTACCCAGAGCTACGATACGATAATGTTTTTCATTCATATAACGGGTCATACGACGAATCGTACCACCCTTGCCCGCAGCATCTCTACCCTCAAACAAAACAATCATTTTTTCTCCGGTTTGTTCCAGATATTGCTGTAATTTAATGATTTCTGCTTGATAGGGTTTAAGCTCTTGTTCTTCTTTACGGCGCACCACTGCTTTTTTTTCTTGTTTACGTAAATGCGTATTTTTTGTTTTTAGTTCTTTAAAGGCTTCAACCAACTCTTCTGCACTGAAGGTGTCTCCATCTACTTCAAACTGTTGGGTTGATTCATTATTGTCTGCCATGATGTATGTCTCCTTAATCCCGGTTTTAGTCAAGATAGTTAAAGGGCTGTAAGATTAGACTCGTTGCAAGTCTATTTAAGTTTTCACCTGATTGCGCCCAGCTTCCTTGGCTGCGTACAAACGGGCATCTGCGGCTTCAATTAAATTTAATGCTGAAAGTTCTTCATCAGGAATTTTAGTCGCCACGCCCAAGCTGGCCGTGACAACATCACTCACTTTAGAATCACTATGTGGAATACTTAAACCTTCAATCTGTTGGCGAATATCTTGCGCAAAATGTATGGCTGTTTCGTGATCCGTATTACCGTACAACACTGAAAACTCTTCCCCGCCAAAACGCGCCGCCAAATCAGTAGGACGACTGCCCACTGCTGCAATGATTTGCGCCACCTGTTTTAAGGTGTCGTCGCCTTTTAAATGACCATAAGCATCGTTGTACAATTTGAAATAATCAATATCAATCATTAGCAAAGACAAGGGCGTTTGTGCCCGATGACAACGCCGCCATTCAGACAGCAAAAATTCATCAAAGCGCCGTCGATTAGCCAGCAAGGTTAAACCATCACGATCTGCAAAAGCTTGTAATTGCTTGGTTTGTTGGCGCAAAAACAAATGCGTTTTGACTCTGGCGAGAAGGATTTTAGGGTTGAAAGGTTTAGTCACATAATCCGCAGCACCCAGTTCAAAACCTTGCAAAACATCTTCGTCTTCGGCTTTAGCGGAGAGAAAAATCACCGGAATATCGCGGGTAATGGGATCAGCCTTAAGACGGCGGCAGGTTTCTAGGCCATCCAATTCAGGCATCATAATATCGAGCAAAATCAAATCCGGCATAATCTTGCTAGTGAGATTTAGCGCCTGCAAACCATTTTGCGCGACATTAATTTGATAATCTTGCTGGCGTAAAATGGTACCTAGCACGCGAATATTATCAGGCGTATCATCAACAATCAGCACCCGCGGACTGCTATGTTTATCCAAATCAATAATAGGTGTCGTATTGTTCACAGACCTAACTCTTGTGGCTTACTGATGTAATAAATATAAACTGATGGTTGTGCCATGATCATCTGGATGTTGTTTTTCTGAGCGCGAAGCCACTTCAATTCGCCCCCCATAAGCGTGCATGAATTTCTCCACCAAAGGCATCCCAAAACCCGTCCCTTGCTCACCATTAGTCCCTCGCCGACTGGTTGTTTTGCGTACATCAAACAAACCCTGAAGTAATTTCTCTGACATGCCAATGCCCGTATCTTGAATACGCAACACCAAATTCTTTTCATCAAATACTTCGCAAGAGATATGAATGATGGAATCAGGATAAGAAAATTTCAAAGCATTAGTGAGCAAATTATTCACCACAGAATTGACAAAAGAAGTGCGTTCAACTTTAACATTTAAATCACTATCAATGTCTTTTTCTAGTGCCACCTGTTTATCACTAAAACGATTGTGTAACATCCGCTCGGACTCAATCAGCATACTACTGAGGTTTAAATAGTCTAATTCTAATTCATGTTCATCTAAGGCTTGCATTTCACGAACTAATTGAATCACATTTAGACCATTCTCTGCGGCGGAGACTAATAATTCACGCATTTCATCAAAAGTAGCAAAGAAATCTTGCATATTTAAAATAGACAACATGGTGCTCATGGGATTAGCTAGATCATGACACAAAATATGCACCAGTTCTTTACGTTCATGACTAATGCGTTGAACTTCATCTCGACTTGATTTTAATTCTAATTGTGTGCGCACACGAATTAAAAGTTCAGTTGCATTAAAAGGTTTAGTTACATAATCCACAGCGCCCAATTCAAAGCCATGCACAATATCGTTGGTTTCTGCTTTAGCGGTTAAAAATATGATAGGAATGTCACAGGTTCTTTCTTCCGCCTTTAAGCGTCGGCAAGTGTCAAAGCCATCCAACTCCGGCATCATGACATCCAACAAAATCAAATCGGGCAGAATCTCATTAATCATCTCCAACGCCTGCACCCCATTTTGCGCCACATATATCTGATAATTTTCACGCCGTAAGGTGGTGCCTAATACCTGAATATTCTGCGGAGTGTCGTCCACAATCATGACGCGAGGGGGTTTGTGTGTGTCTGACATGAATCAAAACCTCTGACAATAAGAAAGCGTATTTTTCTCAAAATCCGGTCAGCATAACATGCTTTTTAGACGCTTTAATAGACTTGTTGCATGGGTAAGCATCGCAGCAAGAAAGCCACTTTGCAGTCGATGAACGCATTTTCAAATAGCCTCTTAAGCATGAAAAGCTTATTAGACTTGTTGCGAGGGATAGGTATCGTAGCGAAAAGGTGTGGTTTTGAGGCAGTTTTTTCGGTTTTTTGAGGCGAATAGCAGGCT
>JADGEH010000199.1 GCA_016744475.1 Thiotrichales bacterium | reverse complement strand
AATTCGCCATTTTGAGGCAGGTTTTTCGGTTTTTTAAGGCGAATAGCGGGCTATTTAACGAAAAAAAGCGGAAAACCGGGCCAAAAGGGCGGGTTTGCAACCGATTATCCCGTTTTCGTATAGGCTCTAATATCCACTGACCCCTAAAACCCCAAAGGAACCCATTATGAGTTTAACCCCAGAACAAATCGCTACGTTTGAAAAAGCCCTCAATGGCCCTGCACCTGCGCATGACCCTAACTGGGAAGTCACTCAACAATTGTTGAAGTTGACCACGGTGCAAGGCAAGCAAGTCATTGAATTACAGGCTCAATTAGATGCCTATATGGGCGCAAACAATGCTTCTTCAGCGGCGTTGATGGATGCTTTACAACGTTCTTCTAGCGCTTCTGTGACCAGCTCTGGCATTACTGAATCAGATGCTCAAGGTGCGATTGATGGCTTAAATAAAGCCGTTGAAGCGTATCAACAGGGTCAACAAGCGGCGCAAATTGCAGGCGGTGTACTGAAATTTGCAGCGAAATTGATTCTATAATCTCACTTTATTGTCTGCATTAAAAAACCGGCTTAAGGCCGGTTTTTTAATGTTTGCATGACACACTTTGCCTTTTGAACTTTCTGTGACTCAATCATCATTATGACTTTATCTATTCCCAGTTTTCATCAAGCCCAGTTGTTAGTGATTGGCGATGTGATGTTAGATCGCTATTGGCACGGCAGCACTTCGCGTATTTCCCCTGAAGCCCCCGTACCTGTGGTGCGTGTACAACAGCGAGAGGAACGGCCTGGAGGTGCGGCTAATGTGGCGCTCAACATGCGAGCATTGGGCTGTCAGGCGCATTTATTAGGCGTGACGGGCGAGGATGAAGCGGCGGATACCTTGCAGCAACAATTGCAGCAACAGGGTGTAGCCTGCCATTTTCAACGCTTGCCGGGGATTCCTACGATTACCAAACTGCGCGTGCTCAGTCGCCATCAACAATTAATTCGTTTGGATTTTGAAGAGCATTTAAGCAATCTTGATCCGGCGGCGTTACATGAGCATTTGGAAACCCTGTTGCCGCAAGTACAAGGCGTGGTGTTGTCGGATTATGGCAAAGGCGCTCTCAACGATCCTGCGACCTGCATTGATTTGATTCGTCGTGCAGGCAAGTTTGTGTTGGTCGATCCTAAAGGCAGTGATTTTACTAAATACCGCAAAGCCAGCTTGATCACGCCTAATTTGTCGGAATTTGAAGCCATTGTCGGTCAATGCACTTCACAAGAAGACTTGGAACGTAAAGGCGAACAATTGCGAGAAGAATTGCAATTGGATGCGTTGCTGATTACTCGCAGCGAACAGGGCATGAGCTTATTAAGCGCAGGGCACGCGCCTTTGCATCTCCCCGCCCATGCGCGTGAAGTGTTTGATGTGACGGGGGCGGGAGATACGGTGATTGGCGTGCTGGCAGCGGCCTTAGCGACGGGGGAGAATATCGTGAGCGCAGTGGCCTTGGCGAATCTCGCCGCAGGCTTGAGCGTGAGCAAATTGGGCGCTTCAACCGTGTCGATGAATGAGCTTGATCAAGCCTTACATCATCACGGTTTACGCGGTATTCAAAATGAAGATGAAGTGTTAGAACAAGTGCGTCAGGCTCAGGCGCAAGGTGAAATCGTAGTGATGACCAATGGCTGTTTTGATATTTTGCACGCAGGACATGTGCATTATCTGAATCAAGCTCGTCAATTAGGAGATCGCTTACTGGTTGCCGTCAATGATAATGATTCAGTGCGCCGCTTAAAAGGCGATAGTCGCCCGATTAATGATGTAGCCGCTCGCATGGCGGTGTTGAATGGGCTAGAAAGCGTGGATTGGGTGGTGCCCTTTAGCGAAGACACGCCAGAGCGGTTAATTTGTCAGTTGACACCGAATATTTTAGTCAAAGGCGGCGATTATCAGGTACATGAGGTGGCGGGACATAAATGCGTGCAAGCGAAAGGCGGGCAGGTTTTAATTTTGGATTTTCTTGACGGCTATTCCACCACTCAGACGATTCAAAAAATGCAGCAGTGAGTTTACTAAAAGCCTTCAGGAACAGTACACATACCCGGTACTTGTAAACCTAGATGCTGATAATGCATAGGCCCCAGCAGAGTGTATAAGCCAAATAACACCATCAACACGCCAAAGACTTGGCGCACTAAAGGCTTGCGAGTCCATTGATTCAACCAATAAGCGGTAGAGCCTAACGTCAATAACATCGGCAAGGTACCGAGTCCAAACGCCAGCATGAGTAAGCCGCCCCGCTCAACGTTGGCTGAAGCCATCGCTAAGGCCAATGCGGTATACACTAAGCCGCAAGGCAACCAGCCCCAAACGCCGCCTAATAATAAAGCTTGCCAAGGTGTTTTAACCGGAAATAGAGGTTTACTTAAAGGTTGTAAATAACGCCACAGATGTGCGCCGAGTTTTTCCAGATGTACCAAAGCCGACCACCAGCCGCCTATATAAAGGCCAAGAGCGATCATAAATACGCCTGAAATGAACATACCTACGAGATGAGGTTGTGGCAGTAAGCTGGTGAATTTCATGCCGAGATAACCGACTAACATACCCGCTAACATATAGCTGACGATACGACCCAGGTTATAAGCCAACAGATAAGGCAACATGCGCCATTTGGAGGTTTGCACAGGTGTCGGTAGTTGCATACTTAATGCGCCTACAATACCACCACACATGCCAATACAATGTAGGGAACCCAATAGCCCGGTGATAAAAGCTGCGGCAAGGGTAATTTCGTTCAAGAGGGGGATACTTTGAAAAGAGAGGAAGGTTGGTAGCGGGGGCAGGATTTGAACCTGCGACCTTCGGGTTATGAGCCCGACGAGCTGCCAGACTGCTCCACCCCGCACCAATGTTGTAAAGACGATGGATTCTACGGGGGAAGCGGGGGACTGTCAAGCTTTTATTTAATTTATTTCACTCAGCGAGCTTACTCAAAGGCTCGATTATGTGCTTGAAAACAGATTCAAGCACGGAAAAATCGCCATAGCTTCACACTAAAAGGGTCATAAGCGTGGCAAAAACGATGTGTTTTTGTGCGCTTTCCTAGGTGCTGCTAAGCCCTTGATTTTAAATTGCAATACACAAGCTAAGCCGACACTTGCTGCCACTTAACTCAAACCAAAACCAAAAAATCCCGACTGCGGATGGTCGGCCTTGAGCGATAAGTTAGCCTTGGACGCTCGAAATAATTTCATAGTTGAACACAAAAAGAATTTCCTTTTACTCCCTTGCCATCAATGCTATCAACCACTCCCCTTTGTTTTAAAAACATAAAAAATCAATGTGCAGTGACAATCATGGCCTTTATTTTTTGAGTTAAAAAGACTTGGCCTGTACCCCTTCAATGTGTTGGTATTTATTTTTTGTCCCTTAAAAATCTGATAAGCTTCTGCAAACTCTTCCAATTGAATGTAAAACCTAGACTGACCTCTTTTGTAACAAATTTTATTGCCATCGTTTATTGCCATCGTATTTCATTACAGTTGAAATACCCCTGCCCGGATTATCTAAAACAGAGTCTCCAGGAATTGTATTTTTCACCAAAACAATAAACTCAAAATTATTCATAATGCCATTCTGGATATTAAGATTCTGTTATTACATCAAAGTGTACTTGAGAATTCAAAGGCTCACTTGGAATGATGCTTTATTGCGAAATAAGTTTCTCATATGCGCGATGAGTACCTATCCACACCCATGTAAAATCACTGCCGTCTTGGACTGCAATAGCCCTATAATTGCTTCCGACTCTTGCAGACCACAATTTGCCGACTTTCTTGAAATGCAAAGACGGATGTTGTGGATTGTCTTTTAAAATTTCAAAATTTTTACGAGCTATGTCTTGGATGTGTAGCGGAAGACTCTCAAAACAACTCCAAAATCTTGTCGTTGTTTTGTGCATTAAAGCCCCTTAAGCTTGTTTTGAGATTTTTCAGAAAATGCTTCTTTAATAAGAAAATCTAACTTGCCGGACAAAGAATCAGCTTCTAATTGCGCATCCCATTCTGCCCATTCTTTTTCTGAAAACCAATCCCACAAATACAAAACTTCATCGTGGGATAATGCACTAATAGCTGATTTTATCTCATCTACTTTTGCTAAATTCATATACCATTACTTCCAATATTCAGAGAAGAGTTCTTTAAGTATAACCTCCGATCTAAGCCGACCGATGCCGCCGACCAACTCAAACCAGAACCCAAAAAAATCGGCGGCACCGGGTCGGTCTTGAGCGACAAGTTATGTGCAGGATTCCAGAGACATTAACTTATCATGTGCTCGTTTCATTTTTTCCACGAAGTCATCCCATATAGAAGGATAGCCCTTGATGAATTCTTCTTCGTAATCTAGATCGAATAATTTGTACAAATAGCTTGAGCTTTTATACTCAACATGCACTGGAGGAAAAGGTCTACACTTAATGATTTTTCTATTTAATTCATGATTTTCCATTAAGTTATATTGGTCGCCTGTTATATCTATAACTATATCATCAATTTCCAGCCAATAATGTGTAATATGTGGATGGCCTTTAGCTCTACCACCCATTCCTTTTATTTTAAGTGAAGGCCACAAGCTAAGATAGTGATAAGAAAGAAGCATTGAGGCTCCTTTGCAATGTGCTATTGGAAAATTATCTGCAACTAATTCTGTCTGCTTTGGGTTGCAACATTCAATAAGCTTCCTAAGCTTTTCTGCTTCAAATTGTAGTAATTTAATATCTGTCATTGAAACTATATATTCACACAACTTTGAATTAGACCGCACCATTGCGGTCTAACACCATTCCAAAACCCCACCTGCATTGAATAAACCTTAGTAAACACAGGTTTTTGAAACTATAGCCCAAAATTTTTTGCCTGACAAACACCACCCCCCTGTTTTTAATAAGTGATTTGCGGCATAAAACAGCACCTGTAGGGTGCGCACCGTCTTTTTGGTGCGCACGCGGATGATATTTCGGCGCCAACGCATCATGCTCCGCGTTCGCGCCACAAAAAGACGCGGCGTAAACCCTACATGGCTTTTTTGTAACAAAATAAGGTGCAACAGTTATGGAGTCCATTTGAGCGTTTTGTTAAGTAGTCAACCATATATAGGGATAATATTTCAGTTGCACTGAAATATCGTGGTTAAGACTTGCCAGGTCTATCGTATAACTGATTTATTTTCTCTATATATATT
>JADGEH010000062.1 GCA_016744475.1 Thiotrichales bacterium | reverse complement strand
GAAAATGCCAATCAGAAACTCAAACTTTGCTTTATTCGTCTTATGGTGAAGCGTCTCGCGGCTCATGCCTCTTGAGATTTCAAATGGGTTCTATACGAAAATGGGGTAATCGGCTGCAAACCCGCCCTTTTGGCCCGGTTTTCCGCTTTTTTTCGTTAAATAGCCCGCTATTCGCCTTAAAAAACCGAAAAACCCGCCTCAAAATGGCGAATTTTCGCTTCGATTCCCCATCTTCGTATAGGCTCTAAGAACTGATAGGTTTTTGAAACCTGCGAGGTCTGGCGTATCACTGATTTATTATCCCTATATAGAAGCCATTTTATCCGTCACGCTTCACTTTGTTATCAACAATACAATCCATTCTTAGTGTTCTGTCGTAGAACCTACACTTCCTTGTAGAATCCCCGCTTATATTCTTAAAAAACAATGCATTGAGAGAACAGTAAAACTAGGCGCACGGCTTGCAATAAGTCTTGAACCGTGAGCTAGAGCGGAATGATGCATAGCCCATACAGGGCTTGGAAACGATATTAAAGCCAACATTCCCCCACAAAGCTTGGACACAAGAATGGAGATTTTCAAATGGCTTACACCATTATTGATACCTGTACAAATTGCTACGCTTGTGAGCCATTGTGCCCCAGTGACGCGATTTATGTGGCGACCCCGCATTTTTTAGTCGATGCCAAAAAATGTACAGAATGCGAAGGCGATTATGCTGACGCTCAATGTGCCAGCATTTGTCCCATTGAAGGCGCTATTTTAAATGGTTTAGGGGAAGAGGCTAATCCCCCGGGTTCTTTGACGGGCATTCCTCCGCAGAAAATAGCGGCAGAGATGGCAAACATTCAGGCACGTTGATTTTCAAGACATCCCGCCTGAACGTGGATGCCTTTCATTTATGGACACATTAGAGTCATGACTCATCTCATCTTTTACGAAAAACCAGGCTGTGTAGGCAACCGCCGCCAACAAGCACTGTTACGTGCACAAGGCGTGGTGTTTGAAGTGAAAGATTTGCTCTCAACACCTTGGACTGCGGACAGCTTACGTCCCTTTTTTGGTGATAAACCGGTGGCGGAATGGTTTAACGCCAGTGCGCCCAAGGTCAAATCAGGCAAGATTAATATTCACGCTGTCGATGAAACGCAAGCACTCAGCATGATGGTGCAAGAGCCTTTGTTAATTTGCCGCCCGCTGCTGCATTACCACGACCTGCAACAATCAGGTTTTACCGCAGGTGTGGTGTTAGAGGCATTGAATGTCATTTTAGAACCCGAGAAAGATTTACAGTCGTGTCCAAAGGATAGCAACGCCTCGGTGTGTGAGGTGACATCATGAGCTGCGGTGTGGATGTGGCAAGTCACAGACATGCCGTGGAATTTGCCGATGGTGTGCATTGGATCGGCGCACTTGACCCGACCTTGCGCACTTTCGACATCATTCTCAGCACGGCTAACGGCACGACGTATAACAGTTATTTAGTCCGAGGCAGTGAAGGCGTAGCGGTTATTGATACCGTTAAAGAAAATTGTAGTGAAGAATTTTTTGCGCGACTCGAATCGCAAGTGGATTACAGCGACATCACAGTGATTGTGCTCAATCATTTAGAACCTGATCACACTGGGGCGTTGCCGGAACTGATGCGCCGCGCACCGCAAGCTCAGTTGTACATTTCACAACGTGCCACCTCCATGCTGAAAGCCTTACTCAAACCCATGGGCGGTGATTTTGATTACACCACGGTGATGACAAATGACACTGTGAGTTTAGGCAATCGCACTTTACGCTTTTTACACACGCCATTTTTACATTGGCCCGATACCCAATGTACATATTTAGAAGAAGAAGGCGTGTTGTTTTCCGGTGATGTGTTTGGTTGTCACTATTGCGACAAACGCTTATTTAATGACTTGGTGGGCGATTTCCGCTTTTCCTTTGATTATTACTATGCGCACATCATGCGTCCCTTTAAGCCGCATGTATTAGAGGCCTTGAAACTCATCGAGCCACTACAATTGCGCCAGATTGCTCCTACGCACGGGCCGATTTTACGTGAACGCCCACGCCGTTATGTGACGCATTACCGGGAATTATCCACTTCGAGTTTAACCCGAGAAATTGGTGGCGATCAGCAATCGCTAGTGGTGTTTTATATGAGTTCTTATGGCAACACAGCGCGTATGGCAGAAGAAATTACCGCAGGTGCTGATGATGTTGAAGGCGTGCGCGTCTCGCTTTACGATCTGGAAGGGGGAGAAACCGATCCCTTTATCAATTTGATCGAAGAAGCTGATGCGCTGTTGTTTGGATCGCCCACTATCAACGGCGATGCGGTCAAACCAGTATGGGAAATCCTCTCCTCGCTGGCAGTGGTAAGTCTCAAAGGCAAGATCGGCGGTGCTTTTGGTTCTTACGGCTGGAGCGGTGAAGCGGTGCGCATGATTGAAGATCGAATGCGCGGTTTGAAAATGCACATTCCTTTTGAAGGCGTGCGCGTCAAACTGATTCCCACCGAAGAAGAATTGCAAGAATGCCGTGAGTTCGGGCAGCAGATAGCACAGCGACTCACCGGTAAAAGTCCCGCAAAAGCGGTGATTGATTTTGCTGATCTTTAAACACAGGTTCTCATGCTTTGCTTCAAGGTCATTTACTTAAAGCCCATAGCATTGTAGGCCGTGGCTCTTATTCTTTTTTCCTCGTAGAAGAAAGAAGAGCACGGCTTAAATTCTAAAGCTTTTTTCTTAAGAACATGGCCGTGATGCACAACTAGAAACAAGAAATGATTTTTTAACTCCTCACAATAAGGTGAACAACATGGCAAAAGCAAAAATCACATTTGAAGACATCGAGCAGACTGTCACAGTTCCAGCCGGTACTCGTGTCATTGAAGTCTCCGAAAAAGTCGGCGCAGGCATTATTTATGGTTGCCGCGAAGGGGATTGTGGCACCTGCATGATGCACGTCACAGAAGGTTGGAACAACCTATCTGAGCCTTCCGTATTAGAAGAAAAAGTGCTGAAAGAAAACATGGCGGGTCGTCATGATCGTCTAGCTTGCCAAGCGCAAATTCTCGGCGATTGCAAAGTGAAACCTGCGTAAATTGTTATATAGACTTGCCCAGGCGTAAGACACCAACTACAAAACAGCGGATATTGGCGCTTTTTCCCGTTCATCTTCGTTAAATAGAATGACTATTCGCCTCAAATGAACGAAAAAAATCACTCAATCCCGCTGCTTTTCGCTACGGCACTTAAGCCTGGGCAAGTCTAATGTTAATCGTCATTTGGGTGCGGTGCAGCACAATGTGCCATCACCCAAACATCTTAGATAACATTGCGTTGGGTAACATTAAGCCGACCTGACCTACATGATGAATCAAGGAGCAAAACATGCCTTTAATTACCTTTAGCAACCCTGCTTACAAAGATAAAACGGTCTATGCTGTCGCTGGCAGCTTCACCGAAACCGTACTGAAAATTGCCAAAACCAATCAAATTCCTATTAGCTTTGATTGCGGCAATGGCGAATGCGGTAGCTGTGCTATTCGTGTTAAATACATCGGCGATAAAGCACCGATGGGCTACCATCTTGAAGAAAAAGAGAAAGTAGTGCTGCGCGAACATGGCAAAATCAGCAAAGAAGATTTGGAAACGATGATTGTTGACGATCTGCCTAGCAAATGGCGCTTAGCCTGCCAATTTATCCCACGCGATGAAGACATCGTGGTGGAATACGAGGCGATGTAAGATGAATGCCGTGGCCCTGGATATTCTCCCCCGCGATGCGCTATATGCCAGGTTCATGGCAGGCAGCCAAGGTGATCCCATTGAGGACACCTTAGCTCGCATCCTTGCCTCATGGATGAATGGCGAGGGTGTGTTGCCGCATCACTTAGGACTCTCGCAAGCCGCTTTTGAGCAGATGTTAGCGCGGCATTTTCCGGGTTTTCCCGCCGCACAGATCGTGCATCCTAAGCGTGAACAAGATATTCAACGTGGCGATGAAATCAATGATTTACACCAATTGCTCATACAATATCGTAGCGGACACAGCGACAGCGAAATTTGGATGGCAGACATCGTAATCGTAGCGTGTTTAGGCAGCGATCACTTATGGCAAGATTTAGGATTATGGTGTCGGGCAGATTTATCCAAACTCATGTTGAATCACTTCAAACCCCTCGCGCAGCGCAACACCCAAGACATGAAATGGAAAAAATTTTTATACAAGCAATTGTGTGCAGCAGAAGGCATTTATGTCTGCCGTGCCCCCAGTTGTGAAGTGTGTACCGATTACGCTCAATGCTTTGGATCAGAAGAATAAGCGCGTGCAGGACACAGCCTTATGTAACGGCGGTGCCGTCACAGCAGGACAAAAAAATACATGAAAAAAATGGACACCCCTATCATCAATCTGGACAGCTACCTGCGGTTATTTAAACCCTACGAAACCCAGCTACATGACTTCATTGGGCGTAATGATTTTACGGGCAGTGAAGAACAATACGGCGCACATTTCGCGCTATTATTTCGTCAAGCCGCACGCTTATTAGTCTCTCCAGCAGACATTAATCACCGCCTCCCCAAGCACTACATTGCCCTCGCAGAACGCTATCTCAATAAAGACCACGATACCGTGCGGCATTTTAGCTATGAAGAAAATCGTTATTATTTTTTAAGCGAATTCTTAGAATGGTTAAAAATGCATGAACGTGGTGTCAAAATGCAATCGATGGGAAAATAGGCCGCCTTCAAAAAACCGCTCATTGACTTCAAACCGCAATACATTAGAATGCGAGCTGCTTTTCTAGCTTTGCGGGTGTAGTTCAATGGTAGAACTGTAGCTTCCCAAGCTACTAGTGAGGGTTCGATTCCCTTCACCCGCTCCACCTTTTTTATCCCACCCAATACCTCACACACCATCTGCCTCATGCGCTTGACGCATCACCGCTTCCACCAACGCCTTATTCAGCAGCGGGCGATTCAACACTGTGGGATACAGCTTATGCCAGCGATAAACCGCTTGAGCTTGATGTTGACAAGCCCACGTTTCTAACCTCGTTCGCGTCTTATCCGACAAATGAGGCAACAATAACAATAACGCCGATTGCCAATCATAATAATCCTGCATCAACCCCTGAGCCGCAGATGAAAACCCCTCCCCTGCCACCATTAACTCAGGAAAATCTTCAGCGGGCAGCGTCCGTTGCTGCACCTGTGCCGAGATATGCTTGCCCTGCAAACCCACGCCTGAGCCATCCGTTTGGCGCTTAAACCATTGTGCAGGAAACGGACGACCGGCTTTTTTATGCACCTGATCAGCCAATACATGCCGATGATATTGCGGTACACGACCATGATGATTGGGCGCTTCAAATTGAGCAGAATGAAAGCTAAGATCACTCTGCGCAGCAGGCTGCCACTCCAAATGCGCACAAGATAAATCATCGCTATTAACGTGGCTGTGAGCACTATCTAACAAAGCCAAAGGCTGTGCGGTATCGCCATCCAACAGCCAAAACTCATAAATATCCTCCAAAGGAAAAGGCAATGGTTGGCTACATTCAGGTAACACCGCCAATAACGCCTCGGCTTTTTCCTGCAACACCTCCCATTGAGCCAAAGGATGCACAGGTACTCGCACCCAGCCATCCGCTGCTGACCATAAGCCAAAAACGACATAACGAAGCGAGGTAGAAGCAGGCATAAAGTGAGCAAAACCTTTTTCCTGTCTCTGTTGCTGCACTTGCACACGCCAATGAACACCATCTAGGCTGACAGCACGCGCCATATCCCATTCCACCACTTGCAACACACCTTGATAAGGCGACAAGCGACGCAGGCTATAACAATGCGGATTCATGATGGGCGACACTGCTGTAGGCGTGCCGTCAATTGCTGAATCAACGGGGTGGCCAAGTCCTGATGTTCTGGCGGCAAGGCTTCATACACAAAATCCAATTCATCCAGTGCTTTATGAATTTGTTCTGCGGTGTGCAGAGTATCCATATGCTGCGCCAGTTGTTCCAGATAACGATAAGGTTCGATAGCCATAGTCATTCACCTGATGCGATTAAAAAAATAAGTATTATTAATGGCTATGGGGACAAGGCAGGATAAAAACAATTTGAAACAGGGGAGGGCGCGAAAGCATAACGGTATAACAATACCATTGTGTAAACTGAGCAGACATTAGACTTATCCAGGCTTAAACGCCGTAGCGAAAAGCAGCGGGATTGAGTGGTTTTTTTCGTTCATTTGAGGCGAATAGTCATTCTATTCAACGAAAATAAACGGGTAAAACCGTCAATATCCGCTGTTTTGCAGTCGGTGTCTTAAGAGACTATACGAAGATGGGGAATCGAAGCGAAAATTCGCCATTTTGAGGCAGGTTTTTCAGTTTTTTAAGGCGAATAGCGGGCTATTTAACGAAAAAAAGCGGAAAATCGGGCCAAAAGGGCGGGTTTGCAGCCGATTATCCCGTTTTCGTATAGGCTCTAAGCCTGGATAAGTCTATTACCCTACTTCACTCTTCAAGGAAGCCACCATGTCAGTAGCTACACTCGTTTTAATGCTATGTCTACTCGCTTTTGTCGGTATCAGCCTGTGGGGTTTATTCAATCAACAGCGCTCCTTTTTGATCCTCATCAGCAGTGTTTCGTTGCTGTTCATCACCGTCTTTGGCGCACTGTATGCCTGGAACGAATCACACTCCCTGTCATGGACTTTCGGCTATTCCAGCGTGAGTCTATTAGCCCTGGTGTCCTTCGTGCGACAAATTCGCTTAATAATGGCTCATCGTCGTGCATCAAAAAATCAATAACACTTGCGGGGCAAGGTGACTAAAAAAGTAGGATGGGCAAAGCGATAGCGGCTCATCCTACATCTGACCGCAACGCGGTCAAGACTGCATTCTCATGTGGCACATCACTGCCATTCAGTGAAGGGTTTTTAGCCCCAACGGGGCGGTATCCATATAGCCCAGGGCAACGCCCTGGGGGAGAACGATGATACCGATCTAGCCCTGAAAGGGCGTAATAAACGGCGGCATTGTGTTTTATTTCGCCCTTTCAGTCACGTAGGGTGGAATAGGCGCGACGGGCACTGGGTTAAGAGCCTATACGAAAACGGGATAATCGGCTACAAACCCGCCCTTTTGGTCAGATTTTCCGCTTTTTATCAACAAATAGCCCGCTATTCGCCTTAAAAAACCGAAAAACCTGCCTCAAAATAGCGAATTTTCGCTTCGATTACCCATCTTCGTATAGGCTCTAAAACTCGTTGCAACATCACGCCGTATTCCACCAACACCACTACAAAGCCTCAAATTCCGTCAAATAGAGTTGAACACGCGCATCGAGTTCATCGATCAAATCTGCATCCATGTATTGATAATCATCAGGAATATCCAGTACATAAATAGGCTTATGTTCTAGCATTCTATTGAATTCTGCACAGAGTTTATTCTTATGTTTCTTTTCCATGACAAAAACAATATCAGCCCAGCGGATATCCGCTGGGCTGACGGTTTTCCGTGCTTTAGGGCTAGTGCCTGCTGAGCGTGCATTGTAGTGTGGGTTTTTGCGCCAAATGTTTTCTGCGGTGGGACTGCGCCACTGATTTCTACTACAAATGAACAGTAAGTTTAAAAGGGGCTTCATTAGATTAAAACAGCCTATGAAAACAGGATGATTTTCTGAAAGATGAGATAGCGCTCAAGCTAATTAAATCCAGATGTCTTACATGGCGGTTAAACTCAATCAATCCAAATGCCATAGCGCTAGAAACATCATGACCTTTGTTATAAGTTTTCCTTTCCTGCTAAGCCAGCAGCAACGAACTAAACCACTTCACTGCTCACTTCCAAATTCACACCCCAGGCTTGCAAGTCTTCCCACAAGGTGTCGGTGTTGACTTGCAAACCCTGCATGACTAGCCCCGCTTGATGCCATTCCCCGGTTAAATACTGTTTTACACAGGCGGCGACGACCATGCCGGTGAGTTCATAAGCATTGCGGTGAGATAGCGTGATCTGTACGGTTTTTTTATAATTGCCGGAGTGCTGTTGCTGGGTAAGACCTTGCAGAGTAGCTTGTAGTTGTACTTGATACGGCGGGCGGCTGAAATGATTTAAGCCCCAGTGTAGGCGTTGCACCAACGCATCCGGCACTTCGGCAGCATCGCGTTTGAGCCAAGGGTTGATCGACCAGCGCATAAAAGCGGATTGATGGACTTGACTGCGAAGATGTTTTAACGCCGTGAATTGTTCTGTGAAGCCTTGTAATTCGGGGAGCCTCTGCGGGATACAGGTCACCGCTTTGGCCTGACCTGCAAATTTAACGCGGGCATGATCACCGCGCCAGTGCTGTGCATTGCGCCATTGTCCTTGTCGCCACACTTGCGCCGTGCTGCGCCCAATATCCAGCATTTCTCGTAAACGTGCATCGGTGACTTTGGCGGCTTGCCAATCCAGTCGTGACAACAAGCTCACAGAGATTTTTTCTATCGCGTCCAGTTGTGGCGAGCAATGCCGTATCAGCGCGGCGGGTAAACCAGGAAAAACGCCCGCTTGGGCGATGACGCAAATCCCTGCTTGCTGGATGTCGTCAGCGCGATGTTGCAGCGCAGCGTGTACGGCTGGAGAAGCTGAAATAAACAGCGCATCTCGATGCTGCTCTATCGCTGCATCCAGTAGTGTATCGGTGTGTTCTGCGGTACTGGTCGCCACGATCAGCAAGCTGGCTTTGGCACAAGCGGCATTCATGGCATCAAAGTGTCCGGCCTCTAAAGCCACGCCTTCAACACGATAATCCCAACCTTGACCAATGTAGCCCGCGTTTAAATCGCCTGCCGAAAAGCGTGCTTTATCTGCATCGCGTCCGGCTAAAATCAGTTTTTTTTCAGTGTGTTGCAGCAGGTAATCCGCAATGCTAAATCCCGCATTACCATAACCGCCTAGAATTAAAATGGGTTTGTCGTCCATGTGCCTACCTGGTGTCCCTGCAAAAGTGTCAAAAATTGATAACTGCTGAGGTGTTTGGCCTCTACTGTCCGATGGTATAAAAACAAATTTCGCCGCTGTCTGTTTTTCGCGCACGCAACATGGCTTCTTTAGCCTGTTGAATTAATGTATCCACATCATCGTTGTCTTCAGGATAAAGCGTGATGCCCAAATGCACCGTAACAGTCAAGGTATGTGATTGAATTGAAAAGGGCATTTGTAACCAACGTAAAACATTTCGCGCCACATAAGTGACATCAGCTAAGGTTTTAATGTCAGCTAACACCATCAGAAATTCGTCGCCTCCGACTCGTGCCAGCATATCGACTTGTCGTACCCGGTTTTGTAGGCGTTCTGCCACCTGGCGTAATAATTCATCGCCCACCGGATAGCCCAATAAACTGTTGATTGGAGAAAAGCGATCTAAAGACACATACAACAGCGCAAAACGTGTGTCATAACGTTTCATTAAAGCTTGTGCTGCACATAATTTTTCTTTAAATAATAATAAATTAGGCAATCCCGTCAGGCTGTCATAATTCAATGCTTGATGACGGGTTTCCGCCGATTCTTCGCCGTGCAGATCAATATCGCTATACACCCCTAGATAATGCAAAATCGTTTGTTCGCTGTTTTCTAATGTGGCTTGACCGTGCATATTCGGCAGCATACTCACATCGGTCACAGGCACAATTTTCAGCCAACTGGCATACAGCTTTCCATTTTTATCACGATTCCAAACTTGCCCACGCCATTCGCCATGCTCTTGCAACACATCCCATAGTGCTTCATAAAAACTCTCATCATGCATCTGTGATTTGAAAAAACTGGCTGTTTTACCGATCAAATCTTCAGCCGCAAACCCCGTGCGCCGCATAAAAGTGCTATTCACGCGCTCGATAACACCTTCGTGATCAGTCAAGAGCAAACCGTTGGTTGTGTTGTTAAACAAAGCATCAAACAAATGCATAGGCACCTCAAAATATCTAGGGGTAAAACCCAAAGAGTCTACAACAGAAGGGGGGAAGCACTGAAGAAAAATTCACCGCCGCAATGCGCTTATGCGTCTAACAAAGTGCGTACTTCAGAGGTATTTAAACGCCGCATGGGTTTTCCGCTGACAGGATCAGGCGGAGCTTGGCGTAGTTTATCCAGAGGAAAAACCGTCAATTTAATCTCATCTTCTCCCGCCATAAAACGGTAGCAAGGATAGCTCATAGTGCGATTGGCATAATAGGTATCGCTTAATTCATAAGGCATGTGCTGATCCATTAAAAAATGCCCAATCTCTTCAGACGGTTCGGCAAAAACATGGAGGGTCACACTGGAATATTCATGACTGGTACCTGACACCAATTTGCCCACCAAACGCGGTTGAAACATCTGTAATAATTGCATGGCAGATAGCGCGGTATTGCGTTGTTTATGCAGACGGACAGCCTGCGTATCAGCGTGGAATAAGCGTTGATATTCCTGCAAGGCTTGTTCTATCTCACTATTGTTCGGCAGGTGTTTGAAAGGCAATCCTAAACGCGCTGTGGCTTTTTGTTTAGCGCTGTGATAATCGTCAATGCACTCTTGCACCATAATGCGAGCGCATTCTCGCGCGATCTGTTCGCGTAATAAAACTTTATCCATGAGATGAAGGGGCTGTGTCAGCGGGTTGGAAAAGTGGAAAGGGTCTCAAAACTGAGAGTATATCGTTTGAAAGTCCATAGGGTGGTTTTTAATGTATGGTTTAATATTGACCACGGAGACACAGAGGACACGGAGTTGTATTTCAAAGGGTTTTCTCTGTGTTCTCCGTGCCTCCGTGGTGAGAAACATCATCCCTAAGCAATAGCCGTAATATCCAGCGCTTGTGTATTAAAGACAGTAAAATGTGTAAATCCAATATCTTTGAATTCTTGGATTTGTCGTTTGGTGTTTTTAATTTTAATCACCATGCTGACATCCCAGCCTTGTGAGCGTAATTCATTGGCTTGTTTTAAGGCGACTATTTCTTCACTTTTAGGCACTAAAAATAGTAATTTTCTACGTTCAATACTGGCAGGCCAAAGGTTTTTATCTTTTAGAATGGTTAAAATGCGATCAAACCCTAAAGAAAAACCA
The DNA here is from genome assembly GCA_016744475.1 of Thiotrichales bacterium. Classification (GTDB taxonomy): domain Bacteria; phylum Pseudomonadota; class Gammaproteobacteria; order Beggiatoales; family Beggiatoaceae; genus BB31. Next base: position 16,295 of record JADGEH010000062.1, on the reverse strand, counting down.
CAGGCAGGTACGTCTTTTTGTAAGAAGCGTCCAATCATGCCGTCATATCGCCCGCCGCCTGCAATAGAAAATGAATAACCCGCATATTCAATTTCAAATATTTGTCCCGTGTAATAACCCATGCCACGCACTAAAGTGGGGTCAAAAACAATAGAATAACGCTGGCTTTGTTGTTGTACAGTTGAAAAGACTTGTTGCAGAGCGTGACGGGTGTCTTCAGCAATATCAATCTTCAGTTGCTCCAAACCTGCTTCAATAGAACCGGCCTTGCTCTCCAGAAAAGGTGCTATTTTTTCAACCAAGCCATTCACCGCTTCATCAGCAAAACTGCGTTCATGCATTTCTTTTGCAATGCCTTCGAGTCCGACTTTATCCAGCTTATCAATGACAATAAAGGCTTCATCGTGGCGTTTTTCTTCAATACCTACGGATTCCACTAATGCTTTTAAAACCCGACGATCATTAAAGCGAATAGTGAAATTCTCTAAACCTAAAGCCAGCAGGGCTTCAGAAGAACAAGACAATAATTCAATTTCGGGCAAGCCTTCTGTCGCTCCGACAATATCCGCATCCCATTGCATGAATTGACGAAAACGGCCTTTTTGCGGTCTTTCCGCACGCCACACCGAACCATATTGCAAAAACTTGGATACGGAGGGCAAGTGGCTGTGATGGCTGGCATAAAAACGCGCCATCGGCACGGTCAAGTCGTAACGCAAGCCCATGTCCACGAGGGATAAAGGCTGAGCGGCATTGGCGGCATAATCGGCTTCTTGTAAACCTCTGCGCAATACTTGAAACACCAGCTTTTCATTATCGCCGCCGTCACTACCGATCAAGCGATCAATGTTTTCCATCGCAGGGCATTCAATGGAGACAAAGCCCCATTTGGCGTAAACAGGAAGAATGGTTTGAATCATGGCTTCTCGTTGTTGCGCGTCCAACGGAAGAATATCGTTCATGCCACGAGGGGGGACAATTTTATTGGCCATAGTGTTTTTATACCTAGTATTTTTGAAAGCGGTCAATCGGGGCGCTAGTTTAGCAAAAAACCTTAGAACCTATACGAAGATGGGGAATCGAAGCGAAAATGCGCCATTTTGAGGCGGGTTTGCAGCCGATTATCCCGTTTTCGTATAGACTCTTAGAACCTATACGAAGGCTGGGCTTCTTTGATGAAAAGAGAGGTGTTGCAGTGGATGTTGCAGTGAATGATATGACCTATAAACATTAAAAATCTTGTATGCTCAATGCTTCAGCAGGGGAACCATCATGAAACTTCAAGCCTTAAATGAAAAAAAAATCGCCGTGTTCGGTTATGGACGCGAAGGCCGTTCGGTGTTGCAAGCATTGCGTCGCCAATGTCCTGATCGACCTATCACAATTCTCAACGACACGCCGCTCAAGCTTGATCTGCCGCACGTAGACGTGTGTACGGGGGAGAGCGTCGCGCAACGTTTGCAGGATTTTGAAGTGGTGATTAAATCCCCTGGCATTAGCGCTTATCGTCCCGACATATTAGCGGCTCAACAAGCGGGTGTGCAATTCACTTCTGCCACGCATGTGTGGTGTGCGGAACATCCGCAGGCGACGACGGTGTGCGTCACCGGGACTAAAGGCAAAAGCACCACGACCAGCTTGATCGCGCATTTACTGCAAGCGACAGGAATGCGTGTGGCTTTGGGCGGCAACATTGGTCAGCCGCTATTAGACATCCCCGACACGCCCGCCCCCGACGTGTGGGTGCTAGAACTGTCCAGTTATCAAACCAGTGATTTTGATACGCATCCCAGTACCCAAGCCAGCATCAGCATTTTGTTAAATTTATTTCCTGAACATTTAGATTGGCATGGCGATGTTGAGACCTATTTCCGCGATAAACTCAAACTGCTCAAGCACACCACGCAAGGCGTGCGGATTTTAAATGCCACCGACCCCCTCACTCAAATACACGCCCAACACCTAGAACCCTGCAATTATTTCAATTCAGCCGCCGGCTTTCATCATGATGGAGAGCAGGTTTTTCAAGGTACACAGCCGTTATTACCGCTCAAAGATTTTCCCTTAAACGGCGCACACAATGCCAGCAATCTATGCGCGGCCTTCACCGTGGTTCAACGCTTAGGTGTGGAGGTGTCGTCTTGTTTATCCGCTGTGTCTGATTTCCAAGGCTTGCCGCATCGTTTGCAGATATTGGGAGACCAGCAAGGACGCACCTATGTAGATGACAGCATTTCCACCACCCCGCAATCCGCACAGGCCGCTGTCCAGGCGTTTCCTAAACGTGTAGTGACTTTATTATTAGGCGGCTATGAGCGGGGATTAGATTGGGTTGAGTTAGCACAATTTGCCACGCAACGTCCGATTCAAACCATCATCACCTTGCCGGATAATGGCGCACGCATCGCCGCTATTTTGCGCGAATACTGCCCCGCCAATGCCTGCCCGAAGATTTTTGAAGCCGAGAATATGCACAAAGCCATCGCCCAAGCACAATTTCTCACACCCGTAGGCGGCATGGTGATTTTATCGCCAGGAGCACCCAGCTACGGGCAATTTGAAAACTATCAAGAACGCGGGCAATGCTTTGCCAAAGCGGCGGGGTTTTGAATGAGCTAAGGAGTGTTGAATTTCAGCCAGGTAGAGAAAGTATCTACCTGCCTTAGTAAAGGTAAAGGGAAGCATTCAACTTATCAATAAATTCACATCATCTTTGCAGGACGGCTATAAAAGACTTATGGCTTCATTTGAATTTTTCCAATATTTCCCATATTGCTTCCAATATTCGTAAGCCTGATCTGCGCCACCCATAGTAATAGAACCTTCTAATAATGACTTAGACCTTGGATGACGTTTCTTTTTTAATTCTTTTGCCACTAATGGAAAAGATTTTTTTGCATCAACAAGAAGTGATTTGGCCTTTTCTTTTTCATCAAGTAGCACCAATGCCAAAGAATATGTATACATTAATTCTGGAGAATAATCATCTTGATATTCAGCACAAAGCCGCACGATTGATAATATATCTCCTGTTTCAAACCAGAGTTTTGGCAATGTATATCTGATACCTATGTTATCGTTAGGGCATAGGGAAAGCATATTTGAGAATACAGCAATGGCTTCTTTAAGTTCATTTCTTTTTTCTAGACAAAGTCCAAGATTATGATATGCCCTTAAGAAGGGACGATTATCAAGATAACTCCATTCTATTTTTGATTTTGACCACAAAAAATTATCAGGAATAGCAGACAACCCAATCCTTGCAGCTTCTCTACAGCAAAGATATGCCTCAAAATCCAATTGGCCATCCTCATAGAGCATCGATAAGTGATGATATGCATCAATGTGATATGGATTTTTCGAGATAATATCTTTTAACAAGTTTTCCGCTTGTTCTGACTTTCCATCTTCCCATAATTCTATTGCGTTATCTAAACACTCATGAACAGAAATATCAATTAAATCATCGTAAAAACTCCACTCATCATCCTGACGTATTTCTAGTTTTATCATTAGTATTTGCTCTGTATTATTGGCACAGCTAACATTTAATTAGATCGCACAATGCAGCCTAACATATTCTAAAATTCCACCTGTATGTACTTAATGAAATTTAATTATCACAGTTTATTGAGACTATACCTCAGATTTTTCTCACTGACAAACATCACAAACACCCTAAGCTTTATGCGTGATTTGCAGTGTTTTGTGGTCTAAGGTCTGCGCTTATATTTTTGCAGAGCAATAATCATGATGTAATCAAAGACTCCACTACACTCATCCTGTAAATAATGAATTCAAGTATGCAATAAATTACGTTTTAAATATTTAAATTTTTTTCACTGAAAAAATCTATGTCCAATGGAACAAATATTTCATTTCATAATAAACAATATTCATTGTCGGTCAAGATTTTTAACCTTGCCCCGAACCTTTTCAAAACATCCATAATTATTTGAAGTCTTAGCCCGCAAGGGCGGATAAGTGCAGCATCATCTTCCCAACCCCATCGAATCTCAGATAACCGATTGACGGCGCAAAAAGATGTGTTTTAGTGGGCTTTATGCAGCGCTAGGTCTGCTCAGAAGGCCGTCAATGTCAATTTAACCGGATCAATGAAACATTCAATATTAGCGCTGGCTAATATAATGTTTCGCTATGAATAGATTCAATATTTCCCGTCGCAGGTTCTTGCTGAACTGCTTAAACATCGGCTTTATGAGTGCGCTCTCGACCCAGAGTTGGGCTTTACCCGTAGAAAAACGTTTGCATCTTTATCAACCTTATACGGATGAGACGCTGGATTTAATGTATTACAGTGAAGGGGGGTATCACTTGGATAGTTTGCAGCGTATTGATTATTTAATGCGTGATTATCGGACTGATGATGTGATGCCTATGGATTTGAAATTGCTGGATACTTTGTATGAGTTGCAACAAGGTTTAGCGGTTCGGCAGCCGCTTTATATTATTTCGGCCTACCGTTGTGAGAAAACTAATCGCCAATTGCGCAAACGCAGTCGGAATGTGGCTCAGCATAGTTTTCATTTGAAAGGGCGTGCGGTGGATGTGCGCTTGCCGGGAGTGAGTTCGCGGCAGTTAAAACGCGCCGCTATGCGCTTAAAACGCGGTGGGGTGGGGCATTACAGCCGCTCAGGTTTTGTGCATTTAGATACAGGGCCCGTGCGGCATTGGTAAAGCAACCAGTCTATTTATTACGCAAATAGCGTTTATCATTAAAGCTGCTGACCCATTCGGGGCGAAACACGACGAGTAGGGTCATTATGCCGCCGTTCATGAAGGCTTCAGGAAACATCATAATCGGCAAAATCGGTGCATAGTCTTGCATTAAGTGCGCGTAGCTGTGCATTCCTGTCCCCCACAACACGACCATGCCTGCTACGCGGCTAATTAGCATGGCGCAGGCACTGGTAAAAAAGGCTCCGGCATAAATGTAGACAAAGAAATGCTTGGGCAGCCAATGATCGATAAAGCGTATCAAAAAGTAGGTAACCCACAGCGGTAGCACGCCGTTGCATAAGGCATTCAGCCCAAAGCTTAGTAGATCAGCGCGGCCTTCTAGGGTGAGCGCGAGTTGCGCCAGGGTGATACTCATAATGCCGTAAGCCCAGCCAAACATGAGTGTGATGGTGGTGACCATGAGCAGGTGAAATTCAAGCCCTGCATCTTGGTTAATCCCGCCCGCCATGCGCCATGTGAACCACAATAAGACGCTGGCACCAAATAGTACGTTGGCATCTTCGGCGGTTTTGAGGCGAGACCATTGGGCAAAAAATAACGCCGCAAGTAAAAAGATGAGATATAAAAGATTGGCTGTCCATAGCCAAGTGACGGGTATTTCAGCAGGAAAATTCATAATGGCTGCTTAATCTTGAGTCGTTTTTTGTAAACCACCCGCTTCTAAGACGTAGCGTCGGTCACAGAGTTCAGCCAAGCTGGGATCGTGCGTGACTAGCACTAACGCCGTGCCTTGGTTCTCTTTTAAAGCAAACAGGATTTCGATGATGTGTTGCCCGGTGGCTTGGTCTAAATTGCCGGTGGGTTCGTCGGCAAACAGTATGTCGGGTTGTGCAGCAAAAGCACGGGCAAGGGCGACGCGCTGTTGTTCTCCACCGGATAATTGACGCGGCGTGTGGTGTAAGCGCGGTTGTAAATTGACTTGTGTGAGTAGGGCTTCTGCTTGCTGTTGGGCATTTGGTGTGCCGCTGAGTTCTAGCGGCAGCATGACGTTTTCCAGCGCGGTTAATCCGGGCAGCAATTGAAAGGATTGAAAGACAAAACCGACTCTTCCCGCTCGCAATCGTGCGCGTCCGTCTTCGTCTAAAGCGCATAAGTCGTGTTCAAAAAGGTGAATGCTGCCATCGGTGGGCACGTCTAAACCCGCTAATAAACCCAACAGGGTGGATTTACCGGAGCCAGAAGCGCCTAAAATAGCCACAGCTTCTCCTGCCTGTAGGTGCATATCAATGCTGTGTAATATCTGCAAACGCCCTTCTGGGCCTTCTACGTGTTTGCCCAAACCCTGGGCGGTCATGACGGTGGGTGTCACAAGGCTCTCCTTCGCTGGTCAAAAATAGACGGGTTGTGAGGATGACATCGTAGCGAAAAGCAGCGGGCTTGAGGTGGGTTTTTCGTTCGCCTGAAGAATATAGCGCATAGCGATAACTCACTTTTCACATTATGAAAAGACCGTAAGGCTTGTGTTTTTTTAATGGAAATTGCCTAATATAGCTAACAGATGTTATGTAGGTGGCTTCGTCTTGTTGACCACGCAACGTGTATTGACTCCGCACTTTTTAACCGAGCCTAATACGCCGTCAAGTTCATTTTGATGGAGAGCTCAACAAGTCCATCAATGAATAGCACTCTAAAAATTCTATTTTTTCATAATAAGGGAGACTAGTGAATGACTGATATTGCACAATATAAAATCCAAAATGAGCCTTACTATAAAGCGGTAGGCAGTGAAGTAGGGTTGTATGAAGCGGCTTATGCGCGTCGTATGCCGATGATGCTGAAAGGCCCTACAGGCTGTGGTAAATCACGTTTTGTTGAATACATGGCCTGGAAACTGGGTCGCCCACTAATTACGGTAGCTTGTAATGAAGATATGACGGCCTCTGATTTAATCGGTCGTTTTTTATTGGACAAAGACGGTACTCAATGGCAAGACGGCCCATTAACAATGGCTGCACGCATGGGCGCTATTTGTTATTTGGATGAAGTGGTTGAAGCGCGTCAAGATACCACTGTAGTGATTCATCCGCTGACCGATCATCGCCGCACTTTACCTTTAGATAAAAAAGGCGAGTTGATTGATGCTCATGCTGATTTTCAATTGGTGATTTCTTATAACCCAGGCTATCAGAGCTTAATGAAAGATTTAAAGCAATCGACTAAACAACGTTTTGGTGCTTTGAACTTTGATTATCCTGACGCTGATTTAGAAACTGAAATCGTCGCGACAGAAACCGGGATTGATAGCGCACTGGCGGGTAAATTAGTACAAATTGCTCATCGCGCACGTAATCTTAAAGGCCACGGCTTAGACGAAGGTATTTCCACACGCTTGCTGGTATACGCAGGACAAATGATCGCTGAAGGCGTAGAACCTGTTGCCGCTTGCTCAATGACCTTGGTCACACCATTGACGGATGATCCTGATATGCGTGAAACGCTGGAAGCCGCTGTTAGCACTTTTTTTGTTAAGGAATAGAAGTAGCTGGGAGGCTAGGAGTCTATACGAAGATGGGGAATCGAAGCGAAAATCCGCTATTTTGAGGCAGGGTTTTCGGTTTTTTAAGGCGAATAGCGTGCTATTTAACAAAAAAAAGCGGAAAACCTGACCAAAAGGGCGGGTTTGCAGCCGATTCTCCCATTTTCGTATAGGCTCTAAGAGATAGTGACACTACTATGCTTTGCTTCCATTCCCCGCATCATCTGCATCAAGCCATCCCTTGATGCCTTCATCACATTAGGCGTTTTGCTACAAGCCTACTTAAAGAACACTGAATAATGAAGTTAGCGATTTTTGATTTAGACAATACCCTGCTGGCAGGCGATAGCGATGTTGGCTGGGGCGAATACCTGGTGGCACACGGCATTGTCGATGCGCATAGTTATGGCGAAACCAACGAGCGGTTTTATCAGGACTATTTACGCGGTAGCCTGGATATTCATGCTTACCAAACCTTCCAATTGCAGATTCTCGCTCAACACCCTTTAGAGCAAGTTCTAGCTTGGCGTGAAGAATATCTGGAACACCACATCAAACCCATGTTAGCGTCTAAAAGTGCGGCTTTGATAGAACAGGATCGTCAAGCAGGCGCAGAATTGCTCATCATCACCGCCACTAACCGCTTTATTACCGAACCCATTGCTCAATGGCTCAACATCGACACCCTGATTGCCACCGAGCCTGAGATCATTGATGGACAATACACGGGAGGCATCACAGGCATTCCCAGCTATGCAGAAGGCAAAATCACACGCCTGCAACAATGGGCCGAAGAACGCGGCATTCAGTGGCGTGCAGACGATGTAGAAAGCTGGTTTTACAGTGATTCCCATAATGATCTGCCGCTGCTAGAACAAGTCACACACCCCGTAGCCGTTGATCCCGACGACACGCTAAGAGCCGCAGCGCAAGCGCGTGGTTGGCGCATCATCAGTTTGCGACACTAAGAAGCCGTCTATTGCAACGAGGTGAAACTAACCTAGTCAGCTTCACCACAGTCGATGTATATTTGCCAGACAGTTTCTTAGCGTCTATACACAAACAGGGTGTCACCATGCAGCAGAATATTTTCCTCATCGGCCCGATGGGGGTTGGAAAAACCACCATTGGCCGTCAACTGTGTTCCTATCTCCACCTCGACTTCAAAGACAGCGACCAAGAAATCGAAGAAAAAACCGGAGCCAGCATTCCTTTAATTTTTGAAGTTGAAGGAGAAGCGGGCTTTCGTCGCCGTGAATGCGAAATGATCGATCAATTAACCCAGCTCCATGGCGTGATTCTCGCCACGGGGGGCGGCGTGGTGCTCAATTCTGATAACCGCCAACATTTAAGCGAGCGTGGCAGCGTGATTTATCTTCATGCAGGCCCTGCACAATTACTCAAACGCACCAGTCGCAGCAAAAACCGTCCACTGCTCAAAACCGAAAACCCACGAGAAAAAATTGAGCAACTATTAAACGAGCGCATTCCACTTTACGAAAGCATTGCTGATTTAAAAGTAGAAACAGGACGGCGCACTGTGAGAGCCGTCGTCCGAGAAATTCTGCGTTACCTTGCCCCTCCTGCGGCTTAGAGCCTATACGAAGATGGGGAATCGAAGCGAAAATTCGCTATTTTGAGGCAGGTTTTTCGGTTTTTTAAGGTGAATAGCGGGCGTGTGTTGATAAAAAGCGGACAACCTGACCAAAAGGGCGGGTTTGCAGCCGATGATCCCGTTTTCGTATAGGCTCTTAAATCGCTATACCGCATGAGCCATAACAACACCCTGAATGGAGAAATATTGTGAAAGGATTGGCAAGCCTAGAGTGTCACCTGACCTGGCACAGCGAAGACGTTAAACATACTGATGTTTACTTCTTACCCAAATTTAACTTTTGGCGCGATATTATCCCCGCCGAACTCGAAATGTCATTAGAAAAACACGGCGCAGGCCATCTATGCAGCGCAGCATTCTCCCCTGGAGACCTCTTTCCCGCGTACCAAAAATCACAATGTATCAAAATCCGCCAACATCAATTTAACCAAAAGTTTATTCCACAAACACTCACTCAAGCGCGAGTGGGACGCTTTTATCCCAGCGGCATACTCAACGCTGTGGATGGCGTTTTCAAAGACAGTCGTCAGCCCGTGCGCTGTTTATCCACCGATCAAGACTTCCTACGCTTTGATCTCAACCACCCATTAGCCGCTACTTCTCCCACGCTCAGCGTGCTCATGCACGAACACCAGGCAGACATCACAGACCAACGCGGCGGACGTTGCATAGACGTGGCTGACACCTGCGCCGACAACGGGCCCGGTATGCAAGCACGGCATCAAGAAGCCCCCGATTTTTTTGCCGACACACCTTTTCAGCGTTTAAACCCCCAGCCCGACAGCGATTTTTATGCACAACCCCGCATGGTCGCGCATCTCGACGACACCGCCGCAGACGTATTGCAAACACTGTACGGACGCTTATTAAAACCCGATATGCAGGTGCTCGATTTAATGAGCAGTTGGACATCCCATCTACCCGACAGCCTCCGCTTAGATACATTAGTCGGCCTAGGTATGAACGCCACCGAGCTAGAAGCCAACCCACGTTTAACCGAACACCTGCTGCAAGACCTCAATACCCACACCGCACTCCCCTTCGCAGACCATCAGTTTGACGCGATTATTTGCAGCTTATCGGTTGAATACCTCACCCAACCCTTTGACCTATTCGACGAACTCGCACGAGTGCTCAAACCCGGTGGCTTATTAATACACACCTTCTCAAACCGCTGGTTTCCCTCAAAATCCATCCGCCTCTGGAGCTATTTACACGAATTCGAGCGCATGGGCTTAGTGCTTGAATACTTTGCACGCAGCGGGCAATTTAGCGCCTTAGAAACCTACTCCATGCGCAACTTAGCGCGTCCTGAAGATGACAAATATTTTCCCCAAAGCCTCACCGCCGATCCCATCTTTGCCGTCTGGGGACAACGCAAAGGCTGAAACAGCCCACACACGCCCTCACCGCCATTGATTTAAGAAAAATTTAGCCTTTAAGCGATGAGCCTCCCCTCCTTCAAGGAGGGGATAGAGGGGTGGTGAGCAAAAGCATTTATTCCTTCAACAGACGTAAAATGCAGCACTCAAAAGAAATCACCAAAATAATCAGCAAAACTTAAAAATTCCTGCTTGCATTTCAGCAAGAAGGCAGTATAATTTCGGCCTTCTCATTATGGAGAGATGGCCGAGTGGCTGAAGGCGCTCCCCTGCTAAGGGAGTATGGGGTTTATAGCTCCATCGAGGGTTCGAATCCCTCTCTCTCCGCCACTGAAGAAGTTCATGTTTTTAGCGCCCGTAGCTCAGCTGGATAGAGTACCTGGCTACGAACCAGGCGGTCAGACGTTCGAATCGTCTCGGGCGCGCCAAATTTCAATCACTTAGCGGTGATACATCAATGTACTTGCAAAACACTTGCAAATCATTTGCAAAACAAACCAGCATGATGCTGGTTTTTTTGTGTCTGTCATCTTGCGATGATGGCTTGCAATATTATGAAACATACGTTGATTACAGCGAATACTGCAAAGCCATAAAGAATATAAGCAATGCTAATATTCCTGGGTATCCACCTCAACCCAGCGAATCTGATGCCGATCAAGATAAACGTCAGTCATTGCTTTTGTGGTGTGACCTAGCAGGGCTTGAATCAACTCCGGCGGCTTTCCTTGCGCTTCCAGTTGATTTGCTCCAAGCGCTCGAATCTCATGAAATGATGGAAGCGTTGCAGATGCTTGGTCACTTGGAAATATGCCACTGGCAAGTCGTGCCGCTGCAAAATGCTTTGTGATTAAGCCTGGTAAGACTGCGTTTAAGTCTGTGCGCTTCGCGGCGTGGACGCGACGATGGGCACGGCGGTGAATAACGTGCTCGCTTTCTACGCCATCATTGGACCGGTCGAGTATCGCTTGAATCTCTGGAGTAATACGAATTTTCAGATTGCCTGTCCCCCACTTCTCAACCTTGCGCTGTTGAATCCATATAAAACCGTCGTGAACATCTGACCACATCAGCGAGGCTAAGTCTTCGCGGCGTTGCAACGTGAGTAAGCCTAGGTTTATACAGTTCTGTAGCCAGTCATCGGCGTGGGCGCGTATGGCATGGAATTGTTCCAGCGTCATGCGCTGGCGCTGTACCTTCACGCGCTTTTTAAGCGTAGCCGCTGCGGGATTATCGCTGCACAGTCCTTTTGCAATGGCCTGCTTGAAGATGATAGACAACATGGCTCTAAAGTGGTTGCTTTGCGTGGTGTTGCCATAGCTGTCTAAGAACGTTGCACAGTCGCCCACTGTGATGGTGTCTACAGCTAAATGACCAAGAGCTTTTCTGATGTGAGGGAGTTTGCGCAAGTACCATTTGCGTGTTTCTTCGGCAAGCGGTTGTGATGGGAGTATTTCGTTTTCCCAGGTGTTTAAGAAGGTATTAAGGGTTGGGCGCGGCTTGAGAATCTTGGCGGTGCGGTCTGGCGCTGGCAGTAGCTCTGAGTTTAACTTGTGGGCGCTGGCGATTGCATCGCGGCGGTTGCTGCCCATGCCGTGCCAGCGTTTGGTTTGTGGATGCCGATAACGATAGAACCCATTACCCGTTTCATAGAGGTTTGCGGGTAGATCGCGTGTGCGTTTTTTGCGGGTGCGGGGCATTGTATTCAGTAATGGCACGTTCCAAATCGGATACTGAACATAAACCACTTTCTAGTGCAAGCAAAGCAAATTTGTAACAATTTGTCATGTAATCTCCTAAAAACAGTATGTTACATCCGTTTTCTCAATTACACATTATTTGCTTATGCTATCGTTTCTGATATAAGCTTCAAATTCAAGGCTTTATATAACATTTTAATTTAAAGAATATGAACAATAACTTTTTAGTTATTTGTTGTTCTTGAAATATTACAACTAGAGGCATACAGATGGCTGTTATTGTTGCTGAATACTTGGGACAGAGAGTTGACATTACTAACCCTGTGGTTATACCCGTGAGTAAAAATGTAAAAGCTGATTGTCCTTTTGCAAATATAAAGTGTCCTAAGCACCCAAGATATAAACCTATTTGTTCTGTAAGAAAAACGGGTTCAGAGGGGACTTTATGGATTGTATGTGAACATAGATTATGTTCAACCAAAAAAACAGAGAGACTGGCAGAGCATCAACAAAGCATTCTTAGGCAAATAGCTCGAACAATTTATGCTAGTAATATTCGAGATGAAAATATTTTAGTAAAAAGAGAGGTGTCTATTCCTGTTACTGCTGATACTCGATATTCCGCAGATTACGTAATGAGACAAAAGAATCCTCCTTCTGATTCAGCAGATAAGGTCATTCTAGAGATGCAAGGGGGTGGGGAAACGACAAATACAGGGACATTAACACAAGAAATTCAGCTATGGGAAAATGAAAAAAACAGAACAAATGACATGCTTACACTTGGAAATAACAGCGCTGGTACATTAGAAACTAATGCCTGGAGAAGGCAACAGGAACAATTTTTAACAAAAGGTAATGTTGCTTTTCAAACAGGAGGACGGATCGTATTTTGTGTAGGAAGTCTTTTATATGATTACTTATACAGTAGAGTAGAAAAATATCCCCTAGTTGATCTAAGAGATGATTATTGGTCTCTAGCTCTAATATCATTCAAAGAAGACTTGAGTCATGATGTAAAACCGGGTTCTATTCCGTTAATAATTGATGAAAGTAAGATGTTGTTTACAAATTATCCATCTTTTATACAAATTTTAACCAATCAGGGCATTCCATCTAAATCTGTTTTCACCGGAAAATTTATTAATCTGGAGGGAGAACAGGTAGATGTTTAATCTCATCAAATAAAGCGTCATAACGCTCGATGTTCATGATGCGCTGACCAATCCAATGAATCACGGGGACGGCAACAGCATTGCCTATTGCTCGATGTCTATTGTTGTCCATTCTGGTGGAAACCCCTGTAGACTTTCGCACTCTGAAGGCATCAACCGTCTTACATACAGCATCGGCTGATCCTCTTGAGTCGAGTGTGTATGTCTCCCCATCATTTCTATATCCTTTAGCTTGGGGGCCTGCTTCTGGTTTTCTTCCAATTGATGCATGTTGGATTGCATAGCATTGATTTGATTCTTGAATGCTGTTTCCAAAGCTTCGGGCATCGGTTTCTTTCTTGCCAAGGCCCGCTCTACGAGCGATTGTAGTTGCTCCGGGTTCAAAAAGTACGAAAGAGGAGCGGAGGCTTCCAAAACTTGCAACAATGTAGACTCTTCTGCGTCTTTGTGGTGTTCCAAAGTATTTTGCATCGAAAATTCGCCACGATACGCCATACCCGAGTTCATCCAACTTTTGGATGAGAATTCTGAAATCTTCCCCTTGGTGACTGTTGAGCAGTCCGGGAACATTTTCGATGATAAGCCATCGGGGTCTTCGTAACTCAATAAGTTCTGCAAACCGATAAAATAATCCACTTCGTTCTCCTTTTAATCCACGTCTTTTCCCTTGATTTGCAAGGGATAAATCCTGACAGGGAAACCCACCACACCATAGATCTGAATTGGGAATGGATGTGGGGTTAATTTGATTAATGTCGCCATCAAGTTTTACATTAGGCCAATGTTTTTTTAAAACTTTTTGGCAAAACGCATTGATTTCCGACTGAAACACAATTTCCATTCCTGCTTTTTCCAGCGCAAGATCAAAGCCTCCTATGCCTGAAAAAAAGGAACATACGGTTAATTTCGGTGAGGTTGGAATACTTGAGTATGCAGGTAGCTTTAAATCAAAGGGCAATCCTCCATTCATCACAATTTGTTTGTAAAAAAGAGTGATGGCTTCAGTTTGTGATAACCCTAAACTGGACAGAATATTCTCGGCATCCATTTTTAACCCAGAATCTACTCTGGCTCTAATCATTGCGTCTTTACTCATGATCTACTTTGGCTCTAATCGTTGCGTCTTTACTGTGATTATTGTATCTCAATTGAGATACAGTAAAAAATAAATTATCTAAAAGATCAGTTACCCGCACGTCCCGTAATGATTTGTGCTGCTCTCCACGTTAGCAGCGTGTCAATGGCGTTGTAGGTCACAATATCCAAATGCTGTCCTGGATCAAGCGCAGCGTGTGGAACATCTGCACCTGACATCAACTTACCTTCGGGCGCAATGCCCAGCCGCTTACAAACTTCATCCAAAGATACAAACTTGGTGTCCTTGGTTGTGAATGCGTAGCACCAAATCTTCATTACGTCGGTGATGTCCATGCCGTTGCGTGGTACCAGCAAACGCGGTAAGCGTAGCTCATGCCGTGCATACGCTACCCGCAATCGCGGCAAATCAAACCCAAGGTTAAATCCTATAACCTCTGTGCTTTCGTCTGTTTTCCCGTCCATCCATGTCCGCAGGCTGATCAGCATATTGAGTTCTGTGGCGGCTTTGATGCTATAAAAACCGTCATGATCATCATCTTCTACTTGCAGCGTGTGAAATACGCCTACACCGTCGCCAAACGCTATAGCCACGCTAACGATGGGGCTTGAGTCGCATAGGAGGGCTGATTTTTCGCGTATGCGCTGCTCTGCATCGGCGCGGCGCTGTTCAATTTTTTCAGCGTCCTTGATGTTCGCGGGTGGCTTCCATAGCGCAAGCTCTGCCTGTATTTCGCTTTCTGGCGCGTGTCCTGTCTCTATGTCGATACATACAGCTTCTAAAGCCGTGAACTCAGCCTTGAAGCCCTGTGGTTTAATAGCGGTTACGGTAGCCATTGCTGTTCCCCTTTTTGAATCCTGATTGTGTGCTTTGTGCTTTTGGTGTCCATGTGTCTAAGTCAAAAAGCTGTTCAAGTGCGTCCAGTGCGCCTTCCAGTGCTTCAGGGCTTTGCAGTACGTCTGCGGATAACTGCACGTATAGCCGCAGTTTTGCGCCATTGCGGTCATACGATACAGGCACACTTACGCCAGTAATGCCACCTTCAGCGGTTGGTGCTTTCTTCTTAAAGCCTGCGGCTTCGCTTTGTTCTGCCAGTTGTTGTTGTAAATTTACTTTAGTTCCTTGCCGCCATTTGGCGGCGTTGAGATTAAAAGTTAAGCGTAACGTGCTTGATTTTGTTTGATTCGATCAAGTTGATGATAGTTTGTGCATCGTTGGAGTTGATGCCTAAATCAGAAAAGCTCTTGATTGCTTCGCTGCGTACATTTGCGCGGTGTTTTTTGTTTGCTTGGCGTTCAGCTTCAATCGCTGCTTGTTCTTCAGATTTGCGCTGTGCTTTAAGCCGTGCCTGTTCTTCGGCTTGACGTTTGGCTTCTTCAGCCTCACGTAACAATCGTTGCTCTCGCTCTTTCGCTTCACGCTCTAGGTGCTCACGTTCAAGCCGTGCTTGTTCTTCGACCTTACGCTTGGCTTCTTTTGCAATTTGACGTTCACGTTCAAGCTGCACTTGCTCTGCGCGTTCAGCTTCAAGCCGTGCCTGTTCTTCGGCTTGACGTTTAGCTTCGGCTGCATCATGGTCGATTTTTTCATTCATCAACAAAGCAAGCTCATGTGCTGCTTCTACTTCTTTGCGCAATTCTTCAGCTTGGCGCTTGGCTTCTTCTTCGGCTTTGATGTGCTCTTGTTCCGCTTCCCATTCTGTCAGCGGTTTACGCGCTTCAGCTTTCAAAGCGTCCAGTTCTTCGCGCATTAATCGACGGTTTTCATCAACTGCTTTGGCTTTCTTTTTCCAGTCTTGGGTTAGGTCTTTTCCTAAGCCGTCAAGTTTGATTTTTAGACGTGCAACACGGCTTGCTAGTGAAGCGGTGCGTTTACGTCCTGTGGCTGCAGTTAAATCATGATTAAACTGACTAGACTTGCCCAGTCTTCAACTGACTGAATTACAAATGAATTTTCAAGGTTAAATAGTCCAGCAGCAAGGCTGATAATGGCATTCTTAATGAAATCAGACTTGTTTCTTAAACGATTAACCAGTATTTGAAATCGTTTTATTCCGCCAATAGCATTTTCAACATAAACTCGATTTTTAC
>JADGEH010000002.1 GCA_016744475.1 Thiotrichales bacterium | reverse complement strand
CGCTGGCGCCACCGTCCAAAATGACGCCTTGTCGCGGGCTACTCGACCCCGGCTGCGCCTCTCCCTGTCTCGCAGCGCTTGCCTGTTTTATTGAGCGCTAAAATTGATAACGCAGTTCTGCAAAATAAGAACGTCCCGCACCGGGAAGATCATGGGGTACGTTTAACAAACCATTGGTATCAGGGCCGGGTGAGGGATAACGCACATCGGCATCTAATACATTGCGTATACTGATCGCAAAGCCTACATCACCTGCACGTATTTCTTCGCGTCGTAGCGTCATATCTAATGTGGTATACCCCTTCAGATTAGAACGCGGATCATTCGCGCTTCGTGCCCAACCATTATTCCAGTTGACCTGTACATTGGTATGCCATCTTGGGTTTAATACATAATCACCCCGTAAATAAGCCGCTTGCTGCGAAGCATTGCTTAAAGTGATGCCTGTGTCATCTTCTGAATCTTGATAGCTATAGTTGAAGAGCACGCTGGCCTTGGGACTGATTTTCCAACGCGCTTCAAACTCTCCACCTTGTCCTTTCCAAGTGCTGGCATTTTCAAATTGATAACCGGTCGTACCCAAAGGTATTAAAACAATTTTATCTTCTATTTCATAATGAAATAGATTCAAACTTAATCGTAGTGCAGAGGTCGCATGGTAATCAAAGGCTAATTCCCAGGTATCCATTTTTTCTGGCTGTAGATCAGGATTGCCAATGGCTACGGGATTATTTTGATTGTATTGATCTTGGAAAGAAGGTGCACGGAAAGCACTTCCATAAAGCAGTTTAGCAATGAAATCCTTACGTGCTTCCCATACTAAGCCAATGCGTGGATTGATCGTTGAACCAAAATCTGAATAGTGGTCATAACGTAAACCTAAAGTGAGTTCCCATGCAGAATGAATCGTCCAGGTATCTTGAATAAAGGCAAAGTAATTGTTTCTAGCCACTTCAGGAGAATAGGTAGCAGAAGTGTCTGTACCATCAAACAGTGTCAGTGGGGAAAGGGGTTCATGGGTCAAAGGATGAAGTCCAAAATTCTTTTGCTCAGTCACTTCAGATAGATCGTAATAACCATAACCAGCACCGATACGTAATGAATGCTGATGAAAGCCACGATAAGTGCTAGTGATAGAGGCTTGAGATAAGGTTTCAGTATTACCAGGGTGTCCCAGATAACCCATAGGGTAAGCACCGCCAAAAGCACCTGGCGGAAATAACTGCCAGTGGTTGAGAAAGCGAGTTCGCCAATAATTCAGTTGGGCATTGAGTGCCCAGTTTTTGCTAAATTGCGCATTATCGTAGCTCACATCACCCGATATTCTTTCCATATTGCGAGGTTTATGTGGGTCTAATGCTTGTGCCACGCCAACCCCAGCGCCTGTATGGTCATTTTTTTTAGCACTGGTGCGCAGCCTCCAATGTTGCCAAGCTAGATCAAATTTAAGATCGTAATGAGTGGCTTCTGAACCATATTGACCAGGTGCTAAAGAGGCTTGCGTATTAAATAACTGATCAAATGCAGTTTGTGCGTCACTGTCAACTCTGCGTTGATGCCCATCAGTGCGGCTTAATTCAACCATAGCCGCGATCTCAATATCCCGCCATTGTTGCCCATGTAACAGCCAAACATCTTGCATATTATTGTTGCCTACACGGAGACCCACTTCAGTTCCATCAATATCTTGTGCCGTTTTGGTGATGATATTGATGACGCCTGCAAAGGCATCAGCACCGTATAATGCCGAACCCGGACCACGGATGATTTCTAGCCGAGCAATGCTACTCACCGGAAAACCTGTCCAAAAAGTGTGTTTTCCTCCTGAATAGGAGTCATTCAGGCGTACACCATTCACCAACACTAAAACTTCAGGATTGAAACTTGTGGAAACACCGCGAACACTGTACACCGCAGAGTTGAACCAATTATAAGAGACTTGGAAACCAGGGACACGCTGTAAGGCTTCTTCTAATGTGCGTGCCCCCATTCTTTTAATATCTTGCGCAGTGATGACGGTGACGGTGGAAGGGGCTTTGTTTTCAGTTTGCTGCAAGCCTGTTGCAACAGTGATGACTTCAAGATCAAGCAAGTCCTGAAGAGACATGCTTAATAGTTGACGTGTTAGTTCATGATCAAGTTCATTTGTGTTTTGCGCAGACACGGTGTCGAACATTAAGCCTGAACATAAGATAGATGTACATAAACTTACTACTCTCTTCATCAGATGTCACTCCTCTATGGTTTATTATGATATTTCTTTTATTATGCCGATTTTTAAAAAAATAATACCTCTTAATCTGTGTCATTAGAAGTGGTATATTAGAATTTCAGCAAATACTGCTTCTTGCTCTATAAGATGAATAAAGCTCTTCTTTCTTAAACAGCAATTCACTATTTTGAATTTAGATGCAGTTCTCAATATGGCAGATGAAGAAGTAGACTTGTTGCAAGGGGTATTCATCGACTGCCAAGGCGAGGGTTTTGGGCTATTTTTCCACTTTTTCTCAACAAATAGCCCGCTATTCGCTTCAAAAAACCGAAAAAACCACACCTTTTCGTTACGATGCCTAGCCCTCGCAACCAGTCTAACTATTAATACTTAATATTTTAGCCTTAAAAAAATAATCATCCTAACCCCAACCAAAGAGATGTTTGCTATAGTGAAAACGCTATATTCACAAAAATGTCATTATCAAAAGTGAGCCGTATGATACGGCTCAAGTGTGTTAAGAATATGGCTGGGCTTTTAGCTCAGTGATTAGACTTGTTGCAAGGAGTCAGCATCGTAACGAAAAGGTGTGATTTTGAAGCGGTTTTTACGGTTTTTTGAAGCGAATAACGAGCTATTTAATGAGAAAAAGCGGAAAAACAGGCTAAAACCCACGCCTTTGCAGCCGATGAAGACCCCGCGCAACAACTCTATTACACATTCCGCTATAACTGGAGAATAACAGTGGCAAAACAAGAATTCAGTGAACAACTAGAGGACACTTTGGAACAAACGTATCACAGCATTATGCAGCGCGTGCAAGACACGGTGCAGTATGCTAAAGAAGATACTTTGCCCAGCCTGAAAATACGCATTGATGCGGCAGTGGATAAAACCATTGAACTGGAAGAATTAAGCGAGGAAGAAGCACGAAAATTAGGGACTTATTTGCAGCACGATATACAAGATGCGGCACGTTTTTTGGCTGAAACTGGACAGGGTTTACGTGATTGGATGCGTTTTGATTTGGATTTGATTGAAGACCGTTTGTTAGATTTATTTAGTACCATGGTCGATCATACGCATGAAGAACTCACCCGTCTGGAGCTAGAAGCCCAGGCTAATACGATCTGGGAAGCGGGAGAAGTGACAGGCCCTGGGGCTTTACGCTGTGATAATTGTGGAGCGGTCAAACATTTTCGCCGCCCCACGCATATTCAAGGCTGTTCACGCTGCCATCACACGCAGTTTACACGGGTTTGGGATGATGGGCAGGGTACCAATAATGATGCAGCACAATCCCCACCATCAGACTCACAAACATAATAAATAACAAAGGGGTATTCCCTGACAGGCCATATGGCGTGCCCCCATCAAAGGGCATGGCCTGTGCCGTCACCACACCTTCTTCAAATTGCGGTACTTGACTGACAATATTGCCGCGATCATCAATCACTGCCGACACGCCTGTGTTGGTGGCTCGCAATAAATACCGTCCTGCTTCTAAGGCTCGCATCCGAGCGATTTGTAAATGTTGATGTGGTGCGATGGAATCCCCAAACCAGCTATCGTTACTCACGTTGACCAATAAAGTCGCATTTGATAACACTCGGCGTATTTCATCGGGAAAGGCATCTTCATAACAAATAGAAATACCAATGCTATGACGACCTGCTTTGATTAAAGGTTGATCGGGCGGCCCTGGGGTGAAATCAGACAAAGGGATTTGAATGAATTTCAATTGATTTTCAATCAAGCCCCGAAATGGCATGTATTCACCAAAAGGCACCAGATGTTGTTTGTAATAAAAGTCTGATGATTCTGCGGATAAACCCAGCACTGAATTGTAATAAGCGCCTGTGTCCGGGTCCATGACGGGCACGCCAATTAAGAAATGGCTGTCGTATTGTTTAGCTTCTTCTGTCAGTGCTTCAAACAAGCCTATCGCTTCGTGATAAAACACCGGAACAGCAGTTTCAGGCCAAATGATTAAATCCGCATCGCGGTGTTGCTGGCTAAGTCTTAAATAAGTATCGAGAATGGTTTGGGTGTGGATGGGATCGAATTTAATGTCGGGCACCGTGTTGCCTTGAATCATCGCTACATTAATCGGTTCTTCCAACGAGCGCGTCCAACTGGCTTGAGTCAGCAAACCGCCTAAGCCCCACACTAACAACAACGCAGGCCATGCAGGCCATGCTTGCCGTCCGCCCAAAAAGGCATACACCAATAAACTGCCGGAAAAGGCCACCGCCCAAGACACGCCATACACACCCATCAACGGTGCCCATCCGGCTAAAGGCGCGTCCAGTTGGCTATAACCTAAAGACAACCAAGGAAATCCGCTTAAAAACCAACTGCGAAACCATTCCAACAATGTCCAGGCGGCGGGCAAAGCGGCTAACAAGCGGACTTTGTTACACACCGGAAACACTTTAAGAATAAACCAGCCCAAAAAGGCCGGATACAAAGCCATTAACATGACAAACAAGGCATTGACAATGATGGCACTGACAAAGCTCATCGCACCAAATTGCAACAAGCTGATGTGTAGCCAATACACACCAAAACCAAACATGCCGACACCAAATAACCAACCGCGCCACAAGGCACGCAGCGGTGTGCAGGATTTCCAGAGCAAAAACAATGCTGTGATAGACAGAATCGCTATCGGGAATAGATTGAAAGGCGCAAAGGCCAGCACTAATAGGCTGCCTGCTAATAGGGCCAGTAGATCACCGACCCAAGGATAAAATTCTAAAAATCGAAAAAAATGTGCAATTAAGCGTGTTCTAAGGTTTTTTTTTATATTCATGGTTCAGTCACTCGATCCTTGTCGTCCTCTGTCTCTTCAGGTAAGGCTTCTCGTACACGCAGTAAATGTATTCTCCGTTTAGCCGCACGTAACACCTTAAAATGAAAACCCGCCAATATCAGTGTTTCACCTCGTTTAGGTACCCGCCCAAACGCTTTTAATAGCAAACCGCCGATAGTATCGAATTCTTCATCGCTGAAGGTTGTATTAAAATGATCATTGAATTCATCAATGGGGGTTAACGCTCTGACGCTGAAACCCTCGTCGCGGGGTTTGATATACACCATATCGTCAGAATCATGCTCATCATCTATATCGCCAATAATTTCCTCAATCACATCTTCAATCGTCACCAATCCCGCCACACCACCATACTCATCCACTACAATCGCCATGTGGTTGCGGCTGGTGCGAAATTCGCGCAACAAAATATGCAAACGCTTACTTTCTGGGATAAACACCGCCGGACGCAACCAATCGCGCAGATTAAACTGATGCGACCACTGATTGCCCTCAATTTTGCCTTGCGCATAACAATGCAACAAATCTTTAGCCAACAAAATCCCCTGCACATCATCACGGTTTTCTCCCACCACGGGAAAGCGCGAATGCCCCGATTGAATAATCGTCTCTAAAAACACATCCGGTTTTTCCGCTGCTGTAATCACCACCATTTGCGCACGCGGAATCATCACATCGCGCACATGGGTTTCCGCCACCTGCAAGGCACCCTCCATAATGTGCAAAGCATCAGGACTCAGCAAATCATCGAGTTGTGCTTGCCGAAGCAATTGCAATAACTCATCTTTATCTTCAGGTTGAGTTTGTAACCATTTACGAAAGCGATTTAACCATGCAGGCCAAACCGAGGGTACGGGCTGGGGGTCGTTCATAACTATGACAGGTAGGGGTTGGGGTAGGCTAAACGTTGTAAGATTTGAATTTCTAAATGTTCCATGATGTCCGCTTCTTGGCTATCAATATGATCATAACCTAATAAATGCAGCACACCATGTATCACCATATGCGCCCAATGCGCGGATTCGGTTTTACCCTGTGCTTGGGCTTCACGCAAAATCACTGGGGCGCAAATCACAATATCGCCCAACAAAGGTAACTCAACACCCGGCGGCGCTTCAAAAGGGAAGGATAGCACATTTGTAGGCCCGGACTTCTGTCGCCAAGTTTCATTCAGTGTCGTGCCTTCCGCCTCATCCACCAAACGCACCGTCAATTGAGCGCTGTCTAATAAATCCGGTTGAACCTGTTGCAGCGCCGCCTCCACCCAGGTGAGGACATCCGCTTCACTGGGCAAAGCCTCAGCGTCTACAGCATATTGAATATCAAGATCAGTCATGAGTTCACAGTCAGTGTTGTGGTGAAGACAGTAAGGCAGGCGGCAGCGGCAAAGCCAACAACTGCGGGGCGGCTTGGCCTTTCGCAATGCGTATCGCGGTGTGCAAGGTGGATTGATCAGCGGGCGGTAACACGCGCCATTGTTGCGCCGCTTGATCCCAAGCCCCTGCGCTGCGCCCATCCAGCCCCAGATAATACAACGCCACGCGGCCTAAGCGTAAAAATTGCACCTGCTGCCCCGCCCGCTCCCCCACAGTCAAAGCACCCGTATAGGTATCCACATCATAGCCATAGCCCATTTCCACTTGATACGCCTGCCACAAGGGTTGATATTTATCCGCCAGCGACAGCGCCGGATCATCCAAAGTGCTGCGTAAAGTCTGCAAACGTTGCGCTCGCTCCGAGTTTAAAAACGGCACATCCAAGCGGACAAAAGCTTTCAATGCTTCAAACATCGGCTCCAGCAAAGGCTCAAGCTGTGTACGGGTGTCAGTCAAATGCTCGCTTTGCTGCTGCAAGTCCAATTGTTGCGCGGTTTGCTGCTCAATCACGCGCTGCAACTGGCGGTTATGCTGGCGCAATTGCTCAATTTGCTTCAGCGTTTCAGTGTAAGTGTGCAGCATAGTTAAGCGCTCGTCATCCAGATGCGTCACTTGCTGCTGTGTGCTGACAGCTTCTTGTTGAATCTCCAACTGCGTTTGCAAAGCCTCTTGTAAAGGCTCAGCCCGTGTCAAAGGGCTAAAAATACCCATCACACCACAGCCGCACAGGCATAAAAAAGAAAGTTTCATAGTTGTCCTAAAAACGTGGAAGGGTTAAATCGAGTACATCACTCATCTTGTTTTGACGGGTTTCAGACCTTCCAGGTTTTCAAAACCTGGAAGGTCTTTTTAAGTAAAGCCTACTGCGAAAGCCATCACCCGACAAACACCCTAAATGCTCCTGATTTATAAGGTTTTCTGTTGATGTGTGCTTTAGAGCCTATACGTAAATGGGATAATCGACTGCAAACTGCCCTTTGGCTCAGGTTTTCCGCTTTTTATCGACACACGCACGCTATTCACCTTAAAAAACCGAAAATCCTGCCTCAAAATGGCGAATTTTCGCTTCGATTCCCCACCTTCGTATAGGCTCTTAGGCGTGATCGACATAGCCTGAGGCAATGCCCAGGTAAGATGCCTCCGCCTTGCTCATCAATCCGTCAGGGTAGCAACCCGATACCCCAAAGGGGTTCCGTCATATAGCCCAGGGTTGCGACGCAGTTGCTACCCTGGGAAAACGGCGCGTATCGGGCACCAACCCCAACGGGGTTGTGTCTCTTTTTCAATCCCACAGATAACGTTCATCGAATTCAACCTGATGACGGCGGAATAACTCACGCAACTCGGTTTGGAAATCATAGCGGGTATGATGTTCTTGCTGGTTGTCGATATAACGGATGACTGGTTCAAGCTGGGAGTGCGATACGGAAAATACGCCGTAGCCAGATTGCCATTGGAACGCTTTTGGCGTGTTCTGTCGTTGATGCCCCCAGATAGACGAAACCCGTTTGGTTTCTTTAATAAAATCTGCGATAGCCAGAGTACGCGACAGCGTTGTCAGCAGATGAACATGATCTTCGACCCCGCCAATACGAATGGGTTTACAACCGAGTTCTTTGACAATGCCGCCGAGATAAGCGTGCATTTCGTGCCTCAACCCCATATCAGCCAACAAGGACTGGCGATTTTTGGTTGAAAAAACCGTGTGAATGTAGACTGTTGCGAATGATTGCGGCATCGCTCACTCTCGTTATAAAGATACACAACCCCGTTGGGGTTGACGGTGTTCGGGAGCCTATTCCCAGGGTAGCGACTGCATCGCAACCCTGGGCTATATGACACAACCCCTTCGGGGTATCATCGTTCACCCTGACGGATTCGTCACCAAGGCTGATGAGCCTAAGAACTTAAGAGCCTATACGAAGATGGGGCATCGAAGCGAAAATTCGCCATTTTGAGGCAGGATTTTCGGTTTTTTAAGGCGAATAGCGTGCTATTTTTTGAGCAAAAGCGGAAAACTGACCAAAAAGGCGGGTTTGCAGCCGATTATCCCATTTTTGCATAGGCTCTAAACCCCAAAGGGGCGCAATAAACCAATGCTAGGATTTTATTTCACCCTTTCAGGGGTCACGTCTAAATACCATTCTACAACCCAGAGCGTTACCCTGGACTATAGCAATATTACTCCGTTGTTAAGACTGCCAGTCCTTAAAGGACTGGCAGTCTTGGGTTTGGCTCTATATAGAGATAATATTTCAGTTGTACTGGAGCATCGTGTTCAAGACCTGGCAGGTTTTGGACACCTGCCAGGTCTGTCGTACAACTGATTTATGCCCCCTATAGCCAGCCTATAAATGATGTACTTTAGCTATATATAGATTACGCCCCGTTGGGGCGGGTCTTTTCATATCAACAGAAAATGTTATAAACAGAAATGCTCCCTCAACGTTTCTTAAGTTTCGATGGTGGGTGCGGTGCTTGTCCGCTGCGTTTAGCCGCATATTTAACCTGTTGCAGGCTTTTCTTCGTGCGGCGAGTATCTGGATGACGTTGACCCAGTGTACGGGTGCGAATTTTTAACGCTTGTTCTAATAAATGTCGCGCTTTTGTGTATTGAGCTTGCTCGGCATACAACACGGCTAGATTGTTCAGGCTGTTAGCCGTATGAGGATGATCTTTTCCTAAGCTATTTTGACAAATTTTCAAAGCCTGCTGATACAGCGGCAAAGCCTGCGCATACTCTCCTTGGACTTGATATAACGCAGCCAGATTATTTAGGCTGTTAGCCGTATGAGGATGATCTTTTCCTAAGCTATTTTGACAAATTTTCAAAGCCTGCTGATACAGCAGCAAAGCCTGCGCATACTCTCCTTGGACTTGATATAACGCAGCCAGATTATTTAGGCTGTTAGCCGTATCAGGATGTTCCTGTCCCAAGCTATTTTGCCGGATGCTTAAAGCCTGCTGAAACAATGGCAAAGCCTGCACATACTCTCCTTGAACTCGATATAACCCAGCCAGACTACTCAGACTGCTAGCCGTATCAGGATGTTCCTGTCCCAAGCTATTTTGCCGGATGCTTAAAGCCTGCTGAAACAGCGGTAAAGCCTGCGCATACTGTCCTTGGGCTTGATACAACCCAGCCAGATTATTCAGGCTGGTAGCGGTATCAGGATGATCTTTTCCCAAGCTGTTTTGACAAATCTTCAAAGCCCGCTGAAACAATGGCAAAGCCTGCGCATACTGTCCTTGAGCTTGATATAACGCAGCTAAATTGTTCAGGCTGATCGCTGTATCAGAATGTTCCCCTCCTAAGCTATTTTGCCGAATGCATAAAGCCTGCTGATACAGCGGCAAAGCCTGCGCATACTGGCCTTGAACTCGATATAACCCAGCCAGATTATTCAGGCTAGTAGCCGTATCAGAATGTTCCTCTCCCAAACTATTTTGACAAATATTCAAAGCCTGCTGAAGCAGCGGCAAAGCCTCTGCATAGTGCCCTTGAGTGTGGTGCAAACGAGCCAAGTTATTAAGACTGAATGCCGTATCAGGATGCTCTGTGCCGAACAGCTTTTCTCGAATGCTTAATGACGCTATTACCCATGCCTCAGCCGTGGCGTATTCTGCGTGTTGATCATAAAAATACTGCGCAGTTTGGCTTAGCATCCGCGCCATGCTGGCGGTATTTAATGAATATTCTTGTTGATGGGCAAAGCTCTTTTGCAAGCAAGGCAGCAGGCGTTTATAAATAGGCCAGTGTTCAAATTCAACTCTTTCTTCTGGCGGCAAAGTCAAAGCCAAGGCTGCTGATGCCCGCTCTGCCCATAGGCTTTGTTGTGCTTCGCTCAAGCTGTGTTTTAACACCGTTTGCACCAAGCGATGCATGGTCAAAAGGCGTTCTGCGGCATGACGGCGCAGCAACGCATAGCGATACATCACCGCTAATACTTCCTCTCGTTCCCATTCATTCGCCATGATCGGCGCTAGGGTTTCGCCCAAGGCCGATGCCCCCGTGAATAAGATGTCTTCTGGAATGCTGTCAGGATGCAAAAAGGCGCAGACGGTCAGCAACGCCTGTGCAGCAGGGCTTTCGGAGGCCATTTTTTCAAACGATAAAGCGCAGGTTTTTACCACTGATTCAGGGTGATCGTGGGCGTGAACATCGCCGCGTTGATCTAATAATTTCGGCGCATGACGGCGGTATAAATCCAGATAGTCTTGCGGGTTTTTCTGGTGGTACTCCATGTAAGCCCCGGCTTGATCCAGCGCTAAGGGCCAGCCACCTAATTCGCGGCTTAAAGCCTTCAAACCAGGACTGTCGCTGGCAATGCCCGCACGACGCGCAAGAAAGGCGGCACTATCGTCTGTGGGCAGTTCTTCGACTTCCAACGGTACAGCTAAACGGCTCACAGCCTTATTCCAAGTGGTGAAGATGACATGTCCGCTGGGCGGTGAGGGCAGGAGTGGTTCGATGCTCGATAAATCATTGGCATTGTCGGCAATCAGCAACCAGTCATGATGTTTATTCAGCCATTGGCGCACCATGTCAATGCGAATTTGTTGTTCCGACACAGAAGACAAACCTAAGAGAGTATCTAATGCCGCAAAGCTACTGCGCAGCATGTCTGGGTTTTCCGCCTGCACCCACAGCACCGTTTGATATTGCGAGCGGTGCTGATAAGCGTATTGTGCGGCTATCTGAGTTTTGCCTATACCCGGCAAACCCCAGAGCGCGACGGCTTTACGGGGGTGTGTAGGCAGGATGTCTTTTAGCCGTGCCAGTAGGGTGTCTCGTCCGGTGAAAAAATGGTTTTCAGGGATAGGAATGTGAAAGAGGCGTTCCGGCGTTGCGGGTTTTTCCTCTGGTACGGTTGTCGAAACAGGCGTTTTTATCGCTTGTTTAAGCCGTTTATATAAGTGACAAAGTGCCTCTTCTTGCTTCGACGAAGACAGGCTGGTTAAGGGGGTTTTAGGATCAGGCAGAGCGAGAAAGGGTTCTAATTCAGAATCAGAAAAGATGCTGAATTTTAATAGAAAAGGGATGATCAACACATCATTTTGTTCAGCTCTGCGCAATAAGGTCGGCAGTTCAACTTGATGAATAAAATCAGAAGCCAGGAAATTTTGGCTGACCAAACACAAGGCGATGCTGGCGGTGTTGAGGGCTTGTTCTATTTCTTTGCGCCAATCCTCTCCCGCCTGAATTTGGCTGTCCTCCCAATAGCTGATGCCATGTTCTTCCAATGGCTTGAGATATTTTTTAATGCGGTCAAGATATTCTGCGTCTTCACGACTGTAGCTGATAAATATTTGTGGGGACATGGGATGAGCCATTGGAATTAGAGTTGTTTAATAGGTGAGTAAAATGATAAACCTGTTGCTTTGATACATTAAACGCTGATGTTAATCAAGGTGTGGTGCGAACGCGGCATTGATACTGCCATGTGAGCTTTTTGAACGCTAACAAAGCCAAAGATAGGACGACAGATATTGAATATTCGTTTAGGCATGGTGATGGACCCCATCACTCAGATAAAAACCCACAAAGACAGTAGCTTTGCCATGTTGCTGGCGGCACAAAAGCGTGGCTGGACATTGATTTATATGGAATTGCCCGATTTGTTTTTACGTGACGGGCGGGCTTATGCACGCATGAGAACCTTGCAAGTGCAGGATAATAAAACGAACTGGTTTAGCCTGGGCGACAGTTTCACCGCACCGTTGGATGAGTTGCCCGTGATCTTCATGCGCAAAGACCCGCCGTTTAACCTCGAATACATTGCCGCCACCTATATTTTAGAAGCCGCTGAAGCGCGTGGCAGCTTGGTGGTGAACAAGCCGCAAAGCCTGCGCGATGCCAACGAAAAGTTATACACCGCTTGGTTCCCGCAATGCTGTGCGCCCACTTTGGTGACACGTCGCGCCACTTTGCTTAAAGAATTCTTGCAAGAACACGGCGATATGATTCTTAAGCCGATTGACGGCATGGGTGGCGCTTCTATTTTCCGTGTGCGAGCGGCTGATCCTAATTTGAATGTAATTATTGAAACCCTGACTGAACACGGCGAGCGTTTTATCATGGCACAGCGCTTTATTCCTGAGATCACGGCGGGTGATAAGCGCATTTTATTGATCAATGGCACGCCGGTGCCTTATGCACTGGCTCGTATTCCGGCGGAAGGAGAAACACGCGGCAATCTCGCCGTAGGCGGACGTGGCGAAGGTGTGCCTTTGAGTGAACGAGATCATTGGATTTGCCAGCAGGTAGCGCCCAGCTTAAAAGCCAAGGGCTTGATGTTTGTGGGCTTAGATGTGATCGGCGATTATTTGACGGAAATCAATGTCACCAGCCCGACCTGCATCCGCGAACTCGATGCACTGTTTGGGCTGGACATTGCGGGACAATTGATCGATGTCGTGGCACAGACATTAGGTGATCAGTCCGCTTCTTTATAAGGCTTCCCAATGAATCTGTCGGGCTATTGATTCGGCATACAAGCGATGCACTCGCGTATTGGGATGATTATCGCCAAGATAGGTTAAATCTTGGCGTGTGACTAAGGGTATTAAATCAGGCACAGTATTGACCCATTGGACTTCAGGATTTTTTGTAAACGGTTGAATCCATGTCTGAATATACTTGGCAGGTAAGGGGCTTTTTTGCCGTTCTATATGATTAATATTAAATAAGACGGGCACCATCATTTTGATGCCTTCTTGAGT
This sequence comes from Thiotrichales bacterium, assembly GCA_016744475.1. Taxonomy (GTDB): domain Bacteria; phylum Pseudomonadota; class Gammaproteobacteria; order Beggiatoales; family Beggiatoaceae; genus BB31. Next base: position 92,832 of record JADGEH010000002.1, on the reverse strand, counting down.
GCGAGCCTGAATGAAGCGCTCTAAGAGATGTGCTTTGGTGTCTGAAGGAGGGCTGTGTGCTTGTCCACGAGAACGCCATCTGGAGACCATTAACCAAGGCATTTGTTCCTTGATCCAAGCTTTGCCTGCACCGTATAGAAACAAAGGCGTAAAGTAACCTCTTAATTCGTCCCAACGTGGTTGTATGCTGTTTAGATTAGGACAACCTACTGCGGGTGTGGATAATTCATCGTAATAAATCGGCCACATAATCACATCAGGTTTAAACCGCGCCACAAAGGCTTCATAAGCGGCCTGCATTTGTGTAAAGCGGTAAGCCCCCACTGCAAAATTTAACACTTCAAATTGTTGCGGATAGCGTTCATCTAGCAATAACTGTAATTGCCTTGAGTAGATGTCTGCATTTTTGACTCCCGATCCCATAGTGGTCGAACGCCCCAACACAGCAATGCGCTGGATGCCTGGGGTTTTTTCTACGGCAAATTCTCGATCTCGAAAACCATATTGATTGGTATTAAAACGGGTGTTACGAAAATAGCTGGCTTGATGTGCACCGAGCTTCCAGCAAATATCAGGATTTTCAATCTGTTCAACTAATGGGGTGAATACCAATGAACGATTGTTGTATTCAGTCAGGTGCCACAGAGCCGATGAGCCAAAAAAAATCACGCGGACTATGATTTCCAGACTAGTAAATAAGATCAGCAACACTGGAATGATCCAGAAAGCTCGCCAATAAAATCGTGCAGTGTGACTTAGGTTCATGCGTTCAACTCAATAAATCAGGGTGTTCTAATAAATGAACGATGCGATGGATTAAACGCGCCGCTGTGCCGCCGTCCGCAATGCGATGATCGAAAGTCAGAGTGATTTCACACGCACGAATGCATTGCCAACTTTGCGTGGCGGGATGCCAATCGGGTTGTCTGCGCACCGCGCCTAAACCTAATAAGCAACTGTGTCCTGGTGGTGGCAAAGGTGTCGCCCAGGTAATACCCAAGCTACCGTAATTACTGACTGTAGCAATACCGGTGTTGTGTCCATTGCTAGGTAATTGTCGCTCATGTGCTTGAGCAATCAGACGTTTGACTTCCACGGCTAATTCACCCAAAGAGTACGCATCGACTGACTGAATCACCGGATTATAAATGCCATTATCAACATCAATAGCCAAAGCGAGATCAATTTGTTGCGCTTGCCACAGTTGATCACCCAGCAATAGCTTAGCAATGCGTCCATCTTCTTTTAAGGCTTGTGCTAGGGTGCTGAGCGCGTACACGCTGGCGCTGGGGCGTTCCGGCAAAGTTTTGCGATGTGCTAACAAAGCATCCATTTTCACGGCACTGGAGACGGTAGCCAGTGGACGATTCCAACTGCGACTCATGCTATCAGCCACGGCTTGGCGCAACATGCCCGCCGGGTGCGGTTCATAATGACTCTGCAAATGCTCCAATAACTGGGTTAAGTCATCGGCCTTAATCCGTCCATGCTGACCACTGCCACGCAATAAATGTAAATCTAATTCAGTCAATCCCTGTTCTTGCATCAAGGCGCGTAATCGTGGACTCAGGAAACCATGTCGTCCGCTATTGGAAGCCAAGGAAGCGGTAGGCGTATGAGTCGGTGATGTTTCTGTGGGCGTGGGGGCTGCGTGGGGGCTACCGCTATCCACGGGCTGCACGACATCACTCTCGTTGCTGTGTAACCAGGCTAAAACCTCATTCACCTGACAGCGACTGCCAGCGGGTTTATCAATGTCTAGGAGCACACCCGCAGCGGGTGCAGGGATAGCAATGATGGATTTTTCGGTTTCAACTTCGAGAAGGTCTTGGTCTTTAGCCACGGTATCACCCGACTGACACAGCCAAGTTTGTACGGTGGCTTCAGCCACAGCTTCGCCCAATCGGGGTAAAAGAATAGGTATTTTTTGCATCAAAAACGCACCAAATCTAAAGCCGCTTGCACAATATCGGCTGTGTTAGGACGGTAGGCATTCCACAAGTGAGGATGAAAAGGCACCGGCACATCCTTGGCATTGAGCCGACGTGGTGGTGCATCCAATAAATGAAACGCCTGGCTGCTCACCTGAGCAATGACTTCAGCACTCACGCCTGCATAAGGCCAAGCTTCAGTACACACTAACAAGCGTCCCGTATGCTCTAAGGAATCATACAGCGTGTTCATATCCAGCGGTTTTAAGCAGCGTAAGTCGATCACTTCGGCTTCAATCTGATAATCACGCGCCAGTTGCTCAGCCGCGCTCAAGGCATCCCAAACCATCGCGCTGTAGCTGACTAGGCTAATATCTTGGCCTTGGCGACGCACGACAGCACGTCCCAGCGGATATTCGGGTGCGTTGCTCAGTGAGGCACGCTGGTGAAAGTACAGGGCTTTGTGTTCATAAAACATGACGGGATCATCACAACGCACGGCTTGTTTCAGCATGTGATACGCATCAGATACCGTGGCGGGTGCGACGCTGATTAAACCCGGTGGGGTGGTGAGCCAATTTTCCACCATTTGCGAATGGAAAGGCCCGCCCCCCGGCGTGCCACCCACGGGCAAACGCGCGACTAAGGGGCAAGGCTGTCCATGTCGCCAAGCACCCGCACCCGCATGATTAGCCAGTTGATTAAAAGCAAGAATCGCAAAATCAGCAAATTGGAATTCAATAATAGGGCGCATCCCATCTAAAGCTGCACCAACAGCCATGCCTGCAATCGCATCTTCGCTGATCGGTGCATTTAAGACTCGTTCGGGGTAGCGTGTGGATAAGCCCTTTGTGGCTTTGAAAGCGCCGCCTAACGGGTCTTCCACGTCTTCACCATAAATGAACACGCGCTCATCGGTGTGTAGACAATCGGTTTGTGCGTGACGAATAGCTTCTAAGTAAGTGATGGGTTCAGACATAGGTATATTCATTGCCACAATTGTTCAGGATGAGATAAAGCTTGCCATTGGGTCTGTTGCGCATCGGGTTCAGGTTCTTTGCTCACTTGTTGTAATGTTTGCTGAATGTCGTTGTCTATCCGCTGTTGTAATGCGCTCAATTCAGACGCGCTAAAGTCGCCTGAGAGCTGAAGCTGTTCCAAGCGGAGTTCCACACAATCTTTCCTGGTTTCTTGCACAGAAGGAGGAATATAGCGAGCATCATCATGCTCACTATGTCCGCACAAGCGGTCTATGCTGGCTACCACCATTTGCGACCCTTGTCCCTGACGTGCCGCCTGAACAGCCAGGTACAAGGTATGCAAACAAGCATCACTGTCATTACCATCGCATTGATGGCTTTGAATACCATAACCGACAGCGCGGTCGGCTAAATGTTGGCAAGCATAATTATGGGTGCTAGGCGTGGAGTAAGCATAGTGATTATCACTGACCAATAAGACTAAGGGCAGATGCAGAACGGCGGCAGCATTGAGTCCTTCATGCAGAGCACCCGTGCTCATACCGCCATCACCAATAGAAGCCATACCGATATGCAAGTCCCCGTTAGCCAGCTTGTCCTGCCCTTGCAAACGACGACTGAGCAGTATGCCTGCTACAGGCGCAATCATGCCACCAAGATGACTAATCATGGGCAAAATGCCTGTGCGAATGTGGCCACGGTGTGTATTGCCATCACGACCACGCATGATCCCCGTAGCTTTTCCTAAATACGTGCGGAAAATCTCAGTTAAGCTCTCACCAAAAGCAATACGCGCTGCACAATCACGGGTTAAAGGTGCCAATATGTCACCCGACTGTAATTGCACACCCGCAGCCGCACTAAAGGCTTCCTGTCCACGTCCTAAATAAGCGCTGCCGCTGATCCGGCCTTGGCGATACAGTGTGGTTATCTGCTGTTCCACTTGACGTGCATACAGCATGATTTCCAGATGTCGTTGTCGTACTTGAAGGGACATGTTCATTAAAGTCATTAAAATTGGAAATAAATAAATTGTTGTGCCTGTCTGGCACCATCGAACCACAGCAAAGCCAACAACAACGTATAGAGCATGACACGCAGCACTAACGGCAAACGCCACACCACGTTGTGATCATCTTTCCAAGCTTGAAAAATTTGCATCACCACCAGCGGAGAAGCGTAATACAGCACCGTCCAAATATCATTGGGATGATAAATAGGCCCATTGAATTGAAACAGCAACTGCCATAAATGCCAGCCATACGTGAGATCTCGTGAGGCAAAAATAATCATGAAAAATAGCCAGATATGATGCGTCAGTATGACTCCACCGATTTTAGTGAGGTAAAAAGTCACCGGATTAATCCGACTAAATGTCACACAGTGAGACTGAATGCTGCGATACACGATTAAGGTACAACCCCATAAGGCACCAAACACCACATATTTCCAAGCCGCACCATGCCATAAACCGACTAAAGCCATGGTAGGTAACAAAGTCAGTTTATGTAGACGACGATCCGGAATCTTTTTACGAATAGGGCCATACACATAATCACGAAACCAATTCGATAAGGTCATATGCCAACGTTGCCAAAAAATCGCAACATTGCTTGAAAAGAAAGGACGGTTAAAGTTACGGCGAATTTCCACCCCAAATAAACGCGCCAAGCCACGCGCAATATCAGAATAACCAGAAAAATCACAGTACAGTTGAAATGAAAAGGCCAAGACACCGAAATACACATCCATCGCAGTGACCGCACCGCCTTGAAAAAATATCCAATTCGTATACGGGGCAAGATTGTCTGCAATATAGACCTTCTTAAACACGCCCCATAATATCAACCAGCCCCCTTCATGAATATATTGAACCGATAACTTTCGTGGTTTTTCTAATTGTGGCAAGAGTTTACGGGCACGTTCAATAGGGCCTGCCATCAACTGTGGGAAAAAGGAGATGTATAAAGCAAAATTGGGTAAATGACGACAGGCTTTTTGCTGACCACGATAGACATCAATGGTGTAGCTCATACTTTGGAAGGTGTAATAAGAAATACCAATGGGCAATATGATATGCAAAGTCATCGGCGGTAAATCAACGCCTAAACCCTTAAAGAGCAAGATAAAATTTTCAATAAAAAAATTATAATATTTAAAAAAGCCAAGAATGCTGAGATTACTAGCAATACTGACCATGACCCAAAATTTAGCTTGGCGCTGATGTCCTTGCGCTAAGCTATTTTCGACTTTAATGGCAGACGTGTAATCAATTAATGTGGAAGCCACGATTAAAGCTAAAAAGCGGGGTTCCCAAGAAGCATAAAAAAAGTAGCTAGCGACCAATAACAACCCGTTTTGCCAACGTAGATGAGGTATCAAATACAGAATGTAAATGCATAAAAAAAAGAAAAAAAACTCACCCGAATTAAATAACATACTTAAACATTCCTGATCAGCCGCGAGGCATTATTTTGAAAAAATTGCCCCATCCGTGGGTGCATGATGATATTCACTAATTGACGTTACGCAAAGGTTCACAGCGTGCTTAACGACAGATTTAAGCACCCAAAAACTGCCATGGATCCACAGTTGAATGTACATAACGTGGGAAAAATTGGATATTTTTGTTCACCTCACGCCGTATGCGTTAAGTGAGTGATTAAATGCGCAATGAGACATTTGGCAAAATGTTTTAGATCATAGATATTAAAAAGTTTAGTGGCTATTCCAGTCGATGAGCGGTGGATTTAAGCCTACTCAATGAAAGGCATGAGAGTCAGAATCCATGTAAAGCCTAGCACTAGGGTTTTTTAATCGCATGAAACGACATCTTGTGCTCGATGTGTTGTGGGGAGATGCTGTTGTTGCCCAAGTCGGTGGCAAAAGCTGTTCGTGATGTTGAAAAAGAATTTGCATTCACCACGGCGTGCCCACCCTTTGAAGGCCATTGAAATATCTTGATAATGGATAAAACCCGATGTTAAACAATGTTATTTAAGGTATGACGAGTTTATAGGATGTGCTGAGCGATAGCGAAGCGCCTCAATAATGAACATTTATTGGAAACAATGCGGCTCGTGTCTCACCACACCCTACTTTACATAGGCATCTATTCGAGAATAGATCGATTATGCCTTCTCAATTAATAACAAACTGGTTTTACCCACCATTAAATCTAAAGACATCAATAAGCGTTTAAAGACACTATGTTGTCGATAGGGCAGATTATGCTTTTCACAGACTTTCTGCACATAAGGTTGCATTTTCTGGTATTGGCTTAAGGGCAAGAAGGGAAACAAATGATGCTCGATTTGATAATTTAACCAACCATGAGAAAAATCAATTAAATTAGAACCCGTTTTATAATTCACACTTCCAATAATCTGCCTTAAATAAAACTCCCCTTTGCTACTGATGGGTTCTTCAAAGCGATAAATATCATCGGCTGAATGATTGGGGATAATAACGAGAAAAGAATGTAAATTAGTCAATACCTCAGCCAATATAGACGTATATAAAACATTCATCGCCGCATCCACACCAAGAGGCAGGAACAAGGCCGGAAGAAATATAAAGCGGAATACAAAATAAGGTAGATAAAACTTAAACCACAAATTAGCCCCATCTTTAGTCAAAGGGTTCCAGGCTTCAGCACGGATAAAAGTCTCGTTTTCTGGTAAACCCTGCTTGCGTCGTTCTACATTACCCAATATTTTCAAAGTGTTGGGCGCATAATAAGCGGCCTTCCAGATACCCGCAAAAAAGATCACAATGCTATAACGTAACCACATGGGCATATTGGAGTTTCGCAACCATTCCATATTGTGTTCAATATTGTCGGGATCATCTTTTTCTCCCAGATGATAGTGGTGCATATGATTATGTTCCACTTCCCAAGCCTCTGGGTAAATCCAATCCAGCCAATCAATCATACGTCGCCAGCCTTTAGCAAAACCTTTGCGAGTATAGTGTTTTGGCGCACCCGGCACTTTATCGTAAGCACCATGTAAAATAGGATGGGTAACATTCGCCCAACGCCCCACGTTAGCCGTACTGATGAGCAATGCCGAGATAGGATTAAAGGGTATTATCCAAGCCGTGGCATAACCTATCAGGGCACAAAGCCTGCCCCACAGTTGCATTTTTTTCAGATGTTGGAGGTCTTCGACGGTGGGAGGCCCGATACTCGCTCTCACTTCATCAATATCTATAGCCAGTTGTTTTTTATCAACTGCCGCATAATCAATTGTCATAATTCAACCTGTGTTATTGATTAGACTTGTTGCAAGGGGTATCCATCGACTGCAAAGGCGTGGATTTTGGCCTGTTTTTCCGCTTTTTCTCGTTCAATAGCCCGCTATTCGCCTCAAAAAACCGAAAAAACCGCCTCAAAACCACACCTTTTCGCTACGATGCCGACTCCTCGCAACAAGTCTATTGTGGTACACGCTTAGGAATGAGAATTTAATAAAACCAGACAGTATAACCAAGTAGGGAGGGCAAAAGCTGCTCGTGATATTGTTTCCCTCGTGCCAGCGCTCTGCGCGACATGAGTTGAGGGCGCTCTGCGCCCACCGCTCAGAGCGCGAAATCACTCATGCGGCGTAGAACGCTCGCACGAGAAAAGGATGATCTCGCGTAGGGCGGATAAGGCGCGTTTTTTTGCGCCGTCATCCGCCATTATAGAATCCTCAAATGTCGCATGACGCTACCGCTTATGCGACCTACGCGGGCTTATATCCGAACTAACCGAAGGTAAAGTTAAATAAGGTATTACGAGGTGGGATTTTGTCCGCCTACCCCATTCAACTTATTAGTGATTATCATAAACATCTTTCCGATGTCCAATTTTAATAATAGTAATGATCAAAACATCATCCTCAATATCATAAATGATGCGGTAATTGCCTACACGAATGCGATATGAAGTATTTCCAACCAACTTTTTGCAGCCCAATGGTTTTGACTCATTAGCTAAATTATCAACAGCTTCTTTAATACGATTTTGAATATTTGGTGGCAGCTTGCGCAAAGATTTTTTAGCTTTATTGCTCCATTCAATCGTATAACTCATTAAAGTTCAAGCTCCCTCTTTAAATCTTCCCATTTAACGATTGAATCCTTACCTTCCTTAATGTCTCGCTTAGCTTCAATAGCATCTAAACTGTCTACTAAATCTTCATACTCACATTCATGATAACTATCCTCTATGCCCTCCTCCTCATCTAACTGGTACTGACGCTTAACTACATTGAGTTCAGCGCGACAGTTTTTAGAACGATTAATGAGATAAAAATTTCGATTTAAAAATGAATTAAAATACATGGATATAAAAAATAAAAACACACCAAATAATACTAATAGAGTATTAGCACTCAATACAAAGTGAATAGAAAATAGAAATGTCATGAATAACATGACAGTAGCGTGATAAATTCGAGAAGATTCTGTTTGATATTCCACAGAATCTTCAGTCAGTCTAATGACATAACGCAACTCATCTTCATTCAACTCAGTGGGTATTCCTTTGAAAAAAGAAAATATACCCAGCAATTGAGTTCTATCAGACAATAAATAAATCAAACTGAATTGCCAATAATTAGGCGTGTTTAATGTATCTTGACGCATAATGTTACCTTTTTTCGCTACTTAAGCTCTGCTTTGTAGCGCCTGTTCTAAAAAATCGTAAGGAGGATGACGGCGCGTCTTTTCCTCGTGCCAGCGCTCTGCGCCCACCGCGCAGAGCGCGAAATCACTCATGCAGCGTAAAACGCTCGCGCGAGAAAAGGATGAGAAAAACCCATCCGCCATCAATGCGGACAGGATGCCCGCATGTTCGGCGTTACCCGCAAAATTTACAAATCTTCCTTCATTTCTATATACCCACAGGGGCATTCGTAGGCGCAGAGTCCGCAGCCTTTGCAGTAGTCGTAGTCGAACACGTAATGCGAGCCATCGGTGGCAAGGTCTTTGGTTTTCAACACGGCGGAGTCGGGGCATAGCGTCCAGCAGTTATCGCAGGCTAGGCAGTTGCCGCAGGAAAAACAGCGTTGGCTTTCGTGGCTGATCAGCGGGGCGCTTAAACTGCGGGTGATTTCTGCATCATCGGTGCGTTCTGCAACGGGCAATGAGGGTTCTTGTACACGGGGGGCGGTGGCGTAGTAATGCAAGTTGAGTTGTTCAAAGCTCGTGGGTGTTTGCTCTTCTTCAGCAGCGAGAGTCTGTTGCTTAAGCCAAGCGTCAATGGCTTGTGCGGCGCGGCGACCGTCTCCGACGGCGGCAGTGACGGTGCCGCCTGTGCCTTTGCGTGCATCGCCTCCGGCGAATACGCCTTCGTGTCCGTTGACTTGTCCCCAGTGATCAACCGTAAAAGCCCAGTCGTTACCAATGATGGATTCCATGCCAAAGGGGTTGAGCACTTGTCCGACGGCGGGAATGACTTGATCGACGTTGAGAAGGGTTTCGGTGCCTGCAAAAGCGACGCGCTTGAGGCGACCGCCGGGTTGCATGAGCTTTTTCATGTGAATGAGTTCAAGACCGACGACTTTGCTGCCGCGTAAAATTAAACGGCGAATGCCGCGATATTCGTGGATGTGTACGCCTTCTTCTAGGGCTTCTTCGACTTCACGAGGAATGGCGGGCATGGCTTCTTCCGGCGGAATGCCGGGTTTGGGGATGGGTTTGTGGGAGATGATGTGGACGGCGGGCACGCCTGCGCGTTTCATGACTCGCGCCATGTCTACGGCGGTGTTGCCTGCACCGACGATGGCGACGCTATTGGGCGTGGGCACGGAGCCGATGCTGATCCATTCTTTGATTAAATCAAGTCCTGCGTGTAAGTCGCTGGGGGTGACGCCATCGACGCTCCATTCTTGTGGGCGTTGTGCGCCGGGTGCGAGAAACACGGCAGCGTATTGGTGTTGTAGTTCTTTAAGACTGACATCGCGGCCTAATTTGCTGCGCGGTTTGAAGGTGATGCCTTCTAAAGTAAGAATGCGCGATAGTTCTGCATCCAGTGTGGCACGCGGCAAACGGTAGGGCGGCAGGGCGGTGCGTAGGGTGCCGCCTGATTCGCTGTTTTCATCTAAAATAGTGACGCGGTAGCCGTGGCGTAGAAGATGGTAAGCAGCGGATACGCCGCCGGGCCCTGCGCCAATGATGACTATTTCTGGCGCATCCGCAGCGGGTGCTGAGACGGGATAGGCCCAGTTTTTGTCTATTGCTTCATCGCCTAGAAAGCGTTCGATGGCGTGAATGGCGATGGGTTGGTCAAGATGCTGGCGATTGCAGGCGGATTCGCAAGGATGGGGGCAGACGCGCCCGGTAATGGCGGGCATGGGGTTGGCGCTGACTAAGGTCTCCCAAGCGGCTTTCATGTTGCCCGCTTGCACTTGAGCGATATAGGCTTGTGCATCTTCTCCTGCGGGGCAGACGTGATGACAAGGCGCTGGGCTGTGCATGTGCAGGGGTTTTTGTACACGCCAGGTACCGGTTTTGAAGTTTAATGCAGTGCCTGCTTTGGCATAAGCGGCGCGAGTGAGAATTTGAGTCATCCTTTGGTCTCCTTAGTCCTTGGCAGTAAAATAGCGGCTTTGCTGCCAATGATCCTGTGTTTGTATGGATGATTGGAGTATGCCATAGCTTGATAGCTGAAAGTAAGCATCGGGAGATGAGGGAAAAAGGCTTTACGACATCGGCCTAAGAGCCTATACGAAAACGGGATAATCGGCTGCAAACCCGCCCTTTTGGTCAGGTTTTCCGCTTTTTATCAACACACGCCCGCTATGTCGTCTTAAAAAACCGAAAAACCTGCCTCAAAATAGCGCATTTTCGCTTCGATTCCCCATCTTCGTATAGGCTCTAAGAAGCGGTGTGGTTATCCTCATTATTTTTTGTGGCGTTTGAGAATAGTTTGACGATTTGTTACTTTATACGGCTTTTATTCGCGCAGGATGGCCTGCGTCCTTCCTCTTCCCCCTTTTCGCTGGAATCCATCATGACACGCTATATTTTTATTACCGGAGGTGTGGTTTCTTCCTTGGGCAAAGGCATTGCAGCCGCTTCGCTGGGTTCTATTTTAGAGGCCAGAGGATTGACGGTGACGCTGATTAAGCTCGATCCTTATATTAATGTTGACCCCGGTACGATGAGTCCGTTCCAACATGGTGAAGTGTTTGTCACGGATGACGGGGCTGAAACCGATCTCGATTTAGGCCATTACGAGCGCTTTGTGCGGGCGGGAATGCGCCAAGCGAATAATTGCACCACGGGGCGTATTTATGAGGAAGTGATTCGTAAAGAGCGACGTGGTGATTATCTGGGTGCGACGGTGCAGGTGATTCCGCACATTACAGATCAAATCAAATATGAAGTGCATAAGTTAGATGACGGCGAGCCAGATGTGGTGATGGTGGAAATCGGCGGCACCGTCGGTGATATTGAGTCGCTGCCTTTTCTTGAAGCCATTCGTCAAATGGGGCTAGAACTAGGGCCTGCGCGTACTTTGTTTATTCATCTGACGCTGGTGCCTTATATTGCCACCAGTGGAGAAATGAAAACCAAGCCCACCCAGCATTCGGTTAAAGAACTCCGTTCAATTGGTATTCAACCGAATATTTTGTTATGTCGTTCTACTCAGCCGTTGCCAGAAACGGAAAGACGCAAAGTCGCATTGTTTACGAATGTAGAAGAACGCGCCGTGTTTTCGGTGATTGATGCTGATACTATTTATCGCATTCCACAAATGCTTAATCAACAAGGCTTGGATGATATTGTGTGTGAGAAACTACAATTGAATACTAAGCCTGCTGATTTGGGCGAATGGAATCTAGTGGTAGAATCTTTAGAAAACCCTCAAGGTGAAGTCAGCGTGGTGATGGTGGGTAAGTACACTGATTTAACCGATGCTTATAAATCCTTAACAGAATCTTTAATTCACGCTGGTATTCAAACCCGCACAAAAGTCAATATCCGCTATGTGGATTCTGAAGCGCTGACATTGGATAACACGGACGCTTTGGTGGGGGCTGATGCGATTTTAGTCCCTGGTGGCTTTGGCGAACGCGGTATTGAAGGCAAAATTACCGCAGCCCATTATGCTCGCACACAGAAAATCCCTTATTTGGGCATTTGCTTAGGAATGCAGGTCGCCGTCATCGAGTTTGCGCGTCATATGGCACATTTAAAAGGCGCACACAGCACCGAATTTGATACGACTACCCCACATCCCGTGATTGCTTTAATTACCGAGTGGATGACCGAAGATGGCGCTTTGGAACGGCGCGACGATCAATCCGACATGGGCGGCACCATGCGTTTAGGCGCTCAAGTCTGTCATTTAGCCCCTGGCACGCTGAGCTATGCACTGTATGATAAAGCTGACATTAGCGAACGCCATCGCCATCGTTATGAATTTAATAACCGCTATATCAATCGTTTACGGGATGCGGGTTTAGTCTTTGCGGGTTTATCTGCTGATGGCAAGTTGGTGGAAGTAATTGAATTACAAGAACACATTCACCCTTGGTTTGTGGCTTGTCAATTTCATCCAGAATTCACCTCCACGCCCCGTGACGGACATCCTTTATTTAGTGGCTTTGTACGAGCCGCACGTTCACACGCTAAATTGGAAGGCTAAGAGCCTATACGAAAACGGGATCATCGGCTGCAAATCCGCCCTTTTGGTCAGGTTTTCCGCTTTTTTTCGTTAAATAGCCCGCTATTCGCCTTAAAAAACCGAAAAACCCGACCAAAACCCACGCCTTTGCAGCCGATGAAGACCCCTCGCAACAAGTCTAATTTATACGACTCAAGCCATCCGCTTTAAGCCCTTAAAAGACAACGCAAACGGCGCAAGAGGCGCAAAAGAACACCCGCGTTTCCAAAAACGATGTTTACCTCGTTCCCATGCGCCGCATCATGGTCATTTAGTAGACTTGTCCGGGTTTAAAACACCGACTGCAAAACAGCGGATATTGGTGGTTTTCTCCGTTCTTTTTCGTTAAATAGAATAACTATTCGCCTCAAATGAACGAAAAAAACCACTCAATCCCGCTGCTTTTCGCTACGACGTTTAAACCCGGACAAGTCTAATGAAGCCCCAAAGGGGCGTCATCTCTATAGCCTAGGGCAACGCCCTAGGTTAAACGGATAGAAGAAATTTAGCCCTGAAAGGGCGACATAAAACGCCATGCCGCATTGTATTGCGCCCTTTCAGGGCTGGGTGGCTATCATCGAGCAAACCCAGGGCGTTGCCCTGGGCTATAGGAATGCCGCCCCGTTGGGGCTAAAAACTCTTTAACTCGTTGTGAAAAGGTGTGGTTTTGAGGCGAATAGCAGGTTATTTGCTGAGAAAAAGCGGAAAAACAGGCCAAAATCCACGCCTTTGCAGCCTATAAATACCCCTTGCAACAAGTCTATTTAATATCCGAATTTATTGACCACTCAAATAACGAGCAATATCAGCCAGTTCTGTATCGCTTAAGCCACTGAGGGAACCCATTCCACCACGATTGGTATTGATGGCAGAGCGAATGCGGGTGGCATCCATGCTTCTGCCGACCATAGAAGTACCGTGGCAAGAGGCACAATTTTGTGAATACAAGGTTTGTCCATTACCTGTTGTGGCAGGTGGTGTTACAGGAGGTTGCGATACCGTATTATTGTCTGGATCGTTATTTTGGACATCATCGTCGTTGTCTACGTCATGGTCATCTTCATCATCCATGTCATCGTCTGTCTCATTTTCTATTCCATCATCTGCTTCATTCTCTATCCCGTGTTCTACCCCATCATCCATGTCATTGTCTATATCACTACCTGAATTATCAGGAAGTTCAGTGCCGCCTTCGTGATGATTATCGTCAATATCATTTGTTTCTGGATGATGGTCATTGCCTTGTTGATGTTCATTGTTGTCGTCATCACCAAAACCATCATGATTTAAATCATTGTCCTGAAAACCATCGTGGTCAGCATCATTGTCGTGAAAACCATCACGATTTGAATCACCGTCATGGAAACCATCGCGATCAAAATCATCATCATGATAACCATCACGGTCTAAATCATCGTCATGGAAACCATCGCGGTCTGAGTCCGTGTCATGGAAACCGTCACGGTTAAAATCATCGTCGTGAAAGCCATCACGATTAAAGTCATCATCATGAAAACCATCACGGTTTTGATCCGTATCAGGGAAACCATCTTCGTTATAGTCATGAGTCACTTCAACAGGCCGATCAACCACAAAGTTGATCGCACTTAAACTCGACAAGCCGCCTACCCAATCGTTTGGATTCAATACATTACCATTAGGTACGGTGACGACTTGATACAGTGGATAAGTGCCGCTAGGAATCTGCTGCGTATCCATATCCAGTAGGGTTTCTGTACCAGAAAAATCTTGATAATGGCGGAAAGGTGCAGGACTGGGGGTTAAGACATTGTTTGAGTTAAAAAACAACAGAGAATTACCAAGCATCGCCGCCAGGTATAAATCCCCGGTTTTAGGCTCGCTAAAGCGCGTTCTTAACACCAAGCGTTCGCCGGGTGAACGTTTTAAGACGCTACGATCTGTTTCTAATTCATTAACATGTAGCCCAGGCGTAAAGGCGTGAACAGAAGCTAATCCTCCGACCATGCTGCCGAATAAGATGCCTGCGATAGCGGTGCGAATACGATTTGATGACATGATATAGACCTCTCTCTTAAGCATTGATACGCAAAGAACAGAGCCTGCAATGTTCCGTTTTTGTATCAATGCTTAGTTGTTGTAAATTGATTGGAAATACAGTGTGGGAGAGATTATCGTTTGATTCTTAAGTGAAAATTAAGCTTGTCTCAAGGCAAGATAAATGGTGCAGCAGAGACGGCAAACGGTGGTTTTAGGGGTTAAATCCAGAAAAAAGACTCAAAAGCCCTTAGATACACCGCTTTTACAACGAACGATTATCCCGTAGCCGTATAGACTCTGACCGCTGAACACCTTAAAATTGCACGTTTTTATGTTGACCTAAAAAAAAGATAACACCGTTAGGGTGTTATCTTTTTTTATTAGACTTGCCCAGGCTTAAGCGCCGTAGCGAAAAGCAGTGGGATTGAGCGGTTTTTTTCGTTCATTTGAGGCGAATAGTCATTCTATTTAACGAAAAGGAACGGGGAAAACCGCCAATGTCCGCTGTTTTGCAGTCGGTGTCTTAAGCCTGGACAAGTCTACTGAACACGGGTTCTTAGAACACTTATTCAGAGTTTGCAGGCATTGATGCCTGATTCATCGCACCATCAAGCGTGCGTAACGTTAAATAAACAAGGATAAAAAACAGATGCGCAGCCATTATTGTGGACAAGTTGACACACAATTGCTGGATCAAACCGTCACTTTATGCGGTTGGGTACACCGTCGCCGTGACCACGGCGGCGTTATTTTTATTGATTTACGCGACCGCGAAGGTCTCGTGCAAGTGGTGTTTGATCCTGATACCGAAGAAGCCTTTGCCCATGCTGAAAAAGTCCGTAATGAATTTGTGCTGCGTGTCACAGGCCGCGTGCGCCGTCGTCCTGAAGGGACTGAAAATACCGACATCCGCACCGGGGAAATTGAAGTACTGGGCAAACAATTAGAGATTCTCAACGCCGCAGAAACACCACCGTTTCAAATTGACGACGAAGACGTGCACGAAGATGTGCGCCTGCGTTATCGCTATATCGACTTGCGCCGTCCAGAGATGCAAGCGCGTTTCAAGCTTCGCCACCGCGTCACCAGCGCCATGCGCCGCTATTTAGACGATAACGGCTTCATGGACATCGAAACTCCGATGTTGACCAAAGCGACTCCCGAAGGCGCACGCGATTATCTAGTGCCTAGCCGCACTCACAATGGTAATTTCTTCGCTCTGCCACAATCCCCGCAATTGTTCAAACAATTGCTAATGATGTCCGGCATGGATCGCTATTACCAAATCGTGCGTTGCTTCCGCGATGAAGATTTACGCGCTGATCGCCAGCCAGAATTCACCCAGTTAGATATGGAATTGTCCTTTGTGGACGAACAAACGCTGCGTGATGTGATGGAAAACATGGTGCGTTACGTGTTCAAACAGGTGATGGACGTAGATTTATCTGAAAAATTCCAAGTCATGCCCTTTGATGAAGCTATCCGTCGTTACGGCTCAGACAAACCTGATTTGCGTAATCCACTGGAACTCATTGATATTGCCGATCTGCTCAGCAGCGTTGAATTCAAAGTCTTCGCAGGCCCTGCCAAAGACCCTAAAGGCCGTGTCGCCGCATTGTTAGTCCCTGGTGGCAATAGCGCACTGACCCGCAAACAAATCGATGATTACACCAAATTTGTCGGTATTTACGGTGCGAAAGGTTTGGCTTACATCAAAGTCAACGACACCAGCAAAGGCCGCGAAGGTTTGCAGTCGCCAATCATGAAATTCCTGCCGGATGATGCGGTCAACGGCATTTTAGAACGCACAGGCGCAAAAGACGGCGACTTGATTTTCTTTGGTGCCGACAAAGCTTCTGTGGTGAATGAATCATTGGGCGCATTGCGTTTGAAACTCGGCGAAGACTTAAACCTAGTCGAAGACGGCTGGCGCATTCTGTGGGTCACAGATTTCCCAATGTTTGAATGGGATGACAAAGAAAAACGCTGGTCAGCTATGCACCACCCCTTCACTGCGCCCAACACCGACGACATCGAAGCGCTCAAAGCCGATCCCGGCAAAGCCCTGTCTCGCGGTTACGACATGGTGCTGAATGGTTCAGAAATCGGCGGTGGCTCGATTCGTATCCACGACCCACAGATCCAAGCCGCAGTATTTGAAATGCTGGGGATTGGAGACGAAGAAGCCCGCGAAAAATTTGGCTTTTTGTTGGATGCGCTGAAATACGGTTGCCCACCACACGGCGGTATGGCTTTTGGTTTAGACCGCTTTGTGATGTTAATGGCAGGAGCCAGCTCTATCCGCGACGTGATCGCCTTCCCCAAAACCCAAACCGCCAGTTGCTTACTGACCTCCGCTCCATCGGTCGCCAGCGATGCGCAATTACGCGAATTAGGCATTCGTTTGAAGGTCAAGCAAGCAGAGAAAGAGTAGGTCGGGTTATTTCCCCTTGTGTAACTAAAGTCACAGTAAAAAAAATCATACGCTTCTACTATAGAGCTGCCTTAAACATCTGCGGGGTGTTCACAGAGGCATGATTTTTTTACCTATTTTTAAACAATGTGTCTTTACATCACAGGAGTTCTTAAGATGAATAGTATTGTTAGCTTTATAGCCTCTCCAGCGGGTCGTATCATTCGCGTTTTGGCGGGTCTAATGTTGATGGCCTGGGGTATTTTGGGCGTGGGAGGCAATGAGGGTTATATCATCGCAGGGGTGGGAGCATTGCCTTTGTTGACCGGTCTGTTCAATGTTTGTTTGTTTGCACCATTGCTGGGGTATCCTCTGAGTGGAGCGAAGGTGAAAGCCGGCAACAATTAAAAGCTATAGCAAATGGCATCAGTTGTTAAGAGCCTATATGAAGATGGGGAATCGAAGCGAAAATGCGCCATTTTGAGGCAGGATTTTCGGTTTTTTAAGGTGAATAGCGAGCTATTTAACGAAAAAAAGCGGAAATCCTGACCAAAAGGGCGGGTTTGCAGCCGATTATCCCATTTTCGTATAGGCTCTAAGACTGCCAGTCCTTCAAGGACTGGCAGTCTTGGGTTTGGCTATATCTGAAAAAACATCTTTATTGAAGCATAAAAAAACCGGAGGGTGTTTTAAGCACCCTCCGGTTTTTTTATCTCTGCTTAGAGTTCAAAACTGGAAAGAAAATATTGAACCTTGACTAAGGAAGATGTTCGTAAGCTACTAAGGTTAAGAACTCGGCAAAGTCTTCACTGGTGGTAATTTGATCCAGCAGTTGTGCTGCCAATTCAAAATGACTGGCTTGATAAGCGGCATCGCCTAATTGTTCACGAATACCTTTCAGTTCTTCTTGCAATGCTTCGCGGAACATTTCAACCGTTACATCGCGTCCATCATTCAATTGACCTTTTGGATAACGTACCCATTGCCACAATTGAGCACGCGCGATTTCTGCGGTGGCGGCATCTTCCATTAAATTGTGTAGTGGTACACAACCATTGCCCGCTAACCATGCTGCCATGTAATTCACCGCAGCACTCACATTATTTTTCAAACCTGCTTCAGTAAGCTCGCCTTCAGGCAATGTTAATAAATCTTTTGCCGTGACAGACACATCTTCACGCAATTTTTCTTTCTGATGTGCATTCGGCATGTTCTTATTGAAAATTTCCATCGCCACAGGTACTAAACCTGGATGTGCGACCCAAGTACCATCATGCCCATCTATAGCTTCACGTTCTTTATCCGCACGCACTTTATTAAACGCTGCTTCATTGGCTTGTGGATTATTTTTAATCGGAATATGCGCCGCCATGCCGCCCATCGCGTGGGCATTGCGTTTATGACAGGTTTTAATCGCTAACTGAGAATAAGAACGCATGAAATGCGCGGTCATGGTGACAGTGGCACGATCCGGTAAAATAAATTCAGGATAGTTGTGAAAGCGTTTAATGAAGCTGAAAATATAATCCCAACGACCACAATTAAGACCCACACAATGATCTTTTAATTCATATAAAAACTCATCCATTTCAAAGGCAGCAGGAATGGTTTCAATTAACATAGTGGCTTTAATGCTACCGCGAGCAATACCTAAACGGTCTTGAGCAAAATTAAACACATCATTCCATAACCGCACTTCTAAATGACTTTCCATTTTAGGCAAGTAGAAATAGGTGCCAGAGCCTTTTTCTTGTTGATGTTTAATGTTGTGGAAAAAGTACAAGCCAAAATCCATGAAAGCACCAGGAATCGCTTTTCCATCGACTAAGATGTGTTTTTCATCCAAATGCCAACCACGAGGACGAACTAAAAGCGTGGCAATCTCATCTTTTAATTTATAGTCTTTGCCTTCAGGTGTGGTGAAATCAATCGCACGGCGGTTGGCATCACGCACATTGATTTGACCTTCCACCATTAATTCCCAAGTAGGGCTGGAAGCATCTTCAAAATCGGCCATAAACACTTTTGCACCTGAATTCAGCGCATTGATGACCATTTTGCGATCTACGGGCCCTGTGATTTCCACTCGGCGATCTTGTAAATCCGCCGGAGTCTCTGCCACAGTCCAGTCGCCATCACGAACCGCTTGAGTTTCAGGTAAAAAATCCGGTAATTTGCCTGCATTGATTTCAGCTTGACGCTCAACCCGACGCGCCAATAATTGTTCGCGGCGTGCGCTGAATTCGCGTGTAATAGCAGCGATAAAACCTAAAGCTTCGCTGCTTAAAATGTCCGCATATTCGGGTTTGATGTCAGCAAATATCTGAAGTCCATTTTGCTCAAATGTAGGCTGTGATAAGTCTGTCATTACACGCTCCTGAGTCTGTATTTATGTTGTTTTTCAATGGTGTCATAAGGGTGCTTAGCTCATTTTAGTGACTAAACATCGTTACTGTTAGGCTCATAAATGACTGCCATGTGACAATTTATGAGAATTTTAACAGTCTTACGCTGCACTGCAACATTTGCAAGATAAAGATGTCAATTCTCTGTATTGCTGTTATTAATAAACGGGTGACCTATAGAAAAATGACATCAGTTGTACGACTCGAACCATCCGTTTTAAGTCCCTAAAGACAACGCAAACGGCGCAAAAGAACGCCAGCGTTTAAGGGATAACCAACATAAAGGGGTTTAAACGGATAGGAATGAATTAAAACATAGAAACTCTTTGACAACAATGAGAGCATAAAATGAAAGTAAAATTTTTTACATTAATGATAATGGCCTTTATTTCATTAGCTTGCAATGCAGGAGGAGATTATTGGTATGTTAAAGTCAATACTTACATAAGCTCAAAAGAACCCGTTACATTTGATTTAACCGTTTTAGAGAATACACCCAGAGACGTTATAGAACATTGTAAAGTCATTACGGTTATGCTTGATTACGAAAATATTCCATTTTGGTCATGGTTTCCATATTCCCCCTCATCACCCCGTCCAACCCAGCGTGAAACATTAAAAGCGCTTGATGTTATGAATGCGGCATTTAAAAGTAATAGTAAAATTTATTTCGGATATATGTCGGGGGGACTCGCTAGAGAAAAAAATGACAGATGTAGCTTTAAAAGCAAAGGTTTACGCTTGAAGTCAGCAGATCGAAGTCAACAGCCTGTTGTTTTTTCCTTTTTTGAACCGATGTGGTGACTCCGTTCTACGTTTTATTCTTGGTCAGCCTCCAGTGCTTTTCAAACTTAACTTTTAGGCTTAATGTTTGGCATAGAGACATGGAGACACGGAGGCGATCACAGAGGATACCAAGTTGTATTTCAAAGGTTTTTCTCTGTGTTCTCCGTGCCTCCGTGGTAAAAAAAGGTTCCAGTACTGAGAGACATTCCTAACCCAAAAGAGCCAAATGGAGGCTGATGCTCAAGGAGATAAAGTATTTTTATAGATTACAAAGTCTTGATGTTTTGACTTTTGCTCGCGCCTTCTTGACACTGCACTAAGGGATGGAACTCAAAACCCTTCTGGAAATAGGTTTTTCATCCTGCATATCCCATAACATTAAGAAACACAGCGTGAAGTAGTCGCTATTTTTAGCACTTCAAACAGACAGCGTTGAACCAAAAACTGCTGCATAACGCACCACTATATTAGGAGAATACCCATGTCCCAACAGGATTACGCCGTTTTAAGTTTCAGTAGTTTAGAAGCAGGTACGCCTTATTTTTTGGTGGAACCTGGAGAACGACTCATTCGTGAAGATAGTCCTGCTCTCAAAGTAATGACCGACTTTCACCACATTCCACCTGTCACCATTGATGAAGATGCCAATATTGAATATGCCTTGAAAAAAATGAAATTGGCGGGCATTCGCTTGTTATTAGTGACAGGCGAAGATGACGGGATTGTTGGGATTATCAGCAGTTTCGATATATTGGGCGAAAAACCGGTTAAATTGGCACAAGAAGACAAGCTCTCTCATGCGCAAATTTCCGTCAAAATGGTCATGCTGCCACAATCGGAAGTGAAATCAGTACGGATGCTGAGCGTTAAGGATGCGGAAGTAGGGCACATCATTCAAACACTTAAAAGTTTAGAACGTCAGCATTTGTTGGTGACAGATGAAGATGATAAAGGACGGCAAGTGGTGTGTGGTTTGTTTTCTAGCTCACAAATCAGTCGTCAATTAGGACGCGGTGAAGACCCTATTGTGAATATGCCGCATTCTTTGGCTGAGATGAAGCAAGTATTGGGTTAAGCAAACAACAAGCGCACCTATTATAAGGTGCGCCATCATTTCTCGATGAGAAATAACGGGCGAGGTTTCAATGATGCAAATAGAATCAGAGCAACGTGGAGAACATTGCACACTACGTTTAGTGGGGGATTTCATTCTTGCTCATGCCACTGAATTGAAAGATAGCTTATTAGATACTTTAAATGATTGTGAGCAATTAGATATTGATTTAGCCGATGTGAGCGATATAGATACCGCCGGGATGCAATTATTATTATTGCTCAAACGCGAAGCCATGTTGGTTCATAAAGATTGTCGTTTGATTAATCATAGTCATATGGTGGTGGATATGTTGGAAACCTATCAACTCAGCAGCTATTTCGGCGATCCGTTGGTGTTGTCTGCACGTTAGTCTTGAATAGACTTGTCCGGGCTTAAAACACCGACTGCAAAACAGCGGATATTGGCGGTTTTCCCCGTTCCTTTTCGTTAAATAGAATGACTATTCGCCTCAAATGAACGAAAAAAACCGCTCAATCACGCTGCTTTTCGCTACGGCGTTTAAACCCGGACAAGTCTAATGATCCCCCGTATAAATCATTTCATATCTCTATAGTTTTCCTGTCCCTCAAACACCTGATTTCACCGCAGAGACGCAGAGGTCGCAGAGTAAAAGCTTTTCCTCTGCGTTCTTTGCGCTTCTGCGGTGCATTTTTGTCGTGAGCTTTGGGTATGAATCGTCAAATGAGAACCTGTCGTACACATCATTTCATGCCCTATATGAGACATAATGTCGCTTCAAGCGGTGTGACCCCTTAAATTCAAGCCGTCGCCTAAAACCTCCTCATGTTAAAATTTCTGCTCTTTAGGATTCTTGTTCCTTATCAGCAAAAATACAGGTTTTTATGGCTATTGAAGCACCTTCCCGCATCCGCGAAATTCCCTACAATTACACCTCCTTTTCTGACCGCGAAATCATCCTGCGTTTTTTAGGCGAAGAAGGCTGGCACATCATCGAACAACTGCGAGGGCAACGGCGCACGGGACGCTCGGCGCGAATGCTGTTTGAAGTGTTGGGCGACATGTGGGTAATTAGCCGCAATCCCTTCATTCAAGACGATATGTTGGAAAACACCAAACGCCGTGATGCCTTGCTAGGCGCTTTGTATCATCGCCTGGATCAAATTCGTAGCCGTGCTAATGGCAATCAATGGGCGTTGAAATTAGAAACTCATGCCCGTCAAGCGGTGCAAGCTTTTGCCGATGGCCTACAACGTCAAAAACACTTACGCACACAACTGAGTGCTAAGCTCAAGCCTTTGACACGCAAAGATAATGTGTGCTTCGATGGCTTGGCACGAGTGTCTCACTCCACGGATGCGACGGACTGGCGCGTTGAACATCCCTTAGCCGTGCTCACGCCGGACACTGAAGCCGAAATCCCGCATCTCATTAAAGCCTGTATTGATGCCGATTTACCCGTGATTCCTCGCGGTGGCGGCACGGGCTACACAGGCAGCGCGGTGCCTTTGCATGATAGTGCGGTGGTGATCAATACCGAGAAATTAGAAGGTATCGCTGCCGTACAAACACAAACATTGCCAGGGACGGATAAAACCGCCAGCACGGTGCGCGTGGAAGCGGGCGTGGTGACTGCGCGGGTGTCCGAACATGCGACAAAAGTGGGGCGCGTGTTTGCGGTTGATCCCACCTCTCAAGAAGCCTCCACCATTGGCGGCAATATCGCCATGAATGCAGGCGGAAAAAAAGCCGTGCTGTGGGGTACCACGCTGGATAACTTATTATCCTGGCGCATGGTCGTGCCGGATGAAGAGCACGGCGTGGTGTGGTTGGATGTGGAACGACAACACCATAATTTAGGCAAAATCCACGACCAAGAGGAAGTGGTGTTTAAGCTGCGCCGCTATGCGCTGGATGACCGTTTAATTCGTGAAGAGACCTTGAGTTTACCCGGCTTAGCTTTTCGCAAAGCGGGTTTGGGCAAAGATGTGACCAACAAAGCCCTGCACAGTGTGCCAGGGGTTCAAAAAGAAGGCTGTGATGGCCTGATCACGTCTGCGGTGTTTGTGCTGCATCAAAAACCGCAACATACGCGCACGGTCTGCATGGAATTTTTTGGCGCTGTGCGCGACGCAGTGCCTGCCATTTTGGACACGATTCATTATTTTGAGCAAACACCTAATGTTGTACTGGCGGGGCTAGAACATCTGGACGAACGCTATATCAAGGCAGTGAGTTATTCGACTAAAGCGGCGCGTCCTGGCTTGCCCAAAATGGTGTTATTAGCCGACATTGCCAGCGACGATGAGGCGCTGGTGGATGAAGCCGCACAAGCGGTGGTGGATTCTACGCAACAACGCGAAGGTGAAGGGTTTATCGCGGTGTCGCTGGAAGCCAGAGCGCGTTTTTGGTCAGAGCGCAAGCGTACTGCGGCGATAGCCAAGCACACGAATGCTTTCAAAATCAATGAAGATGTGGTGATTCCTTTAGAGCGCTTGGGCGATTACAGCGACGGGATTGAGCGGATTAATATCGAGCAATCCACGCACAATAAATTAGCCATGCTGGAAGCCTTGCAAACCTTGATACCTGAAATAGCTTCTGCGCCTACTGTCACCGCTTTAGGCCGCGAAGAGCAAGAGATTCTCAGCGCAAAATGCAAGCGTGCTGAAGCCTTGTTGCGCCGCGTTAAAGATCAATGGGAAGGCATGTTGAACAGTTTGGATACGCCGATTCATGAGCACGCCAGCCTGTTTTCAGAAATTCCTCTGGATGCCAAATTACCCAAAATGCCCCAAGGCCAAACACCCTCTGTGTTTGATTTGCTGCAACGGCGGATTTTGCGCATTTCTTATCGCCAATCCATTGAGCAGCCGTTGAAAGATATTTTTGCGGGGCAAGAATTCATCGAAGTGCGCAAAAAATTCGATGCGATTCATACCCGTATTCGCGCCAGCCGTTTGTTCGTAGCCCTACACATGCACGCCGGAGATGGAAATGTACACACCAATATTCCGGTAAATTCTCACGATTACGCCATGCTGCATGAAGCGGAGCGTATTGTTGAACGGGTGATGGCATTGGCTTCAGATTTAGGCGGCGTGATTTCAGGCGAGCATGGGATTGGTTTAACCAAATTCGCTTTTCTCGATGATGTCAACAAAATTGCTTTTCGAGATTACAAACAAAAAGTTGATCCTAAAGGTTTCTTTAATCGGGGTAAGTTATTAGCAGGCAGTGGTTTAGAACATGCTTACACGCCTTCATTGCGTTTAGTAGAACAAGAAGCCTTGATTTTAGAAGCCACCGATTTAGGACAATTAAATGAATCTATTAAAGATTGCTTACGTTGCGGGAAATGCAAACCGCATTGCACCACACATGTACCGCGTGCCAATTTATTGTATTCACCGCGCAATAAAATTCTCGCCACAGGTTTAATTATTGAAGCCGTGTTGTATGAAGAGCAAACACGGCGCGGTATCGCCATTCGCCACTTTGAAGAAATGAATGATATTGCCGATCATTGCACCGTGTGCCATCGGTGCTTGAATCCTTGCCCAGTGAATATTGATTTTGGGGATGTCACCGTCAAAATGCGCGATATTCTACGCAGTTTAGGACAAAAGCATTTCAATCCAGGCGCGGCTTTGTCGATGCTGTTTCTGAACATCAGCCATCCGCGTTTGATTGGCGCGATGCGCTTCGCTTTGATTCAAGGCGGTTACACCGCACAACGCCTGGGCTATCGCGTGGCGAAATGGTTAGGTCTCAATCCTTCTGCTTCTCCCGCGAAGCTCACGCCGCAAACCGCCATGCCCATCTTGCCCTTGGGGCCTGCTAAAACCACGGGCACACCGCCTATTTCTTCACAAGTGATGCATTTTGTTAAAAAGCCATTGCCTGGTGATCTACCTTTGCGACCTTTGCGCGGCTTATTGGATATTGAAGATGAAACGCAAGTCGCTATTTTGCGTGATCCGCAGAAAAATGATGAAGAGAGCAGCGAAGCGGTATTTTATTTTCCGGGTTGCGGGTCTGAGCGTTTATTTAGTCAAATCGGCTTAGCGACGTTAGCGATACTGTATCACAGCGGCGTGCAAACCGTGTTGCCGCCCGGATATTTGTGTTGCGGCTACCCGCAAGCTGCATCGGGTCATCAGGCCAAAGGGCAAGAAATCTCTACGGCTAACCGAATTTTATTTCACCGCATCGCCAACACCTTGAATTACCTGGACATTAAAACCGTGATCGTGTCCTGCGGTACGTGCATGGATCAGCTTTTAAAATATCAATTTCAGCAGATTTTCCCTGATTGTCGTTTACTGGATATTCATGAATTTTTACTAGAAAAAGGTGTGAGTTTGGACACGCATCAAGCTGAAAAATACTTGTATCACGATCCTTGTCACACGCCGATGAAGCATTACAAGCCCTTGCAGGTGGCGCAAACCTTAATGAATCAAGAAGTGGCGCTGTCGGATCGTTGCTGCGGTGAAGCGGGCACCTTTGCGATTGCACGCCCCGACATTGCCACGCAAGTACGTTTTCGCAAACAAGCTGAGATTCAAGACGGCGTGGATGCGCTCGATGTAGAAGCGGGAACACGGGTGAAAATTCTGACTTCTTGCCCCGCTTGCCAGCAAGGTTTATCGCGTTACAACGAGGACACGCACACCGAATCGACCTACATTGTGGTGGAACTAGCACGGCAGCTACAGGGTGAACATTGGCAGCGAGAATTTATCGACAAGATCAAGGCAAACGGCGTGGAAAAAGTCTTGTTGTAGCCGCGTAGGGTGGCATAGGCACGATGGATTTCTGTTTGAAAGATGCCAATTTCCCTCGTTCCCACGCTCCAGCGTGGGAATGCAGTTCGCACCGCTCTGCGGTGCAACGGTGCGTTAGCACCGTCATGGGGGGGGTACTGAAGCATTATGCGACTATAGAATGCCGCTTTCGCGGCATGTGACCGCAGGAGCGGTCACGACAGGCATTCCCACGGAGACCGTGGGAACGAGAAAATTTACAAAACCTACCTGCGAGTCTGGATACCAGTAAAAAATTAAGTTAAAGGAGACGTGTGATGACTGATAATTTATTCACCCTTGCCTACCTGTTAAGCATGTTTGGCGTGTGGGAATTAGCCAGTAAAAAGTTGACATTTGATATTCATTTTTCATGGTGTGTTCGTTCTGAAGAAAGAGCCATGAATGTTAAAGAAAAAATGTATTTTGAGAAGTTACTCAATGATTCAGAGCTACGCTCTGCTGAGTGGGTGAGAGTAATAGGTGCTACTGTCATTTTGTTTGTATGTGTTGTCGCTGGATTGATTCTAATTTTAATGGAGTCAACCACTTTTTCACCACAACAAGTGACAGGTGGGTTGTTTGTTATCGGTAGTTTTGTATTGGATTGGAAGTTATCTCGGGATTTTTCTTTGGTGACGAAAGCAAGGCAAATCCATGCTGAGAAGAAGCAAAAACCTAAAGTTTCGGGTGATGAGATTAAGAATATTTTGCTATCTATGCCGAACGTTGGGCGAGATGAGGATTTTGACCGAAATAAAAAGTATAAGGCCTAATAAACAATGAGGTTTCTACTGGATACGAATGTGATTTCTGAGTTAAGAAAAGGGAATAATGCTGATAAGCATGTCAGGGATTGGTTTGGAACGGTTGATGGTGAGGCGGTATTTTTATCAGTTTTGAGTCTGGGTGAAATTCGTCATGGTATTGAACGAGTGCGAAGACGGGATACGACACAGGCTGAGTTTTTGGAGGCTTGGCTTAACGATTTGGAAGTACATATGGAAAGTCAGTTATTGTCTGTCACTCAAGCCATTGCAGATTGTTGGGGACATTTGGGTGTACCTGATCCTGTGCCTGATATTGATGGTTTGTTGGCAGCAACCGCATTGGTGCATGATTTAACCATCGTGACTCGCAACACAAAGGATTTTGAACGTACCCATGTAAAGTTGATTAACCCGTTTATAAAATTTTTGTGAGCAGATAGTTAGAGGAGAATCTCATGCGTAAATTCTGGATTTTACTACTGGCCTTATGCCTAAGCGCAGCAGTGCAGGCGGCGGAACTGTCCCGCGAAGACTTTGCAGACCAATTTTTCAGCGCCTTACAAGCCAAAGATGGAGACAAAATCGTCGCATTGCTGCAAGCCAATCCCAACACCGCGCAACAAGTGCAGCAGGCTTTGCAAGCGGCGGAAGGCGACAGCGAAGACGCGCAAGGGGCGCGGGTTTTCCTCTACTCTCGTTCCCACGGTCTCCGCTTGCGCTGAGCAATGTCGAAGTGTGGGAATGCCTACTTGTACCGCTCTGCGGTACACGGCGCTGTGCGCCGCATTCGGGACTACGGCATTGTTTGATGCTAACTTGTGATCTTTGGGTCGGAATGGCGCAGAGCGCCATCAACTGTATTCCCACGGAGACCGTAGGAACGAGCAAAACCTCATTTTTTGGATTTTGGATAACGTAAAATAAATGACTTACGAAGCAAAAAATGCCAATTTTGGGAGTTCTTTTACAGCTTCGGAGCTTGGTAACGAGTGAATTGAGAAAATAAGCCATGCATAAAATTTATCTCCTCATTTTTAATGTAATCCCCCTTTTAATTATTTATCTTACGTTAATTACATTACGGAAAATATCAATCATTTTACATAAAATTCGTTTTGTTACTTTAACTCTACTAATTATTTTTACTATTTATATAAGCCCTGCATATTTTGAGTATAAAGGAACTCAAAGTTTTAATCGTAGTAAGTATGACTCAGCTTTGAATGATTGGGAAATAGGATTGATGTTGTCTCAAACATTGGGCTTAAAAGAAACTGCTAGTGGCTTTATGTCAAATATTGGTTTGGCATATGCGGAAAAAAGCCAATACTCTAAAGCATTAGAGTATTATTATCAGGCTTTAGATATTTCTAATGAAAAAACTAAAAGCTCGATTTTTACTAATATGGGTTCAGCTTACTGGAGTATGGGGCAATATGATAAATCTCTTGAATACTATGATAAATCTCTAAAAATTAAAAGAGACATTGGAGAGGAAAGGGGCATAGCTATCGCTTTAACTGGTATGGCTAATATATATCAAAGTCTTGGTAAATATGATAAAGCACTAACACTATACAAAGAGGCTTTATCAATTCATAAAAAAACTAATGATTATAAAGTAATGGCTTCTATTTTTAATAATATTGGTGTTATATATAAATTACAAAAACAGCATGATGAAGCAATTAAATATATTAATCTTGGGTTATTAAACTATCAAAAATACGGAAATAAAAAATATGAGGCTAATACCTTGCATAACCTTGCCTCATTATATGGAAGAAAAGGGGATGGTGTAAAAGAACTAGAAACTTATATGAAAGCACTTGAAATACATATACAACTAAATAACCGTACAGAAACTGCTGTTGGCTTAATGAATATAGCCATCATATACTATTCTAATCGAGACTTACTAAAAGCTAGAAATATTTATCTTGAAGCATTAACTATATTAATTCAGACAGGAGAACCAGAGTATTTATGGCAAATATTTAATTCTATTCATCTTGTTTCAAAGCAATTAAAAAACCCCAACGCCGCTATCTTCTACGGCAAACAAGCCGTCAACACCATTCAAACCCTGCGCTCTCATGTCGCCAAGCTGGACGACAAATCCCTCAGCCAATCTTTCATGCACGACAAAAAAGACGTGTATGAAGACCTCGCCGATTTGCTCATGCGCCAAGGGCGTTTGTTTGAAGCGCAGAAGGTATTGGAATTGTTGAAACAGGAGGAGTATTTCGATTTTATTCGCCGTACTCGTGCTTTTGAGTTGCCTGAGGATAGTTTGCGTTTTACCCCGCCTGAGCAACCTCGGTTTGAGCGTTATCAGGCGATTGCTCAGCAGTTGGTGAGTTTGGGTGGGGTGTATGGCGCGTTGCGCGATAAAAAACGGCGCGGAATGAATTTGAATGCGCAAGAAGAGCAGCGGTTGCAAACCTTAAGCGAGGATTTAGCCGCCGCCGAGCAGGCTTTGCAGGCGTGGTTTGCACAAACCGATAAATTGTTGGGCAGCTTGAAACCTGAAGATATGCAGGCGACGCTGGCGGCGTTTGATGATAGGCGCGAGCAGTTACGCGCTTTATTGCAGGATTTAGGCAAGGGTACGGTGTTGTTGTATTTTGTGCCTTTGCCTGAGCGTTTGGATATTCTGGTAACGACTGCGGAGGTGACGGTGCGCCGCAGCGTGGAGGTGAAGCGCGAGGATTTGGGCAAGGCGGTGTTGGATTTGCGCGAGGCGTTGAAGCTGGCGGGGCGTAAGCGGGGTTGGAATGTTGCTGTTACTGAGCCGCCCCCTTCGACAGGCTCAGGGAACGGGTCAGCGGCAGATTTAACAGCAGTAAAACAGCCTGCCAAGCAGTTGTATGATTGGTTGATTGCGCCGATTGGTGAGGATTTGCGCCGTGCCGAGGCGCAGGTGTTGATGGTGTATTTGGCGGGAGAAATGCGTTATTTGCCCTTGGCGGCTTTGTATGACGGGCAACGCTGGTTGGCAGAGGATTATGCGCTGGCAACTTATACCGCAGCAGCGGATGCGCATTTAAGCAAAACCCGACAAGCGGCGTGGGAAGTCGCAGGCTTGGGCGTGACGCAAAAACACGGGCATTTTGCGCCTTTGCCTGCGGTGAAAGATGAGCTAGAGGGCATAGTGCGGCGTAATGCGCAGGATAAAGACGGCGTGTTGCCCGGAGAAGTGCATCTGGACGCGGCCTTTACCGAAAACACTTTGCAGGATGTGTTGCTGCGCGGTTTTCCTGTGCTGCACATCGCCAGTCATTTTAATCTGCAAGTCGGCAAGGATACGGATTCGTTTTTGTTATTGGGCGACGGCAATCATTTAAGCCTTGCAGATATTGGCGTGAAGCGCTTTGAATGGCAGGGCTTGGATATGCTGGCGCTGTCGGCGTGTAATACGGGCATGGGTTTTACCGCAGGCAGCAAAGCCGACGGCACCGAGGTGGAAGGCTTAGGCACCTTGGTGATTAATCGCGGCGCGAAAAGTGTGCTGGCAACGCTGTGGCAAGTCAGCGACCAAAGCACCGCCGAGTTTATGCAGCGTTTGTATGCGCAACAGGCAGACAGCCCCGTCAATAAGGCAAAGGCGATTCAGCAAGTGCAGCAGGCATTTATTGATGCGGAAAACAGCAATTTGCCTGATTATTACGCGCATCCGTTTCATTGGGCGGCGTTTATTTTGATGGGGAATTGGTTATAGCTTTTCAGCAAATAACATCCGTAAGACTGCCAGTTCTTGAAGGACTGGCAGTCTTAAAACGAGAAATTGATTATCTGAAAAATTATATTTTGCAAAAACTTTAGGGGATATTTTTATGACTGTTTTACAGACAATCCAAGAACATGTGGAACATTTTTCACCTGAAAAACAAGCAGAAGTGTTGGATTTTGTGTTGTTTGTTGAGCAGCGTTTGAAATCGCTTGAGAAGAGCCGTTCTGATGAAGTTCAAGGTGATGATAAAACCTCTTTTCATACTGGGACTGCATTGCAGCAGTCAGCATTAGCAGAGAATTTAGCGGGAGAACTGCTTGCTATTGGTCGGCATTGTGCGGCATCGCCATTATTGGATAAACGAACACCAGAGCAAATTCTGGGTTATAACGCGCAAGGATTGCCAGAGTAATGGTCATCGATACCTCAGCATTGATTGCCATCTTAGAGGATGAAGCAGAAGCAGCTCAAATCAGCCAAGTGATTGCTCAAACAGAGGAGCGTTTGTTATCTGCGGCTTCTATGTTGGAAACGTCTATTGTGATAGAAAACCGACGTGGAGAGACAGGCAAACATGACTTTGAGCGTTTGTTGCAAAAAGCGGTTATCAAAATCGTGGCTGTGACTGAAGAGCAAGCCGAAGCGGCACGACAAGCTTATCGGGATTATGGCAAAGGGCGAGGTCATCCAGCACAATTGAATTTTGGTGATTGTTTTGCCTATGCGCTGGCGAAAGTCTTGAAACAGCCTTTGTTGTTTAAGGGAAATGATTTCAGTAAAACGGATATTACTTGTTGTATTGAGTGGTGAAGTTAGGCGATTGCCAGATAAAAAAATACCAAGATAGCGCAGGATTTTGGCTGAAATTCAAGGCGCGTTAGCAGGCGCATAGCAGGCTATGCAACTGCTAACGTAACGAAGAAGTTCAGTCAAAAGACCAGCTAAATGGTATTTTTTTAACTAGAAATCGCCTTATGCTCTTACCAAGCATTATGGCTTAGCAACTCTGCCGCGTATAAAGTTTTTTGCAAAAAAATTTTAGGAGGATTGATGGAAGAATCGACTTTGGTGTATGCGGCGTTGGCATATTTGATGGGCTTTCGCTTGTTGATTATTTTGCTGGGCGGTTTGTGCATTTTTCTGGGGTATCGTTTGTTTGTGCGAGCGATGCCGCAGTCGCAAGCTGCTGGAGAGGGTGGAAGTAAGCATGTGGCGGAGATGGAAGCACAGTTTGGTGAGCATCGGCGGCTGAGTTTGAAAAATGCCGCGCCTGGGACGTTCTTTGCCGCCTTCGGTTCGGCGATTGTGATTGTGGTGTTATCGGGTAGTCCGCCTGCGTTTAGTTTCAAAACTGATGGCATGAGTTTGCAGACGGAAAAAGGTGATGTCACTGTCAATCAAGAGAAGGCTGAAAAGCAGATGGCTGGAGCTGAGGCTGCTAACAAGTCTCAAGATGAAGCTAAGCCTGAGCGGGTGGTTAAAGAGTTTTCCTTACGTTCGGGGGATGAAGTACCAGAAACCGCAGAAGCAGCGCATGAATTAGCCCATCAAGCGTTTTTGCGTTTGTTTGAGTTGGAAAAACAGGCGGTGATGATGGATGCGGCGAATGCGGAATATCAGGATAGTTTGGCGGGCCTGTATTTTATCGCGGGTAAGTTTGGGCAGGCGCTCACGCATCAGGAGAAAGCAACGATGCTGAACCCGGAACGAAAAGATTTTCAGCAACGCTTGCAGGCTTATCAGCCTATCAATTCACAGTGAAAATAGGCGTTCTCATGTCTGCACAAGAAAAACCGCATTTAAGCGCTGAAGAGTATTTAGCCATTGAGCGTCAAGCCAAGGAGAAAAGTGAGTTTGTGGATGGCGAGATTTTTCTCATGGCAGGCGCGCCGAAAGAACATAACACTATGCCTCGTTCCCAAGCGCCGAGGCTGTAAAAGAACTCCCAAAACGGGTGATTTTTCACCCGTAAGCTATTGATTTTACGTTGTCGAAAATCCCAAAAATGAGGTTCTTTTACAGCCTCGGCACTTGGGAACGAGGGATTTCAATTCATTTCATGATAAAGATGGGTTTCGCTTCGCTTTACCCATCCTACATAAAATAGCAAAAGGCGCTAGAGACGCAAAGAACGCCAGCGTTTCCAAACGATGTTTCACTCGTTCCCATGCGCCGCATCGCTGCTATTTAAGTTAAGCCTAGTAGTATTGCAAGCAGTTGATTTTATTCCCCCTCCTTCAAGGAGGGGGGCTAGGGGGTGAACAAAAACCACCTTCTTTAGCCTGTTGTTAAGGGATGAATACCTTTAATCACCCCTCAATCCCCTCCTGCGAGGAGGGGAAGCAAGTAGCTTGAATTCTAAATTTTTTTCCTTAACTTAATGGCAGTGATGTGCCGCATGGAAATGCAGTTTTGACCGCGTTGCGGTCAGTACTGATGCAGGGATAATATAGCTAAAGTACATCATTTATAGATTTGAAATATAGCCAAACCCAAGACTGCCAGTCCTTCAAGGACTGGCAGTCTTAACAACTGATATAATTTTTCTATATTGAATAATAGGCTGACGTTACAATCTACGCATCATTAGTTTAAGATAAATTTGTCTGTTTTTTTCTTTAAGCTCAATTTTAGCTGTAAGATGTCTAATCTGCCGTCCCAGAACCTTTAGCTTTGCCTCCTTGTCTTCATCATTCAGTCTTACCAAATCACCTCCAACCACCATCAATGCTGTAAAACCAAGAATTAATGACACCCACCAAGGCCATCCGTTATACAGTGAGATATACAGCAAAGCGTACCAAAACCACAGATTAATCGCATGACTCACTGTCGTTAAGCCAATAAAACTTTTCCAGTCATCCTTTCGCTGTTCTTTTGATCTTGATGATTTTTGTTTAGTAATGAATGCCTTTTTTTCTTTCAATTTATTTAAATTCACCTTTAAGCTGTCAATCTCAGCCATCAACTTTTTCAGCTTCAGCTGCTCGCTATTATTACCCATTTGACGAGCAGAGGAATGGGGCTGGTCGCTATGACGCTCCCCCTTATCAAAAACTATAGTATGTAAAGTGTCGCAATACTCGCAACGAAACTGACCTGCGGCTAATAGATCGATAGGCGCACTACAGTTTGGACAAATTAATGAAATAACTTTAGCCATCATCAAACCTGATAAAAAATATAGAATATAGCTAAAGTACATCATTTATAGGCTTGCAATAGAGCCAAACTCAAGACTGCCACTCCTTTAAGGACTGGCAGTCTTAACAACTGATATAATTTTGCTATAAATATTAAAACTCATTGCGCCATCATCCGCAGCGCCGCTTGGGAGCGAGGGATTTCAATTCATTTCATGATAAAGATGGGTTTCGCTTTGCTCTACCCATCCTACATAAAATAGACCTACGACAGCTACACGCCTTGCATCTGCTCGCGCAGAAACTCGATGATGTTATCCGCTGGGATTTTCTGGTTGTCTTTATCCCGCCGTCCTTTGTACTCAATCATGCCTTCATCTAAACCACGATCACCTAAGACCAAACGGTGCGGAATGCCGATGAGTTCCATGTCGGCGAACATCACGCCGGGGCGCTCTTTGCGATCATCGAGTAACACTTCAAAACCCGCTTGCGTGAGTTGATCGTATAAAGCTTGCACGGCTTTTTGTAGGCGTTCGGATTTGTGCATGTTCATCGGCAGCAAAGCAACTTGGAAAGGGGCGATGGCATCGGGCCAAATAATGCCCTTGTCATCAAAATTTTGCTCTATCGCTGCTGCGACGACGCGGGTTACGCCAATGCCGTAACACCCCATTGTCATCACGACCGCGTTGCCTTGTTCATCCAACACGGTGGCTTCCATCGCTTGACTGTATTTTTGACCCAGTTGGAAAATGTGCCCGACTTCAATGCCGCGAGCAATGTCGAGCGTGCCTTTGCCGTCGGGACTGGGATCGCCTGTTTGTACGTTGCGCAAATCAGCCGCGATGGGTTCGGGTAAATCCGTGCCCCAATTCACGCCGGTTAAATGCTGCCCGTCTTGGTTGGCACCGCAGACAAAATCGACCACCGCCAAAGCGCTGTGATCGGCAATGATGGGAATGTTCAGTCCTACAGGCCCGATGGAACCCGCAGAGCATCCCGCGACACTGCTGATATCTTCCTCTTCGGCAAACGTCAGCGGGCTGGCGACTTGGGACAATTTGGCGGCTTTAATTTCATTTAAGGGATGATCACCGCGTAGAACTAAAGCGACGATGCCTTCATTTTCACCCTTGACCAGCAAGGTTTTTAAACATTGCTGTTCGGAGATATGCAGAAATTGGCTGACATCTGCAATGCTGTGTTGATTAGGCGTGGACACCGCCGCCATGCCGGGGCTTTTTGCCGCAGGACGTTCACCTTCGGGCGGCAGCGCTTGTGCCAGTTCAACATTGGCGGCGTAATCGCTGTTTTCGCAATAGGCAATGGCATCTTCACCGGAGGAGGCGAGGACGTGAAATTCATGCGAAGCGTGCCCGCCAATGCTGCCAGTATCCGCCATTACTGCGCGGAATTTTAACCCCATGCGCGAGAAAATGCGGGAGTAGGTGTCGTACATGACTTGGTAAGTCTGATCCAGTGATTCATGGTCAAGATGAAAGGAATAGGCATCTTTCATGATGAATTCTCGCGCCCGCATCACGCCAAAACGGGGGCGGATTTCGTCGCGGAATTTGGTTTGAATTTGGTAAAAATTAATCGGTAATTGTTTGTAGCTGCGCAATTCGCGGCGGGCTAAGTCGGTGATGACTTCTTCATGAGTCGGGCCTAAGCAGAATTCTCGCGCATGGCGATCTTTAAAGCGCAGTAGTTCGGGCCCGTATTGTCCCCAGCGCCCGGATTTCTCCCATAATTCGGCGGGTTGTACCACGGGCATTAAGACTTCTTGCCCACCGCTACGATCCATTTCGGTGCGGATAATGTGTTCGACTTTACGCAGCACGCGCAAACCCAAGGGCAACCAGGTGTACAAGCCGCCCGCTTCGAGTTTGCGGATAAGCCCTGCACGCAGCATGAGTTGATGGCTGATGACTTCGGCATCAGCGGGCATTTCTTTTAATGTGGAAAGAAGAAGGTTGGAAGTTCGCATAAACGAGGATGTCCTTAAAATCGAGTGAGCACGCATAGGATGCGATGAGTGGGTCATGAATAAGAAGCTGTTAATAGACGCTGAAGTGTCGCACAAACCATGCGGTGAGCAAATAGCTGACATTAACTCGTTGCCATGTGACACATGGGAACGAAGGAAAAGCCTGACATGTCCGTTCGCTTCATGCTCAAAGCATTTTCCGTAAAGCGATTAAAGCGGTGTTTTGCCAAGCTTGCTGGGCATAAAAATTCAGCGCGGCTTCGTTATTTTTATCGACTAATAATTGCAGGCGTTGTAAGCCTTGTGCTTGTGCCCAGGTGTGCGCGGCTTGTAGCAAGGCGCGTCCGATGCCTTGTCCGCGCAAATGTTCGGTGACGACGACATCTTCGATAAATCCCACCCAAGCGCCTTCCGCGCTTGAAATCAGCCGTTGCACGCTGAGCATTCCCACCACAACCCCGTCTTTTTCGGCAACAAACAATTGCGCCTGCGGGTGTTCCAACAACAGTTGTAAGCCGCGCTGCTGCTTGTTTTTATCCCCCTGAAAGTCCTTCTCAATGCTGAATAATTGAGCTAATAAATCGGACATGGGCGGTATGTCTGCGGCGGTAGCGTAACGAATGTGCATGTTGGGATTCTCGTGATTCAAACGTTTGTCATTAACTCGTTCCCATGTGTCACATCACTGCCATTCAGTGAGGGACGACACCTGGGAGTGGCTCACTTCCAAGTGAGCCATAGCACCGCCTGCGGCGGTGATGCTAAGAGGGAGCTTAGCCACTCCCAGGCTTAACTGAATGGCAGTGATGCGGCGCATGGGAACGAGGGCAAAGGATTTTTAGCCCCAATGGGGCGTAATATTTATAGCCCAGGGCAACGCCCTGGGTTCGGTCGATGATACTGACCCAGCCCTGAAAGGGCGCAATAAAAGGCGGCATGGCGTTTTATGTCGCCCTTTCAGGGCTGAGTCTCTGCTATCCGTTTAACCTAGGGCGTTGCCCTAGGCTATAAATATTACGCCCCTTTGGGGCTTCACTGAATGACGATACGGCGCAAAGGCACGAGTGATTCAAACGTTTGTCATTAAATGTTGTTAGCGTGAGTGATATTGTGTCTGCTATTGTGCAGCGCAGCATATCAGTTATAAAATTCTAATATTCTGATGTTATGTCAGGTTGCGACAGATTAGACTTGTGGCAGGCAGCACCGTAGCGATATATCGCCCTGCCATCATTTTATTACAGCGTATTCATTGGACAGGTATAAGCAGATGGACATCACCAAAAATTCCGTAAAACCCACCTTGGGAAAATGCGATAAATGCATAGAAAACAAAACCTTTTCCGAGATCAATATCGGCGACAGCGCGACTTTGCAAAAAACCTTGGCATTTGAAGATGTCAATTTGTTTGCGCTCGCGTCTGGCGACATGAATCCCACGCATACCGACATTGATTTTGCCGAAACCAGTCAGCGTAAACTCACCGGACATGCGATGTGGAGTGGGGCTTTATTTTCTAATCTGCTCGGCACGCAATTGCCAGGGCCTGGCACTGTGTATCGCGGACAAATGCTGAAATTTCATCGGCCTGTGGCGCTGGGCGAAAGCATCCAAGCCACTGTCACAGTGATTGAAAAGCAAGATTCAGATTTTGTCATCAGCCTTGATTGCCGTTGCACCAATGCTGACGATGAGAAGGATGTGATTTGCACGGGGACGGCTGAAGTGTTTGCGCCGACAGAGAAAGTTCAGCGTGAACGAGTGACTTTACCGCATTTAAAACTCAATGATCGCGGCTCGCAATTACAGCGCTTGGTGGCGATGACCAAGGATTATGCCCCCATCCCCATGGCGATTGTGCATCCGGTGGATCGTAATTCCTTTATGGGCGCGATTGAGGCGGCGCGTTCTAACTTAATTGTGCCGATTTTGTTTGGCCCGTTGGACAAAATGCGGGCTGTGGCGGAGCAAGAAAACATCAATATTGATGATTACCGCGTGGTGGACACGGAACACAGCCACGAAGCCGCTGAAAAAGCGGTGGCAATGGCGCGAGCAGGCGAAGTTGAAGCCATCATGAAAGGCAGTCTGCACACCGATGAATTGATGGGGGCTGCGGTACGTCGTGCCACAGGTATTGCCAGTGCGCGGCGCATGAGCCATGTATTTTTGATGGATGTGCCCGCTTATCCGCGCCCAATTATGGTCACGGATGCGGCGATTAATATTGATCCGACCTTGGAAGAAAAACGCGACATCGTACAAAACGCGATTGATATGGCCCATGCCTTGGGCAATCAACAACCGCGTGTGGCCTTATTGTCAGCCGTAGAAACCATCAATCCTAAAATGCGCTCGACCTTGGAAGCCGCTGCGATTTGTAAAATGGCGGATCGGGGACAAATTACAGGCGGTTTAGTCGATGGCCCTTTAGCCTTTGATAATGCCGTGTCTGAAGAAGCGGCGCGTATCAAAGGGATTCAGTCGCCCGTAGCAGGCTTGGCAGATATTTTGGTCGCACCGGACATGGAATCGGGCAACATGGTGGCTAAGCAATTGGAATATATGGCGGATGCGCTGTCTTCAGGGATTGTGCTCGGTGCGCGGGTGCCGATTGCTTTGACCAGTCGCGCAGATTCCGTGCTCAGCCGCATGGCATCTTGTGCTTTAGCCTTGTTGCTGGCGCATAATAAACAGAAGAAAATCCCATGAACGATGCCATTTTAGTCGTCAATGCGGGTTCTTCCAGCATCAAATGTGCGCTGTTTGCTTGCCAAGAGCAGGGCTTGGAGCGGGTGTATCAAGCCGACATCACTGGCATCGGCACGCATACTTTATTTAAAGTCAAAACCACTGACGGCGACACACTGCATCAACAAGATTTAGGCGCTGCCAGTCACGACACGGCCTTTCGCTGCTTATTGGATTGGAGTGAACACCGCGACGATGGTTATCAATTACGCGGCATTGGACATCGCGTGGTACATGGCGGCACCCGTTTTGTCGCCCCCGTGTTAGTCAATGCCGAGATTTTAACCGCGCTGGAAGCTCTAATTCCTCTGGCACCGCTGCATCAACCGCATAATCTCAAGCCGATTCATACGCTGCACGATCACAAGCCCGATTTGCCGCAAGTCGCCTGTTTTGATACCGCTTTTCACGCCACTCAACCGCCCGTCGCTCAACAATTTGCCATCCCGCATGAGCACACCGAAGCAGGCGTGCGGCGTTATGGATTTCATGGACAATCCTATGCCTACATCGCACAGCGTTTGCCCGAACTCGCAGGCGCGATGCCGGACAACACCATTGTCGCGCATTTAGGCAATGGAGCCAGTTTAGCCGCGTTAAAAGCGGGTAAAAGCATCGCCACCACCATGGGATTTAGCGCCTTGGATGGCTTGATGATGGGTACTCGTTGCGGAGCGATTGATCCAGGCGTGTTGCTGCACTGGTTGCAGAACGGCATGACGGCTCAAGACATCGAAAAAACCTTGTATCACCAATCC
This sequence comes from Thiotrichales bacterium, assembly GCA_016744475.1. GTDB lineage: Bacteria > Pseudomonadota > Gammaproteobacteria > Beggiatoales > Beggiatoaceae > BB31. The sequence goes on along the minus strand of JADGEH010000002.1, from coordinate 53,608 downwards.
GGCTTGCTCGGCGTATCCGGCATTAGCAATGACATGCAGGACTTGCTGGATAATCCTGAGCCGCGTGCTCAACAAGCCGTCGATTTATTTGTATACCGCATCAGCCGCGAGATCGGCTCACTCGCCGCCGCACTAGGCGGAGTGGACGCATTGGTGTTTACCGCAGGCATCGGCGAACACGCCGCCGCCATTCGCACCCGCATTTGCGCACAAGCCGCGTGGTTAGGCGTGGCATTAGACACCGATGCCAATGCCCGTCATGCGCAGCGCATTGACGCTCAAAATAGCCGCGTGAGCGTGTGGGTGATTCCCACCGATGAAGAGAAGATGATTGCCCAACAAACCCGCCTTTCTATAGAACACGGAGAGTAATAATGAGTAGCAAAGTTTTTCAAGATAATGTATTTCCTCGTCATGTATCAGATTTAATGAACCTGATGTACATGGTGGTGTTTGATGGCACTGACGGAGAAGAAAAATGGACAAAACATTTAAGTCTCGATCAAAAAGAATGTATTGCTTTAGGTTTAGCCTTGTATTACCAATGTGGGCATTGCATTGACCATCATTTCAAAGCCATTTGTCGTTTAGGCAAAATAAAAGATGAAGCCTTATCTAAAAACATGAATTCAATTGTTCTATTTTTACGCACCGATACCGGACGTATCAGTGAATCTGAAAAAGTGCGTTGGATTCAAGCATGGCAAGATTTTTCCAATAAAATTGCAGTTGAACGTGGCGATAAAGCCCTGCCGCATTTGATTGGTTTAGCCATTGGCCTAGCCCGCGACGATGATTTCTTAATTCAATTTTGCGGCACTGAAGTAAAAAACATCGTATCTAGTCAAAACCTTGACCCACGCGCCGTGATTGGAGAACTAGAAGCTTTAGTCATTTTCATGAAAGCCGCCGCTTCCAAAAACCGTGTAGCGCATAAATTGGAGCAGTTGTTTGTTTAAGTTAAGTTCGTAGTGAGGACTTTAGTCCTCAAAAATATCCCAGCGCGGGTCAAGGTTTGAAACTTTGACCCGCAAGTGACATAAAGAACCTCCATCTTTATGTGAAATATTAAAATAATGTGATTCATACCTCACTGCATCCTGCCTTGTCCTATACCTAAATTTACACCGCATGAAAAAAACCTGGTGTGTCCGTTGGTTTCACTCTGTTTGCATAAAGTGAGTTAAATCGTATGCTTTTGATAACGAAAACTCATAAAAATGCTTTTAAAAAAAATTCAAACATACAAAGCTGATATTAAGTTATTAAGTTTTGTATCAAATTGTAACTGTAATTGATTTATTTTTAATAGATGTAGAAAGTGTATCTAAGCTATACTGCGGATGCAGGTTTTGGCTTAATAGCAAGATTGATAGCTATTTGAAATGTTCGGGTCAATTTGTTTGATTGTAGAAACCTATTAACTATAAAGTTCAAGGATAATTTATGTTAAATGCAAATAAAAAATGTGGCTTATATCCTATTGCCATGATGTTCGCCTCAGTATTGTATGCTGATATAGCCCACTCAACCATATATCAACTTATACCAAGCGATAATTTGAAGCAGGTAATTGATCAGGCAAACGCTGGAGATGTCTTTAACTTAACAGCAGGTACGTATGAACTACCATCAGGAAACTCTGTTCTTAATGGTGTAAGGATTTTCAAGGATAATTTAACTATACAATGCGTTGGTGTTAAACATACATGTGTTATTAAAAAAAATGGAGATTATGACGCTGTTCAAATTGCTCCTAATGTTAAAAAAACTGTGCTCAAAAATTTCACGATAAATGGACATTCTGTTTATCAAGGTAGTGGATTGTATGTTAAGGGGGGAGAGGGGCTTATTGAGGGTCTACTTATTGAAAATAATGGTGGGCATGGCATTTTACTGGATGCTAATCCAGAAACTGTTCAAACAAATAAAGTGTTGAAAAATGTAGTGAGATATAACGGCATCTGTGGAATTGTACTGAATAATGCCGATTATAACTGGGTTAATGATAATGTTATACATGATAATTCAGCAGAAGGAATCTGCATTGATCGTCATAGCGATTACAACTGGGTTAATAATAATCGGCTTGATCATAATTGTTTATATTGGGGGGTCGGTGCAATAGGTATGGATGCCGCAACAGGTAATACAGTGTCATGCAATACCATTATTAACCATCACTGTGGGCGTGCTGAAAGCTTAACGAGTGAACAAATAGGATGGGGATACCTTCAAGCAACTGATGGTATAAATTTTCAAAATAATGAAGGTGCAAGCAAATATAATTATGTTCTTTATAATTATATTAGAACGGCTAGTGGAACTGAAAGTGATCAAGATATTTACCTACGCTATCAGGACTCGCCCATGACAGATCCAGCTTTAAATCCTGATTTGTTGACCGGATCTTTTAAAACGTTTAGTAATCATGTCTATGGAAATGATGCATCAGTCAAGGATGATCCAGATAATACGGGCAACTGGGTAGACCCTAATTACCCAAATGGCAGAGATATTGGCGATACATCATTTTGCGATCAATATGGTTCAGCAATCCACCCAGAAAGGTAAGCTGAATTAACCAGAATGTTTCAAGGGGAACTAAGAGGCAAAACATTGGGCTCGAGGTTCCTCTCTATCTGTAAGCAATTTGTGTAGATACCTTTGCCTTCAAAAAGGAGGGCTTCAGTAGGTTATTTATCGCGATTACAACACGGGTCGAGGTTTGCAACCTCAATCCGAATGCTTCGGAAAAATAGAATGTATTGGCAATAAATAAATACTTTGCTTCCTCCTCTCCCTTCTATCCCCATTTCCAAGCTTAAATCCTCTATCTATCTCTTCAAAAAGAAGAGGCTAACTAAAGCAGTGTCTTTTTTATCTTTCCTATAAGAATATTAATTCAGTTGTACGAGGCTAAATTGACATAAGGCCTGATAAATTGAGCATCAGAAAAAAGTGTGTCGTACAACTCAATTCATGTCTCTATATAAATCCCAAACCATCCCCCGTTTTCCCTTTGTTGCCAATAAAACAATCCCCAAAAAATGTTCTGTCATAGACCTGACACGAATGCCTTAAAAATATTTTTAATATCAATAATAACAAATGCTTGAAGCGAAAATTCTTTCAGGCACGCAGCTTGCCGTGAATGTCTATCAGCAAAATTAACTTAATTCTCATCTTACGCAAACTGCGTGAAGCAAACAGACATCTGGGAGGCAACATGGTTGAATTGAAAGTGATTGGACAGGAGTCCACAGAAAGCAGTGGTTGCAGTTCTTCAGGCTGCGGCGGTAGCGATGATCAGTTATCACATTTACCGGATCATATCCGCGAAAAAGTACAAGATCATCCTTGCTACTCAGAAGAAGCGCATCATCATTTTGCACGGATGCACGTCGCCGTGGCTCCGGCTTGCAATATTCAATGTCATTACTGCAATCGCAAATACGATTGTGCCAACGAATCCCGCCCTGGCGTGGTATCAGAACTCCTCAGCTCGGATCAAGCGGTGCAAAAAGTCATGGCTGTCGCCGCTAATATTCCACAAATGACCGTGCTCGGTATCGCGGGCCCTGGCGATCCGCTGGCGAACCCTGAACGCACTTTTGACACCTTCCGCCAGCTCACCGAAAAAGCGCCAGACATCAAATTATGCGTGTCCACCAATGGCTTAGCTTTGCCTGCGCAAGTCGAAGAATTATGCAAACACAATATTGATCACGTCACCATCACGATTAACTGCGTAGACCCTGACGTAGGCGAAAAAATCTATCCTTGGATTTTCTGGAATAACCGCCGCATCAAAGGCCGCAAAGGCGCTGAAATTCTGATTGAACAGCAGCAAAAAGGCTTAGAAATGCTCACCGAGCGCGGCGTGTTGGTGAAAGTCAATTCGGTGATGATTCCCGGCGTGAATGACGAGCATTTAGAAGAAGTCAGCAAAGTCGTCAAAGCCAAAGGCGCTTTCCTGCACAACGTGATGCCGTTGATTGCCGAAGAAGAACACGGCACTTTTTATGGTGTGATGGGACAACGCGGGCCCACCCATGACGAGTTGCAAGGCTTACAAGACAAATGCGCAGGCGACATGAATATGATGCGCCATTGCCGCCAATGCCGTGCTGATGCGGTCGGCATGTTAGGCGAAGATCGCGGCGATGAATTCACTATGGATAAGATCGAGCACATGGAGATCGACTACGAAGCCGCCATGCAAAAACGCAAAGATTATCAAGCCAGCATTGAAGCGAATCGCCAAGCGCAAAAAGCGAAAACTGGCGAAACCTTCGTGGCTTTGTCTTCCATTGGCTTGCGTCAAAAAGAAGTAGCGAACACCCGCCCCGTGTTAATGGCGGTAGCAACCACAGGCGGCGGTGTGATTAACCAGCATTTTGGTCACGCCAAAGAGTTCTTGATCTATGAAGCTTCAGCGATGGATGTGCGTTTTATCGGGCACCGCAAAGTGGAATTGTATTGCGAAGGCGGCGACACCTGCGGCGACGGCGAAACCGTATTGCAGAAAACCATTCGCTCGTTAGAAGGCTGCGAAAGCGTGCTGTGTTCAAAAATCGGTTTTGAACCTTGGGAGCAATTAGAGGAAGCGGGCATTCAACCCAACGGCGAACACGCGATGGAGCCGATTGAAGAAGCCGTAGCTGCGGTGTATGCAGAAATGGCAGAACACGGCTTGTTAGATGAACATCCGCATTTAATGCAGATGGGGGCGGCGTAATATCCATGTAAATATAGAGATAATATTTCAGTTGTACTGGAGCATCGTGATCAAGACCTGGCAGGTTTTGGAAACCTGCCAGGTCTGTCGTACAACTGATTTATGTTCCCTATAGACCCTTTCCGGTCAATCCTGACATGGCATTTTTCCATAAAAAATATTTATAAAGATGCTTTACAAGCTGCTTGATTTTCATTAAGCAGCTTGTATTTCCTTCAAGGGTAGCCGCCCTACGTGGGTAGTGATAAATGTTAAAATCGGTTTAATGCGATGGCCCTGGGCGTACCCCATATTGAAACAAAAACACTTTATTTTTGCGGTGATGTACGGCGTAGCGAGTGGGAACAGACGAGGAAAGGTATTGAGATGGATGCAGAGGTATTAGAAGGTGCTTGCTTGAGTCTTAAGCACCGCTACCTTGTCTTCGTATAGGCTCTAAAGTCTATACGAAGACAAAGCATTAGCCCTGTGAGCTATGATCAGGCACCAGCATCTTCTGGGGATTTGCCGGTAATTTTGTAGTACTTTTGCATTAACACTTCTTCAGATTCTTCATGATCAGGGTGTTTTGGAATGCAATCGACAGGACAAACATCAACACATTGAGAGGTTTCATAATGCCCAACGCATTCAGTACATAAATCAGGGTTAATTTCATAAATGTCTTCGCCCTGAAAGATGGCCTCATTCGGGCATTCTGGTTCACAAACATCACAGTTAATACATTCGTCAGTAATATAGAGTGCCATATTTGACTTCCTATTTTAGCGCTTAAAAATAACGAATCCTGGCAGCACAGGATTTCAGATGAAAAGACCGAGAGGCCTGCTTTCGGTATACAGATACTTCGACTGTCTATAAGTGCGCATGAGCAATGTTTCAATGATGCACTGTCAAGCGGTATAGCGTCTTGCTACGGGTGTTGGGTTGAGCACACTACACGTCAATAGGCCCAGACACCGTTTTTCGACCTGATCCTAATTTTGAGCGCAAAGCCTGAACCACAATAGGATCGACAAATTGATCCACTTGCCCGCCGAGTTTTGCGACTTCTTTGACCAGGCTTGAAGAAATATAGGTATAGCGCGTAGCCGTTGGCAGAAACACCGTTTCTAAATGCGGCACTAATGCGCGGTTCATGCTGGCTAGTTGAAATTCATACTCAAAATCAGACACCGCCCGCAAGCCTCTGACTAATACTTGGGCTTCGCATTGCACGGCAAATTCTGCCAGCAAACCATCAAAACCACAGACTGTAATATTATCTAAATGTGACAATACCTGGCGAGCCAGCCCGACTCGTGTTTCCAGATTAAACAGGGGTTGTTTAGCGGGACTAGCAGCGACGGCCATCACCACAGAATCAAACATAGAAGCTGCACGCGCCATGATGTCGCCATGCCCGTAGGTGATGGGATCAAAGGTACCGGGATAGAGAGCTTTTACTTTCATGCAGATGTCCGAGTGAGCCAAATCAAAGCGCAGAGACTATACTGGGCTTGCTAACGAAAGGCAAACACCCTTCCAAACACAGCATTTCAGTATTTGGGATTAAGTATTACGCCATTGATGCAGAAGACACCTATTCAGGACTCAATGGGGTTTAAGAGCCACTTAAATGAAAGGGGCACACAGCAAAAGCCGTGTGCCCCCTTTTGGCTATACAACTAGACTTATCCAGCCGTGCTAGATGATGAGGTTTTGCGTTCAGGTAAGAAACTCAAAACAAACAAGATGGCACCGATTAAGAACACCACACCCGCCGCTTCACGCATCCAGTAAAACAAGCTGATTTTCTCCTGCACGATCATGAAAGGCAGCGGTGTATCCGTGTAACGTTGCAAGTAAGTTTGCAAGATGCCCGCTCCGGTTAAGAACAGCGTGATGAAGACCATAGAAACCGTCATTAACCAAAATGACCACATTTCCATCACTTGCATCCGATTGCCTTTAGCATCTTGCCCACGCATGATCGGTACGGCATACGAAATAATCGTCATCACCACCATCGCATAAGCCCCAAAAAAGGCCATGTGCCCGTGTGCTGCGGTAATTTGCGTACCGTGAGTGTAATAGTTGACGGGGGCTAAAGTATGCATAAAACCCCATACACCCGCGCCTAAAAAGGCCATCACTGCCGTACCCATTGCCCACAACACAGTGACTTTATTGGGATGTTCACGTTTGCGTTGATTAATGGTATTAAATGCAAACAACACCATGACAAAGAACGGAATCGGCTCTAAGGCAGAGAAAATTGAACCCAACCATTGCCAATAAGCCGGAGTACCAATCCAATAATAATGATGTCCCGTACCGATAATGCCCGTGATCAAGGTCATAGCAATAATCACATACAACCATTTTTCAATCACTTCGCGGTCAACGCCTGTGGTTTTAATCAACACAAAAGCCAAAATAGCCGCCAAAATCAATTCCCAAACACCTTCTACCCATAGATGTACCACCCACCACCAGTAGTATTTATCCAGCACTAAATTATCAGGGTTATAGAAAGAGAACAGGAACAACAAGGCCAGCCCCGTTAAACCGGTTAATAAGACCATAGTCACCACGGTTTTACGCCCAGTTAAGACCGTCATTCCAACATTAAACAAAAAGGCTAGAGCCACAATGACAATACCGACTTTGGTGATCCAGGGTTGCTCCAAAAACTCACGCCCCATAGTGGGTAACAAACTATTCCCAGTTATTTTGGCTAAAGTCGCATAAGGCACGGCTAAATAGCCCACAATCGTCAGCGCTCCGGCGATCAGAAAGACCCAAAACATCAGTTTTGCCAAACCCGGAGAATAAAGGTCTCGGCCTGCTTCTTCGGGTACTAAATAATAAGAAGCCCCCATAAAACCAAATAACAGCCACACAATGAGCAGATTGGTATGTACCATCCGTGCCACATTAAATGGAATCGCAGGGAACAAAAAATCCCCGACCACATATTGCAGCCCCATAATTAAACCAAACACAATCTGCACCACAAACAAACCAATAGCAGCCATGAAATACAGCCGTGCAACATTTTGAGATGGATATTGCATCAATTTTCCCCCTTAACCTTGAATATTCGGTGGCCAGTTTTGCGTATCGATTTCGCTGGCATATTTCAAAAACTCTGCAATCGCTTCCAGTTCTTCATCATTAAAATTAAATTGCGGCATACTGCGACGTCCTGGAATACCCTCGGCAGGACGACTTTGAATAAAAGCTTTAATCCCCTCTTTGCCGCCATAGCGTTTATACACATTGCCTAATTCAGGCGCGAAATAAGCCCCTTCACCCAACAAGGTATGGCAGCCAACACAATTATTTTCCTCCCATAAACGTTTACCCTGTGCTACCTGCTCGGTCAGGTTTTCACGGTTATCACGCTCTGGCAAAGTACGGTGGGTATCAAAGGTCAAGACGAGGAATAGCAGAATAAAAAACAGCGAACCGCCGTAGTAGATATTCCTCGCCATGCTTTTGGTAAAGATGTCCTGCATGAGAGCCTCCTTGATAGATAATGAGAAGGCTTGCAGTGTAGTGAAGGGCTGTCGAACAACCTTGATGCAGATCAAGCGGTGTAGAGAAGGTTTAAGAAGTGATCTAACAAAATAGCCTGCCTGTTTCACGCCTCATATAGAATGGCTATAATTCCCCCCCCCCAAACTAATGAAACCTCATAACAATAATTATTTTTTATCGCTATAGTCGGACTCAATGAGTGATCTGTGAGAAATAACCGTGTTCTATGAATGGCGTTATCTCTCAAAAAGTGTTGCTGCTTCTGACCAATGGGCTATACCGCCTCCCCCCTTTTCATCAGCTTTGGATGATTCACAGCAGGTCATTTTATGTGTGTTCCCTTTAAATTTTATGCTTCTTACTCCTCCACTTATTTCATGTTGATGTGTTGCTGGTCTTCTTCAATGTACGCAGAAGTGGTGACTGACGGCAGCTTAGGTCGTGCGCAAGCTCTAATCGGTACCGATTATTCTGTCACCGAAGATTTAGGCCAGCGCCACGGCAATAATTTATTCCATAGCTTCACAGCCTTTAGCCTCAATGCGGGAGAATCAGCGACTTTTTCCGGTGCGCCAGAGGTTCATAACATCATTAGCCGCGTCACAGGCGGTGTAGCTTCTGACATCAACGGCACCATCAGCAGCCAGATTCAAGGTGCCCACCTGTACTTACTCAATCCCTCTGGGATTCATTTTGGTGCCCATGCGCAGTTAGATATTTCAGGTTCTTTTTACGCCACCACCGCACAGACACTGCGTTTTTCCGACGAACGCAGTCTCTCTGTCAGCACTTCCAACGCCAGTCAATTTAGCAGTGCAGCCCCCAGTGCCTTTGGTTTTTATACAGAAACATCGGGCGATTTAAGTGTAAAAGACGCTTCTCTTTCAGTACCGGATGGCAAGACGCTCATGCTGGCAGCAGGTCACATAGAAATAGACAGCAGCACCGTCTCTGCGGGTCATGGAACGCTTCAACTCTCCAGCGTCAGCGGTGCAGGAGAACTTCCACTCGCCCATACCCCATCCATCAATGTGGCGGGCGGCGTATTCAGCATAAAAGACAGTCTAATATCGACAACATCAGATAAACCTGCATCTTCTCAGGGTTCAATTCATCTCTTCGGCGGAGAGTTCAATCTCACTCAAAGCATTATTGATAATTCAAATACTTCATCAAACACTAGCATTAATAGAGAGGCATCAGAGCCTCTTCAACAAGATATTCATATACAAGCGAACAATATTTTTATTCAAAATGGCAGCCATCTTCATAATGATAACTATTCTAGTGAAAACGCAGGTTCAATCAGTTTAACTGCCCGTCAAAACCTGAGTTTTTCAGGTACTCACGCTGATGATTCAACAGGCAATCAAGTATCCTCTCATGCTCATGGAAAAGGACAGGCGGGAGACATTCTATTTAATGCACCCGTTATTCAACTAGATGATGTCACAATCATTAGTAGTCATACGACGAGCAGTGGTCATTCGGGTCAGATACATTTGGAAGGAGAATACATATCAATACACAATGCGAGTCAAGTCACGACGGCGACCACTGGCACGGGTGATTCAAATAAAATAAACATCATAGCCACACAACGCTTGCAAGCATCGAATGCAGACATTGCCTCTGACTCAGGCTCTCAAGCGTTGTTAGAACAGCCCAAAGCCCAGGCAGATACTTTAATTCAATATGGAAAGGCGCTCGGCGTTTCAATTCAATCACCACAAATAGAATTAAGCAATAATACATTCTTAGGCAGTCGTACTTATACGCAAGCTCAGGCAGGTACCGTGCAATTACAAGGACAACACATCCTGATTCAATCCGGTAGTGATATGAGTACATCCACGCAAGCCAGTGGTCATGCAGGTTCCATTCATATTTCAGGAGAAGGCAGTGAAGAAGAAAACACTATCATTCCTGCACAAACACTGCATTTATCCGAGGTCAAGGTACATTCGGATACAGGGCATGAATCTTTATTAAGCCTGACTGAAGAAGAATTGGCCGCTAAAGGTCAGTATGGCAATGCGGGTTTTATTTCAATTGAAGCTGAGCATATACAATTAGAACATTCTGAGATCAGTAGTCAAAGTGCAGTGAATGGTCATGCAGGTTCTATTCAATTAACTGCGGATAATATAGTTTTGGAAGGTTTATCAGAAATTAATAGCAACAGTGCCATGACGGGTGACGCAGGCTCTGTTCTATTAAATGTTACAGATAGCATTCTACTCTCAGACAGTAATATTTTTACAAATTCAGCACTTAAACCTGCTATGGAAGTTGATTTTGACAGCACTCCAGAAGCCAATGCACATATTTTATCTTCTCCGGTTCAATCGGGTAAAGCGGGCGATATTTATTTGCAGGCGCAGAATATTGAATTAAACGGTGCCGTGTTAGCCAGTACCAGTTTTACCAATGGAGAAGAGGGGGCTATATCTCTCACCGCAAGCCAGGATATTACGCTGCAAGGAAAAAATAGATTTAATCAATCTTCCGCCTTATTTACCCAAGCCTTTAATGGAAAAGCAGGTAATGTTGAAATTAATGCAAAAACATTAAACATGCTAGAGGGGGCTACTATCTTTGGCGATGTACTAGGAGCAGGAAAAGGCGGAAATGTGATAGTTCAAGCTGAAAATATGTCACTACAAACAGGGGCGAGCATCAATACATCAACTCAAGGTTCAGGTGCGGCAGGTTCTATCCAAATTAAAGCAGCACAAAGTTTTACCTTATCCGCTGCTAAAATCTTTTCAGATTCTGGGCAAAATTTGTTATTAGCATTAACTGAAGCTGAATTAATCAATAAAACACACTATGGTGATGCAGGTAATATTTCAATTGAATCGACAAACATCACTTTGAATCAAGGTGCTACTTTAACCAGCAATAGTCTGACTCAGGCTAAAGCGGGTAATCTTCATTTAAGCGCTGATAATATTGATGTTACACGGGGTTCTGAAATCAGCAGTAGTAGTTTAACCACGGGCGATGCAGGTGCGGTGACTTTAGAAGCCAAAGACAACATCATACTATCCAACAGCGAGGTGTATTCTAATGCAGCACTTAAACCTTTTATGGAGGTCAATTTAGTCAACACCCCTGCCACCCGAGAGCATATTTTATCGTCCAAAATTCAATCAGGTAATGCAGGCAATATTCATTTGCAAGCTAAAAATATTAATTTAAAAAATTCTATATTAGGCAGTAGTAGTTTTACCAATGGGCAAGGCGGGGAAATTTCACTTAATGCCAGTCATACACTGACATTAGAGGGCAGTAATAATGGTAGCGAATCTTCCGCTTTATTTACCCAAGCTTTTCATGGCGGCGCAGGCAATATTGAAATTAATGCTGGAATTTTAAACATGCGCGATGGTGCTCGTATCGAAGGCAATGGGTTTGGCAGTGGAAAAGGTGGTAATGTGAGCATTCAAGCCGACAATGTATTATTACAAACCAATACCAGTATTAATACTTCGACTAAAGGTTCAGGAAATGCAGGGGCTATTCGCATTAAAACCACTCAAGACTTTAATTTAAACAACGCTAAAATATTTTCAGATTCAGGTGATGATTCTATCTTGTTTTTAAGTGAAGCTGAGTTACTTAATCAACCTCAATACGGCAATGCAGGCGATATTTCTATTGAAGCAGGCGATATTTATTTGAATCAATCGTTCACTGCCAGCAATAATGGCTTTAGCAGTAATAGTTATGTCAATGGCAAAGCAGGTAGTCTATTTTTGAAAGCCAATACTATTTATATGGAAGGTGGGTTAGAACTCAGCAGCAGTAGTGCTACCACCGGAGATGCAGGCTCTATTACATTAGAAGCACGAGATAAAATCACTCTACACAATAGCAATATTTTTTCTAATGCCGCTGTTAAACCGTTTTTTGATGTCGGTTTAAACGCCACCCCAGAGAATGTCGCCACCGTGCTCACCTCCATAATTCCCGCCAGTGATGCCGGCAATATTCTATTAAAAGCCAAAGAGATTGATTTAATCGGTGCCCGACTCTCTACCACCAGTTTCACTCAAGGTCATGGTGGTGTTCTTGAATTGAATGCCGATCAAATAAATATTCAGGGACATAATCAAATCGGTGCCAGCTCAGCCTTATTTAGTCGCGCCTTTGGCGGAGATGCGGGGGATATTAAAATAACGGCGAAATCATTAACCATGCAAGACGGTGCAAGAATCTATGCCAACAGCCTAGGCACCGGACACGGCGGCAATTTATCCATTCAAGCTCAAGACATGCAATTAGCCTCCGGTGCCGACATCAGCGTAGGCGCACGGCACGAGGGAAATGGTGGACAATTATCCATTCAAGCGGCACATCTTAGCTTGGATTCAGGGCAAATCACCGGAGCCAGCATCGGACGTGGCGATGCTGGCAATCTCTCGATTCAAGTCGATGAGCAGATTAATTTAAGCCATGATGCCGCCATCACAACGGCCTCCAACGGAGCCAACGGCGGCAGTCTGACACTCAATGTTGGGCAATACCTCTATGCACAAAACAGCCAAATCAGTACCAGTGTATTAAACGAAGACACTCAACAAAGTGGTAACGGCGGCAATATTGATTTAAAGGCAGAATTTGTAGTACAAAAGAACACACCCATCGTAGCACGCGCCGTGCGCGGTAATGGCGGCAATATTTTCATTAAAACAACGGGGCTGTATCCTTTCGCGCCTCATCTTTCTAGTCCAATTGACGCTTCTTCAGAATACGGCATCAGTGGTGCGGTCAAAATTGATTCACCCAATGTCAATGTCACCGATGCAGCCCTCACGCTTTCAACCGGATTTCTAAAAGACGGCATAGTGCTAGGCACTTCCTGTGCAAAAACTGAAACCCCCAGCAGCCGCTTTATGTTCAAACCCCGCCCCGGCGTACCCAACCAACAAGGCGACTTAATCCCCACTGATCTTTGGTTTGAATGAAAGCTTTGAATTGCAAGTGTTTGAAGTGTGGCTTAATGCCAACGATAGAATTTTTCTCACTCCCACGCAAGGCGTATAGGAATCCAGGGCAATCGCATTAAAACTCATGTCATTTATTTCCCTACTTTTTTCTGAGCCTAAAATAACTGTCCGTCAGTAGCTTTCATCCCAACCTGCTTTGAGACGCTTGGTTTTAATGCCTACTCGGGTACGTTGCTGTTCTTCATCAAAAGCATCATCAAGTACCCAATGTAGATGATTTTCTATTCCCCAGTGCGACCGAATAATCGGCCCTAAGCGTTTAGGGTCTGTCGCATCTAAGCGACTGATAAAATAGCGTGTGTCCTCAGTTATCTTAGGCACCTTGCCTTTGTATTCACGCTGGGCGGTGACGGCAACAATGCGGGTTAAGCCTTCCCATTGTGGATGCGCTTTCTTAGAGCCTATACGAAAACGGGATAATCGGCTGCAAACCCGCCCTTTTGGCCAGGTTTTCCCATTTTCGTATAGGCTCTTAACTTAATGGCTGTGATGCGCCGCATGGGAATGCCGTCTTGACCGCACAACTGATTTATGTTCCCTATAGTCTGTAACAAGCCGTCATTTTTGAACGATGGCTTCGTCTATACAAAGCGTTTTGATTCGTATGACGGGGCGGAGTAGTCAAGATATAATGTATTCGGCGTATAATCATGGGGGAAGGAATAGCTCGTAGCCGCGCAGTGCGAAGACGATAGCGCGCAGTGCGAAGACGATAGAGAGATGCTGATAAATTAATTATATTTCAATAATTTAATAATTTTTTCTGAGTGTTTTTTAAAATAAAAAAGCCATTCAGTCAATGCTCAAAAGCACCTAATACAGCATCATTTATTCAATCGCGGGCATGGCATTGTCGATCATCGCTTGCCGCATACGCACAATATTTCTAAAATGGTGCGGTTTTATTCTCACATTTAAGGAGAGGTTTCTTGCGATACCCCGCAGTTTTAGCGCTAGCCGATGGCAGCGTATTTCATGGGCAGTCCATTGGCGTAGCTGGACAGAGCGTGGGCGAAGTCGTGTTTAACACGGCGATGACGGGGTATCAGGAAATGTTGACCGACCCTTCTTACGCTCAACAATTAATCACGCTCACTTATCCTCATATTGGCAACACAGGAGTCAACAGTGAAGATGAAGAAGCCGCGCAGATTTTTGCAGCGGGTCTGATCATTCGTGATATGCCGCTGGAAATGAGTAATTGGCGAGCTACTGAATCTTTAGAAAACTATCTGGAGCGACATCAAATCGTGGCGATTAGCGGTATTGATACCCGTCGCTTAACCCGTTTATTGCGTGAAAAAGGCGCTCAAAGCGGCTGTATTCTGGCACAAGAATTTCCGAATATGGCATTGGAAGAAGAAGCGGCTATCGCGGCTGCTCGCAGCTTTGCGGGCTTGCAAGGCAAGGACTTAGCCCAAGAAGTCAGCACTCAAGAGCCTTACGAGTGGCGTAAAGGCGTGTGGGCATTAGGTGAACCTGCGGCTTCTTCAGAGGATAGAAGCGATTTACCCCACCATGTCGTCGCCTATGATTTTGGCGTGAAGCGCAATATTTTGCGTTTATTGGTAGAACAAGGCTGTCGCGTCACCGTGGTGCCCGCTCAGACCACGGCTGCTGAAGTGTTGGCGATGAATCCTGATGGCGTGTTCTTATCTAATGGCCCTGGTGATCCTGAACCCTGCACTTATGCGATTGAGGCCATTCAAGCCTTGTTAGAAGCAAAAATGCCTTTGTTTGGCATTTGTTTAGGCCATCAATTATTGTCACTCGCCAGCGGTGCAAAAACCCTCAAAATGAAGTTTGGTCATCATGGCGCTAACCATCCAGTGCAAGATTTAGCCACTCAACAAGTGATGATCACTAGCCAAAATCATGGTTTCGCTGTCGATGAAAGCAGCCTGCCCGCACATTTGAAACCCACGCATCGTTCTTTATTTGATCGCTCTTTACAGGGCGTAGAACGTACCGATACGCCTGCGTTTAGTTTTCAAGGACATCCTGAAGCCAGTCCCGGTCCGCATGATGTAGCGCCCTTATTTGAGCATTTTATAGCCCTGATGAAAGCGCGTTAAACGGATGTTTATCACCGTTGAAGGGGCTGAAGGCGGCGGCAAAAGCACCCAGCTAGCCGCCATCGCTGATGTTCTCAAAAGCCACGACATTCCTTGTCTGCAAACCCGTGAACCGGGCGGTACAGCGCTGGGCGAGCGTTTACGCGAATGGTTGCTGCATGAAGATATGCACAGTGATACCGAGTTATTGCTGATGTTTGCAGCACGCGCGGAACATCTTCAGCGCGTGATTTTGCCTGCGTTACAAGCCGGACAATGGGTGTTGTGTGATCGCTTCACCGATGCCAGTTACGCTTATCAAGGCGGCGGGCGCGGCATAGCAACAGAAAAAATCGCCGCTTTAGAAACCTGGGTGCAAGGGGATTTACGCCCTGATCTGTGCTTTATATTGGATGTGCCGATTGAACTGGGTTTACAACGTGCGCGTGGGCGCGGGGCTTTGGATCGCTTTGAACGTGAACAACAAAGCTTTTTTCAGCGCGTGCGCCAAACTTATTTAGACCGCGCTGCTGCTTCGCCTGCGCATTATCGCGTGATTGATGCCAGCCCATCGGCTGAAGTTGTCACGCAAGCTATTGTGGCGCATATCCCATTGAGCGAGTAGCACTTTCCAAGGGCGCAATGCTGCGAGAGCACAATTCACTGAAAAACGCCTTGGCGCACTGCAAAATGTCAGGCATAATAGCGCCCCATTTATTTTAGTAAATTCTAATATTGAGGCATTTCAGAGCGCTAATGGCAAAAGAAGATCATATTGAAATGGAAGGTACAGTGGTGGAAACCCTGCCTAACACCACGTTTCGCGTAGAATTGGAAAACGGGCATATTGTCACCGCCCACATTTCCGGACGTATGCGCAAAAACTATATCCGCATTCTCACGGGTGACAAAGTATCTGTACAATTAACACCTTATGACCTTAGCAAAGGCCGCATTGTGTATCGTGGGCGTTGAAATACTCTCTCTTTTATAACCCATAACGTTGACGAATATTCTGCAATAAGCCTTGGGCGGCAGCCTCGATTAAATCCAGTACCCGTTCAAAGCCTTGCTCTCCGCCGTAATAAGGATCAGGCACATCGCGCTCCTGTAATTGTGGAGCAAAACTTAAAAAACGCCTCACTTTAGCCCGTTCCTGCGTGCTGCACTGCTGTAATAAATCCTCCTCATTGCTGCTATCCATCGCCAATACAACATCAAAATCCGCAAAATCATTCTCTTTCACACGTCGAGCACGTTGCTGACTTAAATCCACACCGCGTTTTAATGCGGCGGCTTGAGAGCGACCATCTGGGCTTTCGCCTATGTGATAAGCATGAGTGCCGGCTGAATCAATCTCGATATGCGCACTTAATCCCGCTTGTGCAACGATCTGTTCAAAGACACCTTGGGCTGTCGGAGAACGACAAATATTCCCCATACATACAAATAACACTTTAACGGTGTGAACCATTCTTTATGATCTCCTGGTCAAATCGCGTAGTTCTTTTGTAACTGACAACGGGTTAAATAAATTTTAGCCACTGAATCTTCTGCATGTGTCTCTAATACTTGCTCAAAATATTCACGAGCACCTGCAAAATCACGGTTATGGTAACGCTTTAAACCTTGGGTAAAGATTTTTTGAGTTTTAGATTTCAATTCAATGATGTCTTTTTCATCCGCATCAAAGACTTCATACACAGTGATGCGCGTGCGTTTCCCTTTGACTTGCACACTATCAATTAAGCGGATGTTGAATTGTTCACGAGGCTTTTCTAAGCGTTGATAGGTTTGTTCCGTAATGAGTAAATTAACGCCATAGACTTTGGTCAAATTTTCAATTCTGGAAGCAATATTGACGGCATCAGAAATCACTGTGCCATCCATGCGATTTTTTCCTCCCACCGTACCTAGCATCATCGCCCCCGTATTTAAACCAATACCAATTCGCACTTGTTCAAGTCCCGTCTGCAAGCGTTCTTTATTGTAGTGTTTTAATTCTTGCAACATATTAACAGCGCCTTGCACGGCTTGATTCACGTCACAAGGAAACAAAGCCATAATGGCATCACCAATATATTTATCGACAAAACCACCATGCGCATCAATCACAGGTTCCATACGACATAAATAGGTATTAAGAAAATCAAAGTTTTCTTGTGGGCCCATGGTTTCAGAAAAGCTGGTAAAGCCGCGAATATCAGAAAATAAAATCGTCATTTCCCGTTCGGTTTGCATGCCTAATTCAATATCTAAAATGCTGTTTTTATCTAACAAGCTTAAGAATTGTTGCGGAACAAAACGCGAATAGGCTTTATTTAAGGCTAACAACTCTTGATTCATTTGTTCCATGGTCAAATGTTGTTGTTCTAATTGTTTATCTTGATAAAAACTGCGGATTGCCTCTGTGACGGTGAGTTTCAAATCATCCGCTTGCCAAGGTTTTGCAATGTAGCGATACAAACCCGCTAGATTGACCGCATTGCCTACCGCCGAAATATCAGCTTGTCCGGTCAACATCACTTTGCGGGTGCTCGGCCATTTCTGATGAATACGAATTAATAATTCATCTCCTTTAATATAGGGCATGATGTAATCAGAAATCACCAAGGGCAATTCATGGCCATCTTCTTGCAATTCGTCCATCAGTTCTAAGGCATCATCACTACCTTCAGCTAATTCAATTAAATACTCATCACCCAACACACCTTTGAGTTCTTTTTTTAAACTACTTAATAAGGTGCGTTCATCATCAACACATAATATGACAGGTTTTTTCACCGTTTTGCGTTTCCTGTTTGGGCTGTAATTCAGAAAATAAAGCGCTGTTTCACCGTCTGCGCGAGAGGTCACGAGTCCACTCGTTTATTCCTCTACGCGCTACAAAGCCTATGCTGGCATAAATACCCCTCTGGGGACAACCAACAAGTATCGCTTTGAGCTTCTTAGGAATAAGAATTTAATCACACCAGACAGTATAGCGAGTGATTTTGCACGCAAATCAAGGCTTCGCTGCGGGTACGTAGTGATTCTATGTCACCAAAGCGATAACGAAGAGTCGTGCGCAAAAGAGCGGCTAGACGCTGGAGTGATTGAATTCTCATTCCTTATCTTGACTTGCGCGTTTTTTTCGCTATGGTGGCGCACTTCTTCATGACATTCTCGCTGACCTACTTTTACCAGTTCAAGAGGCTTTATCGGCTCTATACAAGGCGGTTGGCACCACTATTTGTGTTCGGTATGACGGCACTATAGACCCACCGCATCTAAGATGACACCCGTGCTTTGCCCCATGTCAAATATCCCCACTGATTATCCACCCGCCATTTTTTTAATGGGCCCCACCGCCTCCGGTAAGACTGATTTAGCGGTGGCTTTAGTGCAAGCTTTTCCGTTAGAGATCATTAGTGTAGATTCTGCTTTAGTATATCGCGGCATGGATATTGGCACGGCTAAACCCGATGCTCAGGTGCTGGCTCAAGCACCGCATCATTTACTGGATATTATTGAACCCAATGATAGCTACTCCGCCGCGCAATTTCGTCATGATGCGTTGGCACTCATGCAGCGCATTACTCAAGCGGGTCGCGTGCCTTTGCTAGTGGGGGGCACGGGTTTATATTTTCGTGCGCTAGAACAGGGTTTATCAACGCTGCCCAAGGCTGATAAAAATATCCGGGAACGCTTGTTGCACGAAGCCCAAACGCTGGGCTGGACAGCGTTACACGAACGTTTAGCGACACTTGATCCACAAGCTGCACAACGCATTCATCCCAACGATCCGCAACGTATTCAGCGGGCTTTGGAAATTTGTGAACTGTCGGGTAGCAGCATGACGGCTTTGTGGCAACAACAACACAGTGAGGAGCTACCATATCAATGCTGTAAGCTTATTCTCGCCCCGCCGCAGCGCCAAGCCTTACATGAGCGCATTGCTCAACGCTTTCAGAACATGTTAAAAGCGGGGTTTGTCGAAGAAGTGGAAGGTTTATACCAGCGTGGTGATTTAGATTTACAATGCCCGTCTATGCGTTGTGTGGGGTATCGGCAAATTTGGCAGCACTTGCAGGGCGAATTGGATTATGCGCAAATGCAAGAACGCGGTATCATTGCCACACGCCAACTGGCAAAACGACAAATGACTTGGTTACGTCGTGAGTCCAATGCGCTATGGTTAGACCCGCAAGCTTATGATATGCAGAAAAAAGCCATCGACTTCGTGTTGAAATGTCTAGCAACTGTCCCAAAATAAAACGCGATCTAACCAGCGCCGACTACGCAGCCAGCATTTTGTGTAGTGCTTGAAGTAATAACAAATCCTGCACAACAGGATTCACTGAAAATAATATTAAGGGGAAACTCTAATGAGTAAAGGGCAAACTTTACAAGACCCATTTTTAAATGCACTGCGTAAAGAACGTGTGCCTGTTTCAATTTACCTTGTAAACGGTATTAAATTACAAGGCCAAGTTGAATCTTTTGACCAATTTGTCATTCTTCTAAAGAATGCTGTCAGTCAAATGGTTTACAAACACGCGGTATCCACTATCGTACCTGTGCGCAATGTCAAATACATGCCAGAAGATAAACCCGCTGAAGAAGAAACGGAAGCCGAGTAATTTCACGATTGAATTATTTTCTATGCACAGCCAGTAACGTGTGCCACTGCGAGCGACCTTCATTTGTTTGAGCGTCCACGCAGTGGCGAACGCGCCATCCTCATCAGCTTTGAATTTCATTCAATGCCTGATACCCCTGATGTCCAGGAATTCACCAGTCTTGCCCAATCCGCCGGCGCTTTACCCTTACAAGTGCTGACAGGCAAACGTTCTTCACCTGATCCCGCGCATTTTATCGGCAAAGGTAAACTCGAAGAACTTCATGCCCTCGTACAAGATGAAGAAGCCGATGTTGTCCTGTTCAACCATGAACTCAGTCCCGTACAAGAACGTAATATAGAACGCCTCTTAGAATGTCGCGTACTGGATCGCACGGGCTTGATTTTAGATATATTTGCCCAGCGAGCACGTTCTTTTGAAGGGAAGTTACAGGTGGAACTGGCACAGTTACAACATCTGTCTACCCGTTTAGTACGTGGTTGGACGCACTTAGAACGTCAAAAAGGCGGGATTGGTTTACGCGGTCCTGGAGAAACTCAATTAGAAACAGATCGCCGCTTAATTGGCGGACGTATCCAACAAATTCATCGCCGTCTGGATAAAGTACGTAAGCAACGAGAACAAAATCGCCGTGCGCGACGACGTGCTGAATTACCTGCTGTCTCTCTGGTCGGTTATACCAACGCGGGCAAATCCACGCTATTTAATGCCCTGACGGCCTCCCATGTTTACGCCGCTGATCAGCTATTTGCGACGCTCGATCCCACTTTGCGGCACATTCAGCTCCCCAATAAAATGGATGTGGTGTTAGCGGATACTGTGGGTTTTGTGCAAAAACTGCCGCATGATTTAGTCGAAGCTTTTCGTGCGACTTTGGATGAAACCATTCAAGCCGATGTATTGTTACATGTCGTAGATGCCAGCGATCCCGAACGCCAATTGCGCATTGCACAAGTTAATGAAGTGCTGCACAGCATTGGTGCCGATGACATCCCGCAAATTCTGATTTACAACAAAATTGATTGCATGAGTGATCAAGCAGCGGAGATTGAACGCGATAAAAAAGGCCAGATTAAAAAAGTCTGGTTATCGGCTCAGCAACAGCAAGGCATGGATTTATTAATCGATGTTTTGCTAGAAACCCTTCCCCACCACAGTTTGCATCACACATTACGCATTCCTGCCCAAGCTGGACAAGCCCGTGCGCGTTTACATGAATTAGGACGGGTGATACACGAAGAGTTTGATGATAAAGGGGATTGTTTGATGGAGATTGAGATTGAACAGCGTTATTTTGCGGGCATTCAAGCGCAATGGATAGATGAGATAGAAGTGTTAGTGTTGAATTAGGGAGATATAAAAATTACAAAGATATTTTGTTTGCTTATTTGGGGATATATGAAAAAAAGAATGAGATGTTAAGTTGTGGCTGAAGGATAAGATAAGTGGTATAACAATACTAACCACTATCCTAAAACCAAAAAAGACCTGCCAATTGGCAGGTCTTTTTTGGTTTTCTACAAATCAAGCGCTAAGGCTATTCTTTATAGTTCTTTACAGGCTGTTGGCAAGTATGCTGGGCCAAGCGGTGCAGTAGTATCTTTTGTGGAGCAAGTCCAGAATCTCTCTCCTTCGCTATAGAATAAACCTATATCAGTTCCCGTAGTGGCAGCAGTAAAGCCAGACGTAGCTCTCATAGTTGCAATGTAACCATGAGAATGGGCTGTGGCTGTACCATTCACTGTAATATCTCTCGAAGTAGAGGTAGGCGCAATGTCGTCTGTATATTTACCTGATATTTTACCACCTAAAATAGTGTTAATTTCAGTATTAGTAGTAGGCCAGTCATTAATGCTTT
This sequence comes from Thiotrichales bacterium, assembly GCA_016744475.1. GTDB lineage: Bacteria > Pseudomonadota > Gammaproteobacteria > Beggiatoales > Beggiatoaceae > BB31. The sequence continues at coordinate 31,793 of JADGEH010000002.1, read as the reverse complement.
TAGAACCAATATATTCCTCAGTAGGGGTTTTCAGACCCGCTAACATGCCAACAGCTTCAGCTACTTGCGAACGTTTCAGATAGTCAGTGTAAGCAGGAATAGCTACCGCTGCCAAAATACCGATAATCGCCACAACGATCATCAACTCAATCAGAGTAAAACCTTTTTGGGTTTTCATAATGCCTTCTCCTAAGTCATATAAAATAAGATGTAATTAAGGAACAACATGATATTGGGCTACGCCATGTTGACGGGTTAGTTTATAGCGATTTGTGTGCCACTTTGTTAAATCATTGTAAAACAATGGCTTGAGATATATCTCGCTAGCATTTCATTTGCTGTTGCTGAACAAAGTCTGCTCATTTTCAACAGTTCACAAGGGTTGTGCAACATCTAAACGTGCGGCTTGCCGCCCTAAACCCGCCATTTGTTGAGTGAAAGATTGCTTTAAAGGCGCGATTTGATCTAAACCCAATACACCTAAATCCCTTATTAATGAAAGCTCTAAACGATGATTGGAAAACAATTGCACCAAGGTATGGGTCAGTTGAATGGTACGTTGTTGATCAGCACTGCGTAGTGCGACGTAGTGTTGCAGGAGAGCAGAGGGATCAAGCTGTTGCTTGTCGCATAGGGTTTGCGCCAGAGCCGACACATCACGTAAGCCTAGGTTAAACCCTTGTCCGCCCACGGGATGCAGGGTATGAGCCGCATTGCCAATCACCACCAATGCTTTTTGTAACGGTGATTGAAGGGTGAGCAATGATAATGGGTACGCATGACGCTGCCCCACTTGAGTAAAACGCCCTAAGCGCCAGCCAAAACGCTGCTGTAGCGCGTGTAAAAAAGCAGGCTTGCTCAATCTCAACAAGCTATCCACTTGGGTGTCTTTCACCGTCCACACCAAGGAACAACGTTGTTCACGCATGGGCAACAGGGCTAAAGGGCCTGTGTCAGTGAAGCGCTCATAGGCTTGATGTTGATGCGGTTGGCTGGGCGTGACATTAGCAATAATGGCGGTTTGCCCATAATCATAACGCTGCGTGCTTAAGCCTAATTGTTGACACAAAGGCGAGTGGCTACCGTCGGCGACGACCAGCCAGCGGGTATGCAGCGTTTGGGATGAATCTGCTTGCTCAAGCTCAACAGTGTTTGATGTGGGATGTGAGTGTACGGCTTTAATGCGTGCAGATGCGAATACCTGAACCTGCTGCGCTTGATTGATGTCTTGTTGCAATACGTGCCCTAACACTTTGGCTTCAATCACATAGCCCAGCGCATCTAAGCGCAAGGCTTCACCATTCAAACGCGCAAAGCCAAAATGACCACGATCAGAGACATGAATTTGACGAATCGGCGTGGCTTGCGGTGCAATTTTTGACCATAAACCCAAGCCTTTGAAAATGTTTCGACTGCTATAGGATAAGGCAATCACGCGATCATCATATTGCACAGCGGGCTGAGTGCCCGATGCCCAAGGCTTAGCTTCAATCAAGCCAATATTAAAGCCCCGATTTTGCAGCGCACAGGCCAAACTGCTACCGACCAATCCGCCGCCCACGATTAAGACATCAAACATCAGCGAATGCCAAAAATATTAGTTTTGAAGGTTTTAGTCGATTTAAGGTCGCGCACCGAAATGCGGAAAGATTTGGCAAACTGATCCGGTGATAAGCTGCTAATGCTTTTTTTGTTTTGTCCGTATAAGGTGATGGGAGTCCAAGCATAGCTATCTATCGCCACTTCATCGCCCCCTTCATCAAACCAATTAAATTGATATTGCAGACCCAGCGTGTAGTCCGTGGTATTTTCAATCACGACACGGGCTTTATATAAATCGCCTGTGTGATGGCCTTTGACTTGGCTAATGCGCACACCCAGACCACTATTATATTCAGTCACCACGATAGAACCATCGGGCGTTTGTTGGCCTTCAACGCCAGCGGTATAAGTACTGGCACAGCCAGATAACAAGCTAAAACTCAGTAAAGTTAAGCCCACAACACGATAAGTTAGCATCTTAAATCTCCTAAAGTATGTTTGATCTTTGACTGTGGCACTCACCACATCACCCCCATCAATACGCCCGCTGCACGGAATGAATGTGCAGGCGTTGTCCGGTATTAATGACATGCAGCAACGTCAGCGCATTGTCCTGAATAGTCACGCTCACCGGATACGAGCGTCCTTGATAAGCATCCCGTAAATATAGCTGATGCGTGCCTGTTGGCACAGACAAATGCAGCATATCCACACGGTTCGGCAGCGATAACCAACTGCGCAAATCAGCACTTTCAGACAACACCGTGTAAACGCTGGCGAGTATAGCGCCGAAAGCCCCCGCTTCTTTATAGCTGGCGCGTTGGATCTGCGCTTTTGCCACAATGCGTCCGGCTTGGCGCACAAATTGTCCTAATCGCTGCTCTTGTAGCGCTCGTGCCAGCAAGCTCTGCACATTCAATATGGGCTGAGTGTGCTGCGTGGTTTGACCATCAATATTGATGCTCAGCGCCCCCGATAAGGAGAAAAAGCGATAAACAGGAAAGGCCAAACTCAGCACGCCGTATTTAGACGGCAAAGCAATGCCGGCTTCGCTTTTCATCGGGGCAAAACCATTTTCATAAAATACGACGAGAGAAGGACGCTGGGTACTGGTTTGAGGCAAATGCTGCCAGCGCAGGCGATCACCTAGGCGTTGTGCCAAGCGCAAAACACTGGTTTGCAAGGCAGGATGTGCGGGACTCAATTCCAGCGCGTTTTGATAATCGACGTAGGCATCATTGAGTTCACCGCGTAATTCAAAAATCAATCCACTCAAATAATAAGCCCAAGCATTCTGGAAAGAGTGTTTGACTTGAGCAGCGACTTTATCCATCGCGGCAAATTGCGCGTCTGTTTGAGGCAAAGAGATGGGCAAATCATCGGCTCGTTGACGTAAGCTTGCCACTTCCTTCTCGTGTGCTCGCAACGCGCGGTACTGTGTCGCACTACTGCGTCGTGCTTCCACGCCTGCGGCGTTTAAATCTTTGAGAAACAAATAATTTAAGGCTTGATAATGATGCGCAAAAATCTGCTCATAAGCTGCTCCATAATAAGGCAAGACATTATCATTGCTAATAAACGCCACGCCTTGGCTGCCAATATCCGTCAAACTGATCAGCGCTCCCTCATCATGCTCATCAAATTGCTTAATCGCTTGAGTCAACGTGTCACGACTGACTTCATGTTGTCCCAGAATTTGCGCGAAACGGGCTTTTTCCAAAAAGTGCAATAATCGGTCAGGGCCTCGACTGACGCTGCCTTGTAATAAAGCCGGCGTAATACCTTGATCAATTTGAGTTAATTGTGGACGCACTTGCTGTGGATAAGGCACAAATAAACTTATAGCGCCACAACCACTGAGCAGCGGTAGCCAGAATAGGCTGATGATAGATAAGAGCCTATACGAAGATGGGAAATCGAAGCGAAAAACCTGACCAAAAGGGTGAATTTGCAGCCGATTATCCCGTTTTCGTATAGGCTCTAAGAGATGTTGAGAAGGTCGCAAGGCGTTCATGTCGATTTAAGCCTGTATTATTGTGGTCGAATAGCTTGTAAATGCTGTCCTACAGCCAGCCAAGCGCCAGCCAATCCAAGAGCGATGCCACTGAGTAGCAACAAAAAGCTATCCCCCACGCTCAAAGTCACCAAATGATAATTGCTATGATACAAATGCGTCAGCTTTTGTACGGGGGTTTGTAATTGCGCAAATGCCACTCGAACCAATAGCCCAGCAATGACGCTGCCCAACAAGCCATACCACACGCCCGCATATAAAAAAGGCCGCCGGATAAAAGCATCCGTGGCACCAAATAAGCGATTGATTTCAATCTCTTCACGTCGATGATGAATGGCTAAGCGAATCGTGTTACCAATCACCAACAACACCGCCAAAGCCAATAAACTGCTGAGAATCAAAACCCCGCGTCGCACAATATCCATAATCGCAAACAAACGTTTCAACCAACGCATATCAAATTGCGCAATATCCACCGCAGGTAATTGGCTGAGTTGATCCAGCACCGTTTGGCTAGATTGCGGATCACTGTGTGCGGGAGTCACCACCAGCACAGCAGGCAGAGGATTATTGTCTAATGCGCTTAAAGCATCGCTAAAACCAGATAAATGACGGTATTCTTCCAGCGCTTGGGCACGAGTAATCAATTCCACATCGGCAATATTGGCTTGCTGGCGCAATTCATCGGCTAAGCTCTTTGCTTGAGTGTCATCCACATCAATTTTCAAAAATAATGACATTTGTACTGAGCCATCCCAACGTTGACTGATATGCTGGGCGTTTTCCAGCAACAAGTACAAGCCTGCAGGCAAGGCCAAAGCAATGCCAATCACAGAAGCGGTCAATACGGTGGGGAGCGGTTGGCGGCTAAGTTGCCCAAGACTGGAAAACAACACATACAAATGATGCATTAACCAGGCTTGTAACGGCCCTTGTCGCGGTGGGGCAGGCGGTTGCGTCGTGTTCGGCGGCGTTGTAGAACGAGCGCCACGATGATTCGAGCGACTGGGACGAGACGGGCGATGACGAGGGGAACGCGGTTCCCTGGAATTGAACATAACGTGTATTTAGACCTTGACGAGTACTCCGTCAAGCTAATTTTGACGGTTTCACGCAGACTGCGCAACGTGAGAATCTAACACAAATACGGCCTAAAACGCCAAAACCTTCCACGCATGAACTTACGCCTTTTTTATCTACTCGGCATCACGCTTTTAGGGCTTTTTCTCGGCTTAGGCATTGCCTTGGGAAGCACTTGGCTACCCCTCGATAAACTGCTCAGCGCATTATCCCTGGCTCCTTGGAATACGCCGATTGAGCCGACTGCTCAAATTGAGCACCTCATTGTTTGGTATATCCGAATGCCGCGAGTATTGGCGGCAGCCTTAGTCGGTGCGGCATTGGCTCTGGCGGGCGCACAAATGCAAGGCTTGCTGCATAACCCGCTGGCTTCTCCCGGCATTATCGGGGTCAGCGCGGGTGCCGCATTGGGTGCGGTGTTGCTGCTGGCCACAGGCTGGGCGGCTTATGCCGTGTGGATATTACCCGCAGGCGCTTTGCTGGGAGCGATGTTTGCGTTGGTGTGCGTATTATTTCTGGGACAACGCACACATCATGCGCATCATTCCCCGGTGCTCACACTCTTATTAGTCGGCATTGCGCTAAATGCTTTATTAAGTGCGCTGACTTCATTGCTCATCAGTCTGAGTTGGGTCGAACACGAAGTTACCCGTGAAATGGTATTCTGGCTCATGGGCGGATTAGACAACCGCACCTGGACACACGTCGGCATCTTACTGCCCGGTGTTGTACTCGGTTTTGCACTGGCTTTTTATGAACGGCGCGAGCTGGATTTATTGCTCAGCGGCGAAGAAAACGCCGCCGCTCTCGGCGTATCCGTCAAAGGTGTGCGTTATCGCCTGCTCATCGGCATTGCCTTATTAACCGCTTCAGCGGTTGCCGTGGCAGGCGTGATTGGTTTTGTCGGATTGATCGTGCCGCATCTGGCGCGTTTATTGATCGGGCCGCAACATCATCGCTTACTGCCTGCCAGCGCATTATTAGGCGCGGTATTGCTGGTCGTCGTAGATTTACTGGCACGCAGCCTCAGCCCCGATGGCAGCTTACGTTTAGGCATTTTAACCGCGCTCTTAGGCGCACCCTTTTTCCTGTATTTACTGCTGTTTCGCCGAGAACATTAAGCCCCTGACCGAGATGGATAAAGTGTGTCAGTTCAATAAAATAAACACTAGCGACACTAAAGACACAAACCGCACAAACAGATTAAAACGCTTGTGCCTTTTGTGTCTTTTAACTCGTTCCCATGCGCCGCATCACTACCATTAAGTTAAGAAAAAAACTTAGAATTTAAGCTGTTAGCCTCCCCTCCTTCAAGGAGGGGATTGAGGGGTGGTGATCAAAGGCCATATTCCTTAAAAAATACTATAAGGAGTACCGCTTTTAATCACCACCCCCTATCCCCCTCCTTCGAGGAGGGGGAATAAAATCAACAGCTTGCAATGCTACTTGGCTTAACTTAATGGCAGTGATGCGCCGCATGGGAATGCCGTCTTGACCGCGTTGCGGTCAATACTGATACAAAGATAATATTTCAGTGGTACTGGAGCATCGTGATTAAGATATGACAGGTTTTTGAAACCTGCCAGATTTGTCGTATAACTGATTTGTTTTTCCTGTAGTGCTTTGGCATATCTCATTCTTTAAGGTGATATTTCTCACCACAGAGGCACGGAGAACACAGAGGAAAACCTTTAAAATATAACTCTGTGTCCTCTGTGTCTCCGTGGTAAATATTGATATTGAAAGTTAAGTTTGCACCTTTAGTGTTGTTTTTTATCGCAAGTCCAGAGATTTTCCTTCACTTCACACAGTGTCCGTAAGATAAAATTCCCATATGAAAACACTTAAACAACCCTCATGGTTTTTCTTAGCGCTCATTCCCTGCGTGATCCTGGCTCTTTATTATCCCGTGCTTAATAGCTACTGGACTTGGGATGATTCATCGATCCTAAAACACGTCGTGTCATATTCGCCTTGGGAATACTTCTTTATCCCCGACATCTGGCGCGAATTATCCCCCGCCAACCTCACGCCCTGGGTATCCCTGTCTTTTGATCTCGATGTCACGCTATTTGGATTTGAACCCGCTGGTTTTTATGCCCATCACCTGCTCTCGCTTAGCTTAGTCAGCTTCGCCTTATATGCCGTGCTTAATCTGTGGCTTACCCCCGCTTGGAGCTTTATCGGTGTCGGCCTATGGTTATCTTCTGCGCCCGTACAAACTTTAGCGCAGCAACTCATGACGCGGCATTATTTGGAAGGTTTAGGTTTTGCCCTGCTAACTTTACTGTTTTATGTCAAAGCCTTGCGAGAACAGCGCTGGCAGTGGATTGCCTTCAGTGCCGTGTTTTACGCCCTCGCCTGTAGTGCCAAAGAAGTCTACGTACCTTTAATCATGCTGTTGCCCTGGCTACCCGAAGCCAACCTGCGCCGCCGCTGGCTGTTTATTTTGCCCTTGGGATGCGTCGCTGGGATTTATGTCATATGGCGTTTTTACATGCTCGGCGTATTAGTCGGCGGATACGCAGCACCGATCACCTGGCAAACCGTAGCGTATTTACCGGGCACCATCGCGCAAAAACTCTTAGGCGCACCCGGATGGGGCTTAAGCCTCGCCGTCGTGCTCATCATGCTGTCCATGCTACATCTCTTGTGGCAATCCAAACCCGCACGCGGTTTATTGCCATTAATCTTGTTTATTACCCTCGCCCCGCTCATCCCCGTACAACACTTTCTCGTCCACGCCGACACCTATCGTTTACTGATTTTACCCAGTGCCGTGTTTGCTGCTGGTATAGCGTTTATGTTGGAACATCTCAATCGCCATTTTAATACTCAGAAAAACACTCTGTTTCTTTATGCCTGCACTGCTTGTTTATTCCTTCCATTGCTTAAACAACAGTTTGCGGCTGTTCAATATCTTCAACCTCAAGTTAAAAAGTTCACAGCGCATGGATATTTCATTCAAAATGCCCCGCCTGAACAGACTTTAGTGCAGGGGATTAATTGGTATGAAACAGGGTTAATTTGGTTACAACATGAAGTACACGGAAAAACAGCACCGCGTGTCGTGTTTGAAATGAGTCAAATAGAAGACTTCAAAGAACAACGTTTTTTTCGTTATAACACCGACTGCGCTTGTATAGAGGAAGTAACACAACATTTGCCCGCTGAATGGCAAGAATGGAAAAACCGAGAAAAGCCTAATGCGCCTTTGTCGCTGTACATCAGCGAACACCAACGCCTAGCCAAATGGCAATTTAGTCCTTATGACAGCGGCGTTTATACCGTCATCAATGCGGACTTATTTGGACAACTGCCACTACCGCCGCAGGGTGCTGCACGGGTCATGCTGCCCGAACCCATGCGCTTTCGCTTGCGCTACGATGCCCCTGAAGGCTGGCACACCTACTCTCCGTGGCTCATCTTGCAACACGCTGATGATAAGCCTGCCGAGATTCGTTGGGCACGCAAAGAATAAAACGCTATAAAGAGAAGTAAAAGACGCAAACGGCGCAAGAGACGCAAAAAAACCAGCATTTAAAGGTTGTGTAGCCAACATCAATCAGTGGTCAGGGCTTAAGAACTATTTTTGCCACTGACTCAAAGCCTTGTTCCACTGCCATTTACTTAAGAAAAAAACTGACCAAAAGGGCGGGTTTGCAGCCGATGATCCCATCTTCATATAGGCTCTAAAGATAACATTCCTTAAAAACATATTAGACTGGTTGCAAGCCGTGTTTATCGACCGCACATTTGAGAGATGGGGAGGGGAAGCCAGTATGCAAAAAATAACACCGCTTAAAGCGATGTTATTTCTTTAGAAAAGGTTTTGATACAAGCTTAGGCATACGTCGGTGCAAAGGCTTTTTCAGGGTCTTCCACAGGCCCATTACCACTCCAATACGGTGATAATTTACGCAGTTTTTCAATAATCGGCGGCACGGCTTCAATCACTTTATCCACGTCGGCTTGGCTGTTGTAACGCGACAACGAAAAACGCACCGAACCATGTGCAGCCGTGTAAGGAATGTCCATCGCTCGCATCACATGCGATGGCTCCAAAGAGCCTGAAGTACAAGCCGAACCACTGGAAGCCGCAATCCCCATTTTATTCAGCAACAACAAAATGGCCTCGCCTTCGATGTATTCAAACGCGATATTGCAGGTATTGGGCAGACGGTTGCCCGGATCGCCCGTCACAAAACAATGAGACACCTGCGACAAAATGCCGTGTTCCAAGCGATCTCGCAGCGCTTTAACCGTGGTTTTTTCCTGGGCCATAGCACTCAGCGCCATTTCACACGCTTTACCTAAGCCCACAATAGAAGCGCTGTTTTCAGTCCCCGCACGGCGACCGCGTTCTTGATGTCCGCCGCGCAATAAAGGACGAAAACGCACGCCGCGTCGCAAGTACAATACGCCAATGCCTTTGGGAGCGTGGAGTTTATGACCCGACAAGGACAACATGTCGATAGCACTTTCTTTCAAATTAATCGGCAACTTGCCCACGGCTTGCACAGCATCGGTGTGAAACATCACACCCGCAGAACTCGCCAATTCCGCCATTTCCGTGATCGGAAATAAAGTACCGGATTCATTATTCGCCCACATCACCGACACAATCGCCACCTTGTCTGACAGCAAACGAATGTATTCCTGCATATCCAGACGGCCTTTTTTGTCCACTTTTAAGTAGTGAACGGTATAGCCTTCTTTTTCCAAATATTCGCACAGGCTGAGCACGGCAGGATGCTCCACCACCGTGGTGATGATGTCTTTGCGATCCGGTTGTGCTTTCAAAGCGGATAAAATCGCGGTGGAATCGGCTTCTGTTCCGCAAGAGGTAAAAATAATCTCTGAATCGTGCTCAGCGCCTAATAAAGCTTGTACTTGCTGGCGGGCTTTTTTCAGCGCACGCCCGACTTTATCGCCAAATTGATGCATAGAAGAAGGATTGCCATATTGCTCGCTAAAAAACGGCATCATTTCTTCTACGACTTCCGGCGACACCATCGTGGTGGCGTTGTTATCCAGATAAATTCCAGTGCTCATCGCTTAAGCTCCTGCTTGGCGTGCCAATTCTTGGGAGGGCATGACTTGAATAAACTCGCCCAAACCTTCGGCTAAATGCTGTTGAATGCCACCCAAGGTGACAGAAGCCATTTGGCAACCGCCGCAGGCACCGACCATATTGACGTAAATATTTTTGCCATCGACTTCGACCAATTCCACATCGCCTTTATCGCGTTGCAGATTAGGACGGATTTCATCCAGCAATTCTTCAATGCGTTTCATGCGCTGAATGTTGGTGAGTTTAGGTTGAGTCGCTTTAGGCATATCAATTTTCGCATTCGGGTCAAATGCAACGCCTTGTTCTGCCAATACGCGGGTTAAAATCTCTTCAATGCCTTCATGACAAGCTGAACAACCGCCGCCCGCTTTGGTGTAATTGGTGACTTCTTCCACCGTGCTCAAATTGTTGGCTCGCACCGTGTCTTCGATCATGACTTCATCAATCGCAAAGCATTTACACACCAACGCGCCTTCTTCGTGATCATCTTTCCATTCTTCGCCACGATAATTGGCTACAGCGGCTTGCAAAGCTTCACGTCCCATCACCGAACAATGCATTTTTTCCGGCGGCAAACCGTCTAAATAATCCGCAATATCTTGGTTGCTCACGGTCAACGCATCATCCAGCGTCATACCCTTGATCATCTCCGTCAGAGCAGAACTGGACGCGATAGCTGAACCACAGCCAAAGGTTTGAAAACCTGCATCCAGAATTTTGTCGCTGTCAGGATCGACTTTTAAAGTCAAACGCAAAGCATCACCGCAACTTAAAGAACCCACATCCCCTGTGCCGTTCGCGCCTTCGATGGCTCCGGCATTACGAGGGTTGTAGAAATGGTCTTGGACTTTCTCGGAATAATCCCACATGGTCGTCTAGCCTCCGCTTAAGCGTTGAAAGATTTGCCGCAGCCGCAACTATTGCTGGCGTTGGGATTGGTGAATTTGAAACCGCTGCCTTCCATGCTGTCTTGAAAATCCACCGTCAAACCTTCTAACAAAGGCGCACTATGTGGATCGATAAATAATTTAATGCCACTGATTTCCACCACTGTATCGTCATTCCGCGCAGAGTCTTCTAAGGCCATGCCGTATTGCATCCCTGAACAACCGCCGCCTTCCACAGAAATCCGTAATCCTTCCACCGGTGCATCGGCACCTTTAATAAAACGACTAATGGCTTTTTGAGCATTTTCAGTGAGGGTTAACATTCCTATTCTCCGTAGACATTCGTTTAAAGGGTCAAGCTCAAGTGCTGAGCCATATCTTGCTGCTGTATTTATCTGCTAAAGCACGGGATGGTTAGACTTGTTGTGAGGGGGATTCATCGGCTGCAAAAGCATGGATTTTGGTCTGTTTTCCTGCTTTTTATCAACACACGCTTGCTATTCGCTTTAAAAAACCGAAAAAACAGCCTTAAAACCACACTTTTTCGCTACGATGCTTGCCCCTCGCAACAAGTCTATTTATCACTATCCACCGAGCAGACTGCTTGATAGTCTCATTGCCAAACCTATGCCACGCCCAGCGATAAAATTAACCTTTGTTTTATAAGAAGTTTATTTTTAATCAAGAGACAATTGTAAGTATTGCGACAAAGCGCTTTAGCGGATAAGTAAAGAAAGCCACAAGTGGGCGGGGAAAAACCGGGGAGATCGTTGAGAAGAGCGTTGTTGCGTCACTGCCCATTAGCATTGCCAGCAGTTGATGTTATTTCCCTCCTCGAAGGAGGGAAGGCTGACACGTTGAATTCAAAACATTTTTTCTTAAGTGAATGAAGTGGGGCAACGCTCCTGGGTTCAGCGAGGTAGGATGGGTAGAGCAGAGCGAAACCCATCATTTCGGTGATGGATGAATGATGGGTTTCGGCGCGATAAAGTTACAAAATCAAACATCATAATGCGCCTCTACCCATCCTACCGTGCTGCTAAAATCTGCGCTACGTGCAAATTTACGCGGTGTTAATTCGAGTTTGATGCCTCCTACTTTTGCAAAACGTTTATGTAAGCGAGTTCCTAGTGCATTGTCATAGCTTAATCCTAGTACATCAGCAATCATCTAATGACGGATAACGCCTGAAAAGACCTTCCAGGTTTTGAAAACCTGGAAGGTCTAGTACCTGTCAAAACAAGGTTGACGATGTACTAGGTCTGTGTATCCAACCGTATGACTGAATTCATATCTCCATATCAATGCTTTGGATATCTGGAAGCGGCCTTTTTCTGGCGTGATGGCGCTATCACCCACTTCTCTTATCGTGATGAGCAGGCACAGGAGGGCTTTTGCCCAGGCTAGTGTTTGCCTTTATACTTCGCTCTTCCCTCAATATTGCCTGCTCATATCTGCTTGAAATAAGGATATTTTCATGAAAAGTTTTCTTGCACCGCTGAAAGCCTTGGGGCAATTAGCTCATCCACCTTTGACTTTGCCTATAGAACCGCGTCCTGCGGCACCGAATTATCGCGGTTTTCATGTCAACGATTGGCAGGCGTGTATTGGTTGCGGCACTTGTTCGACCATTTGTGATAACAACGCCATTAGTATGGTGCGAGTGCCTGATTTACCGCATGATCCGATCAAAGGCATCAAGCCTGAGCGTCCGGCAATTGATTATGGACGTTGCTGCTGGTGTGGTCTGTGTGTGGATATTTGTCCTAGCGGATCGCTGGCGTTGTCGCGGGAATATGTGCATGTGGATTTTTCGCTGGATAGTTTTTTTATTCTGCCGGATGAGAAAGGTTTGCACGGCTTGAACTTTGAGAAGGGCTGGTCTAAATCCGATGATTCGGATTTGCTGGATTTAAAACGCCAATCTATGCCCGAAAAAACCCCAGCAGCCCGCCATGACTCGTTTACGGAAATTGTCGAGGGTTTTGAGGAACAAACCGCTTTGTTTGAAGCCTCGCGTTGCATTCAGTGCGGTCTGTGTCATGAGGCGTGTCCGACGCAGATGAATGCGCCGGAGTATATCCGGGCGATTTGGGCGGGGGATTTGGAGGAAGCTGTGCGGCAAATTTATCGCACCAATCCCTTAGCCAGCGTATGCGGGCGGGTGTGTACCCACCGTTGTGAGACGGCGTGTTCAGTGGGGCGACGCGGTGATGCAGTGAGCATTCGCTGGCTAAAACGCTATGCGATGGACGCGCTAAGCCATGAGCAGGTGAAACGCATTGCGCAAGAGGGCTGCTTAAGTGAAGCCAGCGGCCAACATGTGGCGATTATTGGCTCTGGCCCTGCGGGGTTGACGGCGGCTTATGATTTGGCGCGTCAGGGTCACAGCGTGACGATTTTTGAAGCTTATAGCGCTCCAGGCGGCATGATGCGCTGGGGGATTCCTGAATACCGTTTGCCCTATCAACGTTTAGACGATGATATTGATGTGATTACGGCGATGGGCGTGGAGATTCGCTGCAATACGCGCATTGGCGTGGAGGTGTCCATGCAAACTTTGCAGGATGAATATGATGCGGTGATGGTGGCGAGCGGTCTGCATGGCGGACGTTCAACTCGTATTCCTGGCACTGAGCATCCGAATGTGCGCTCGGCAATTGAGTTGTTGGCAGAGGTGACGGAGGGTTCATTGTCGCCCGTGCCACGCTCGGCGGTGGTCATCGGCGGCGGTAATGTGGCCTTTGATATTGCGCGTAGCTTAACGCGCTTGCAACGTCAACAGTATCAAGCGGTGAATGTCACCTTGGTGGCGCTGGAAGCAGAAGAGAATATGCTGGCAGACCCGACGGAAGTCACCGAGGCGGCGGAAGAAGATATGGCGCGTTATAACAGCCGTGGCCCTAAACGTTGCGTGATTGAGAATGAAGTGTTGCAAGGTTTAGAAACCGTGCGTTGTGTGTCTATTTTTGATGAGCAAGGGCGTTTTCATCCGAAATATGATGATGAAGATGTGATCTTGCATGAAGCTGAAATGGTGATCGAAGCGATTGGACAAGCGGCGCAATTGGATTATTTGGGTGAAACGGTAACAGAAGCCTTGGAATGGAATCGGCGCGGACGGTTGGTGATGGATGCTGAAGGTCGCACCAGCTTATCTTGGCTGTGGGCAGCGGGAGATGTGGTGGAAGGCCCTGATGTGATTCATGCTATAGCAGGCGGACATCGCGTGGCAGCCAGTATTCACGAGCATTTGCGCATGGCGGTGTCGGAGCCTACAAGCTAGATTGATTTTATTCCCCTTCCTCACAGGGAGGGGGGCGCATTAAATATTCATCATGATGTTTAACTCGTTTCCATGTGGCGAGGCTGTAAAAGAACCGCCTTCAAGCTATCCTATATAGAGATATGAACTGAGTTGTACGACACATTTTTTTCTATGGGAACGAGTTATTTCGAGGTTAGGCTGTAGGTTGGGTTAGGCGATAGCCGTCACCCGACACACAGCTCCTTGAGCTTAGTTTTTGCGCATGGCTCCGCCGGCTAGGGGGTTGCCGCCGCCGTGTGTGAAGCAGCGGGAGAGGTAATCTGGGGCTTCTAAATCTAGTAATTGATACAGCACTGCCAGTTGGGTGCGGTAGAGCCGCTCAAAATCACTGACTGAATGTGCGGGGTTGTAATCGCCAAACCACCAAAACCAGTCTGAGCCTTCACATATGCCTAATTGGCGCTCCGCCGCTGTACGTTTATCAGGGCTTAAATCTTCGATGGCATGGTCAAAAGCGCGTTTGGCATCGCATAACATGTCCCAACCGCGATTTTTATCTTTGTCTCCAATCCAGGTGGAAAAATTGCCATAGACCCAACTGCCTGCGACTAAGGTGGACAGCGCTCCGGTGGACACTTGACGCTGTAAGCAATCGCTAAATGTGGATAGGTTTAATAATGGGCTGGCGGCAATGCGTTCATACAGCACGCTTAAAAAGTAAAAGCCGTTTTCAGGGTAATATTCCCAGGCGTTTTCACCATCTAAAATGATGGAGACCACACGGTCGTCAGAGGTGTTGCTACCGCGTGCAATATTTTCTAAGTTGTTGACTAAATTGGCAATGGCATCGTCGGCATGCCATTTTGCGTATTCAAAGCCAATGTCATCAGACAAGCTGTCATCGCGGAAAAAACAGTTGATTTCGCAATCTAAAATGCGATAGGGGCGGTGTACGGTTTGTTCGCCAGCTTCGCTGCGTTGCAAGCTGTGACGCAAGACCAGCTCTCCGGTGGCAATCCATTGTATATCAAAGGTTTTAAAGGCTTTTAGTGTGTCGAGGCTGACACTGCCTTCGGCGGGCCAGCAGCCTTTGGGCTTGAAGCCAAAGCATTCTTCAAATACGCGAAAACCTTCTTGGAGATGCCAGTGTACGCGCTCAGCACCGCCGGGATATTCGCCACATTCGGGTAATGGCATATCGGGTACGGCATCACGCGCACTGTTGATGTCGAGTAGTAAGGGGGCGATGGGATGTGCGTAAGGGGTGATGGAGAGTTCGACTTTGCCTTCTTGTTGTAGCGCTTTGAAACGAGGAATAACGCTGCTGGTGAGTTCATAGATTAAGGCGAGTAGTGAGCGGCGATCAGAGACGCTGTAGTCTTGCTCTTTTTCCATGAGCCGAATGACTAAAGGGTTTTCGCGGCGCACGGTTTCTCCCATCCAGGCCAAGTGGTACCACACGATTAAGTCGGTGAGGTAGTGATCGGCGATATAGCTTTGTCCGGCGGGGTTGTTTTGTAACCAGGTGGCGATGTCTGCCAGCCGTAAAAATGCGGGAAAACGGTCAATAAGGCGTTCTTTATTGGCGCGTAAGCAATGAGCGATGAGGGCTAAGCGGTATTCAGGTTCAGCAGGGATGTGTTCTGCGACTAGCGCATCGAGCAGCGGATCATTGAGGGGTTTATCGGTGTGTAAATAGGTGCGGATTTGTTCGCCATAATCTTGCAATTGTTCAAGCAAGGTGGGCGTGAAATTGACCACGGCACGGGCTTGTGGTTGGTTTTCCAAGTGAGCGGCCATGTCCACGTAGTCTTTAATCGCATGTAGATACGTCCAAGGTTGTTGGTATTGTTGACTAAGCGCATCACGGTATTCTGGCTGGTGCATGTGCCAGCACAGTACGATATTGAGGGGAACATTGCTCATCTGGGTATCCTAGAGTGGTGTCTATTTGCACAGTTGCAGCAAGAACTTGATGGTATTAAGGGCGTGGTGCTGGGGTAAATCTATACAAAGATGAATAGACTTGTCCGAGTTTAAACGCCGTAGCGAAAAGCAGCGGGATTGAGTGGTTTTTTTCGTTCATTTGAGGCGAATAGTCATTCTATTTAACGAGAATGAACGGGGAAAACCGCCAATATCCGCTGTTTTGCAGTCGATGTTTTAAACTTGGACAAGTCTAATGATAGGGACGCAATGTGTTTTGTGAAATGAATGCAGCGTCCCTGATAAGGTGTAGAACTAACGCGCTTTATGTAAGTTCTGCCCCAGCATTTCTGGCGTGACTAACACCACACCGCCTTCGGAAATAAATAAACCGCGTTTGCGATCTTCTTCTAGGTCTTCGCCAATCACCATGCCATCAGGAATCTCACAGCCTTTATCAATCACGACTTTGGTCAGACGACAGTTTTTACCAATATGTACATCAGGTAGCACAATAGAATCACGTAATTCACTGTGTTCATAAACACGTACATTGGAAAACAGTAATGAACGTTTAATCATTGAACCTGAAATAATGCAACCGCCCGACACCATTGAATCAATCGCGGTACCGCGTCGTCCATTGTCATCATCAAATACAAATTTTGCAGGCGGCAGTTGTTCTTGATAAGTCCAAATAGGCCATTCTTTATCGTATAAATTCAGTGGTGGAGTCACGCCCACTAATTCTAGATTGGCTTGCCAGAAAGAATCCAGTGTACCTACATCGCGCCAATAATCTTTATCGCTGGGCACGCCACGGAAAGGATAAGCAAATACGCGGTAGGATTTGATAATGGAAGGAATAATATCTTTACCAAAGTCATGCGAAGAACTGTTTAAATCTGAATCTTTAATCAGTTGTTCAAATAAGAACTTGGTATTGAAAATATAAATGCCCATAGAGGCTAAAGCGCTATCGGGATCATCCAGCATGGGATGGGGATTATCGGGTTTTTCATCAAACTGCGTAATGCGGTGTTCTGCATCGACACTCATGACTCCAAAACTACGCGCTGTTTGTAGATCAACGCCTATGCAGCCGACGGTTAAATCGGCTTTATTTTCAACGTGAAAGGCGAGCATTGGGCCATAATCCATTTTATAAATGTGATCGCCGGCGAGAATCAGCACATATTCGGGATTATGATGGCGAATAATATCTAGATTTTGATACACGGCATCGGCGGTGCCCTGGTACCAATTGGATTCTGAAATACGTTGTTGAGCCGGTACAATTTCGATGAATTCACCAAATTCGCCGCGTAAAAAGCTCCAGCCTTTTTGGATGTGTAGAATCAACGAGTGGGCTTTATATTGGGTGAGTACAGAAATGCGGTTAATATCAGAATTGAGACAGTTGGATAGAGGGAAATCAACGATTCTGAATTTTCCTCCAAAGGGAACAGCGGGTTTAGCACGCCAGTCGGTCAATTGCTTTAACCGTGAACCTCGTCCGCCCGCTAGAATTAACGCTAAAGTGTCGCGCGTTAAGCGACTGACAAAACGTTGGTTTTTTTCTTGTGTAGCCATAATGAAATCAGTCTCCGGTCAACCTCTAGTATTTTCATAACTCTTCATGCGCGTTGAAAATAGATGTGTTGCGTGGGTCTTCGCCATTGCCTGCAAAAGCCCATTTCAAGCCCATTTGAGTCAATAATGTGTGCCACAAAATAGCATATTCCTGGGTGTTTTTGTATGTTGCCCCTTGCCATGAAACAAGTCTATGAATGAACCTGCTTATACCCTATTAGCCGTCGATGATGACCCTGAATATCGGGGCTTGCTTTGCGATTATTTACGTCATTATGGATTTACTCTCCAAGAGGCTCAGGATGGAGATACCATGTGGCAACGCTTAGCGCGTTACCATGTAGATTTAATCTTGTTAGACGTGATGTTGCCAGGTAAAGATGGCCTAGCGTTGCTGGGCGATGTGCGCGTTCAATATCCTCAACAAGCCGTGATTTTGCTGTCTAATCTGGGGCAAGAAGAAGTCGAACGGATTGTTGGCCTAGAGTTAGGCGCGGATGCTTATCTTGCTAAAAGCACCAGCTTGCGCGAGATTTTAGCCCATGTGAAAACCATCTTACGCCGTCATCCCGATGCACACCCCACTCAAGCGCTATTGTCTTTTGGCGTATTTACTTTAGATGCCGAGCAACAATGCTTGCTAAAAGAGGGCAATGAAGTGTCTTTGACCGCACAGGAGTTGAGTTTGTTGCGCATTTTTCTTGCGCATCCGCAACAGACTTTAAACCGAGAGGAGTTAATTCGGCGTTTAAAAGGTTATGAATATCAACCCTTTGACCGCAGCATTGATGTGTTGGTGCGCCGCCTGCGCAGCAAAATCGAAACCGATGCTCGCTCGCCTCAACATATCCGCACCATTCGCGGTAAGGGCTATATGTTTGTGGCTTGAGGAATATATAGGGAAATTATCTCAGTGGTACGACTCAAGCTATTCGCTTTAAAAGGCCACGCAAACGGCGCAAGAGGCGTAAAAAAACGCCAACGTTTCCAAACGATGTTTAACTCGTGTTCCCATGCGCCGTATCACTGCCATTCAGTGAAGCCCCAAAGGAGCGTCATCTCTATAGCCTAAAATAACGCCCTAGGTTAAACGGATAGAAGAGAGTCAGCCCTGAAAGGGCGACATAAAACGCCATGCCGCCTTTTATTGCGCCCTTTCAGGGCTGGATGAGTATCATCGACCGAACCCAGGGCGTTGCCCTGGGCTATAGATATTACGCTCCGTTGGGGCTAAAAACCCTTCACTTAAATGTCAGTGACCCTACTGGGTGGCATCACTATAGGGAACATAAATCAGTTGTGCGACAGACCTGGCAGGTTTCCAAAACCTGCCAGGTCTTGAACACGATGATCCAGTACAACTGAAATATTATCTCTATAAGACGAACAGCCTTCCGCGTTCGTGCCGTAAAAAACATGCGGCGCAAATCCTGGGATAAGAACCCATTCAGTCCTCATCATCAATCCGCCCCATATGACCCTCTCACCTTTAACTCGGATAAATCCCTAAAATCTGCTTGGTTTCTCCGCTGTTATTGTTAAAATCAACTTTTTCATTTTTAACCTGAGGAACTCAGTCATGTTGGTAATTCCCGCCATCGACTTGAAAGATGGTCAATGTGTGCGTCTGCGTCAGGGGCGTATGGACGATGATACCGTTTTTTCCGATGATCCTGTCGCCACTGCTGGGCGTTGGGTGGAAGCGGGGGCTAAGCGGTTACATATCGTGGATTTAAATGGTGCATTTGAAGGTAAGCCCATGAATGCTCAGATTATTCATCGTATTGCAGAGGCTTATCCTGATCTGTCGATTCAGATAGGCGGCGGTATCCGCGATGAAGAAACCATTGAAACCTACCTTAATGCCGGGGTCGAGTTTGTCATTATTGGCACTAAAGCCGTGACCGCCCCGCATTTTGTATCAGAGGTGTGTGTTGAGTTTCCAGGGCATATTATCGTTGGCCTTGATGCCAAAGAGGGCAAAGTGGCGATTGATGGCTGGTCTAAGTTATCTCACCATGATGTGATTGATTTGGCACAAAATTTTGAGCAAAACGGGGTGTCTGCCATCGTTTATACGGATATTAGCCGTGATGGCATGATGCAGGGCTTAAATATGGAAGCAACGGTGAAAATGGCTCAGGCGATTCATATTCCGGTGATTGCATCCGGTGGCGTGACCACGATTGATGACATCAAAGCGCTGTGTGAAGTGGCTGACGAGGGTATTTTAGGCGCGATTACCGGACGTGCGATTTATGAAGGCACCTTGGATTTTGCACAAGCACAAAGTCTGGCTGATGGTTGTGGCAGTAAATATTTTGTTTAACCCTTTATAAAGACTGGTGGCACGAGGTTGATGTTGACTGCACAGCAATGCCTCGTGCCATTCGTCTAAGGAATTGAGTGTCATGGGCTTAGCCAAACGCATTATCCCTTGCTTGGATGTAGACGCAGGGCGCGTCGTGAAGGGCGTACAATTTGTTGACATCCGCGACGCAGGTGATCCGGTAGAGGTGGCTAAACGCTACGATGAGCAAGGCGCGGATGAGATCACTTTTCTTGATATTACCGCCAGCAGCGATAACCGCGACACCATTGTGCATGTGGTTGAAGAAGTGGCAGAGCAAGTGTTTATCCCGCTGACGGTGGGTGGCGGCATTCGTAAACTAGAAGATATTAGCTGTATGCTCAATGCGGGGGCAGACAAGGTAGCGATTAATACCGCTGCGGTGTTTAATCCTGAGTTTGTGGGTGAAGCCAGCGATCATTTTGGTTCGCAATGCATTGTGGTGGCGATTGATGCTAAGCGTGTGAGTGCTGACGGCGAAGCCTTGCGCTGGGAGATTTTCACCCACGGTGGACGTAAACCAACGGGCATTGATGCAATTGAGTGGGGGCGTAAAATGGTCAAGTTGGGCGCGGGAGAAATCCTGCTGACCAGCATGGATCGAGACGGCACCCGCGATGGCTTTGATTTAGGTTTGACACGCGCCATGAGTGATGCGGTCAGCGTGCCTGTGATTGCTTCAGGTGGCGTGGGCGATCTGCAACACATGGCTGAAGGCGTGTTGCAGGGCGGAGCTGATGCGGTGTTGGCTGCCAGTATTTTTCATTTTGGTGAATATACGGTGGCGGATGCCAAGCGGCATATGGAAAGCCAGGGTATAGAGGTGCGCTGGTAGAGCGTTTTTTTCGCGCTTGATTCTATTTTCAAGTGCGGAATAACACCTTTGTGGTCGAATAGCCCAAGGCACTTCCCCTTGAGGCTTTCACAGAATCGAACGTGAAACTCTCGCTTTATGTTGCTCACGACCATTGCTCTTTGCAGCAATCGCATGGGGTGATTTAATTCCAGCATTGGGTGGCTGAAACCGAGAGTTTTGCTCTCATCATTAATGCAGCATGGAAAGTTCTCGCTTTCCTTCAGGACACACTAGAGGCTTGCATCGCGTGTTTTTGCGACGCGAATGCGATAGAAAAAACAAATATTGCTCGCGTGCGCACCGAAAAGATGGTGCTTCCCCTATATGAGCTTACAAGTCTAAGAACCTGCCTGCTAAAAATGGGGCTGAGTTTGAAGCATTTACAACCGATTCATTTTTTGTCAGGTCGGTTCTTAAGTATTTTCTTCGCAACGTGCAGGCAGTTCAACGGTAAAGCATGTACCGTGTCCCTGGACACTAAATACACTGACGCTTCCCCCCATCATTTCGCTAAAGGAACGTGTAATCGCAAGCCCTAATCCTGTACCACCATATTTTCTTGTGGTTGAATTGTCTGCTTGGGTGAAGGGACTAAACAGTTTTTTCAACTGTCCTTCGCTCATACCTATGCCTTGATCACAGATAGAAAATGTTAGCCAATCTTGTTCATTTTTGGATGTTCGTATGATTTCCAAAGAAATCCCACCATTTTCAGTAAACTTAGTGGCATTGCTGAGCAAGTTAAACAGAATTTGCCGGACCTTAGTCATATCCGACAACATGTCTCCCATGTTCCCTAGACAAATGAGGGTAATGGAGTTATTTCTATTTTTACATAAAGGCTCAATAGTCAGCACAACATCTTCGGCTAGCGCTTTGATATCAAAACTCTCAATAAATAGGCTCATCTTGCCCGCTTCAATCTTGGATATATCTAAAATATCATTAATGAGTCCCAAAAGATGCTTGCCTGCATTATGAATTCTTCCCGTATCATCCAGCAGTTCTAAAGCTCCAACATCTTCTAGTTCTTCACACAACAGCTCACTATAGCCAATAATGGCATTCAATGGAGTGCGCAATTCATGACTCATATTAGCTAGAAAGCTGCTTTTGGACTGATTTGCCATTTCTGCTGCAATACGGGCTTGTTCAGCACTTTCTTTAGCTTGCAACAACTGGCTTTCAATCAATTCGCGTTCATCAATTTCTTGTTTTAACTGCTGGTTTTTATCTTCAAGCTCTCTGGTGCGTTCTACTACCTTCATTTCCAAGGTTTCTTGCGCCTCAAATAACTGTGCCTCAATCAAATCAGCATGTTCGGTGATGGCATCCAAAGAAATTTCTAACTGCAATTTTTCGCGCTGAATTTTACTCAACTGTAGCTTGAGTTGCTCTACATGATCAGGTAGATTCAGACGGTTATTTTTATTAGTCACAGGAAACATATGTCGCTATAAGTATTATTTGAGCTGAGTATTTAAATCAGGCATCAAGCGTTTGAGATTGATACACAAACGTTCTTGCCAAGCCACCTTTTCACGGGCAACAATACGGAGGGTGATGGGTAAAGCCTGTATATCGCTGATGTACATGATGAACTTGGTCATCATATTAATAGCTGAACTATTCATGAACTTTAGCTGGCAAATATCAATCACGAGTTGTCCATCTTTTTTCTCTTCTGCCGCTTGTTTAAATAAGTTGAGAATAGGTTCATAGGCGGGTGCGCCATTGAGCAGTAAAGAGCCTTCACAAGTAATGCAAGCTTCTTCTGGCACATATTTTATGCTGTATTTTTTATCGCTGATGTCAGGCATGAGAATTTTCCTTAAACGCGCAGACAAACCATAGTGGTGACTAAGACACATGCATCATCTTCAGTGAGCGCAAACCTCCAGCCTAATGTTGCACCGTAATCGCATACCATGCTGAGCAGTCCCATTCCTGATTGTTCAACATTTTCTTCACGGGCACTGGCACGCATAATTTCAAAATACAAGTCTTGCGGATCATTGTTGATGAAACGTTGAATGTATTCCTGAAACACGACACTTTGTTGTTTACTAACACCATTACTGATCGAAAACACAATTTCTTCGTCATACAAAGAGAGTGCTATTTTCGCAGAAACACCCATTGAGTGCAGTTGAAACTTCATTGAATTTTCAAATAATTCGTTGGAAATATATTTAACTGCATCACGAACATTCTCTATATCAATTTCATCAGCCTCAGCACCTTTAAGTTCTTGCTGATCAACATGAAAACTACGATAGTAATCTGCAATAAAATCTGCTGATAATTCATTGTTTTCCCAACGTTTTTGCAATGGGCGCCGCCCGGGTGAAAAACCAATTGTTAAATACTCCTCGCTGGCAGGCAAATTTTCCCTAAAATCCCCAAATAACTGGGTGGTTGCATTAGCCATGAATATCCCCTTTGCTTTTATACGGTACGTTTCATCACCAGCAAGGTGATGTCATCCAGTACTTCTTCTTCTGCAATAAATGCCACTACGTCATTAATCACTGCTTGCTGAATTAGTGCGGCTTCTTGCTGCCAATGATGACCCACTACACTGATCAAGCGTTCAATGCCATACATCTTTTCCTCTGCATTCCGCGCTTCGGTAATACCATCGGTGTATAACACCAGCCCATCACCAATGGCTAAATCAATCTCTGCACAGCCTAAGAACGGAGTGATGTCCTCAGTGAGTCCCAGCAGATGTCCCAGCATCAGCGTATCCACCCGCTCAACGTGTCCATCTTTACGTATCACTAACACTTCTTCATGCTGACCGACCAGGCTCAATTTGCCGTCGTTGTAGTCCAATAAGGCCAAACTCAGGTTTTTATCCACCTTCATGCGCTTCATGTTGTCAAACACGGCTCGATTCAAGGTCTCAATAAACACTTGGGGGTCTGTGACATTATGGATTTGTAAAGTACGCACAGCCATTTGTACCATCAGCATCACTACGCCACTTTCCAGACCATGCCCTGTGACATCGCCAATGCCAATTTTGGTTCTATTCTGATATTGCAGCACATCATAATAGTCCCCACCTACTTCGGTCGCTGGCTCCATAAAGCCCGCAATATCCAGCCCTTTCACTTCACGTAATTCTTCGCTAGTAGGCAACACCATTTGCTGTAATTGACGAGAAATATCCAGTTCAGCTCCCATACGCAAGTTTTCTTCTTGCAAGCGTTCATTCAAGGTGGTGATTTCTTCATTGGCTAAGCCCAGTTCAGATGTACGTGCTTCCACGCGAACTTCTAATTCTGTATTTAATGTTTGCAGAGCATTGCTCTTTTCTTGTACTTGCTCTGTCATATGGTTGAAGGCATTGCTGAGAATTCTAAATTCACCTTCTTCTCCCGGTACGCGCTCATTATAATTGCCTTTAGCCACCGATTGCATACCCTCAGCCAACGTACCTAAAGGCCGAGTGACATTACGTCTTAAAATCCACATGACCAGTAGCAGGATTAGGATAAAGCCTGCTAATTGCACAGAAATGAGTTGGTTAAAGTGCCCCCAAGTGCGTTCTTCCACTGTATCACTGGGTAATTTAATGCTTAATAAACCACGCAATTCACCCACCTTATAACCCCAGGAAGTGGCGTATAGTTCTCGAATAGCTTTCGGAGCTTCAGAGCGTTTGCCATGACATTTCAGGCAATACTCTTCAATCCAGATAGGGCGGGCATAAAGATAGATGTCTTTATTGTCTTCAGTCACCGGTTTAAAGACTAATTTTTCCTCAGGATTAGCCCGGAAATATTCCATGACTTCCCGTTCATTCTCATCGGCTTTTTGCTTTGGGTTCCGTGGTTTGTCTGACACATTATTAAAGCGAAAACCAGAACTATCCCAATTCGGATAATCGGCTGAAATACGATTCATCGCATGTGCGGGTAAAAAACCCACTGTATCTTCAGTTAGCTCAATACCACTGTCTATGAACTGCCTGTGATAAATACGGCGCATGGACATTAAGACATTGCGTACTTTTTCTGCTTGTTCTTGTAACTCAGCTTCGGCACCTCGCTGAGCAGCTTGGTAGTTAATGACACCAATAGCAAGAAATATACTGACTAGGACGATGCTGATGGCTAATAGTAGTTTGGATTGCAGGTGCATACTCGTTTCTCCTCAGCAGCAAATTATGACATTTGAGTCACCCAGATTTGGATAAATTAGTCTAATTTAACTATAAGTGACACTGATTAAAAATAGCAAGTTATTTACTTAAAATATTTCAATTTATTACAAAAATAACCGATTTATAAAATAGTCAGAACCCAATGAGAAGGTTTTGTAGGGGGGAATAGGTAAGACAGGGATTAAGAGCCTATACGAAAACGGGATAATCGGCTGCAAACCCGCCCTTTTGGTCAGGTTTTCCGCTTTTTATCAACAAATAGCCCGCTATTCGCCTTAAAAAAACGAAAAACCTGCCTCAAAATGGCGAATTTTCGCTTCGATTCCCCATCTTCGTATAGGCTCTAAGGGAAAAGAATTGGGCTATAACACACCTTATTCAACCATTGTGGTGCAATGAAACACCGTATTGGTGGAATATGGCGTGATATAGATTCTTAACATAATGTCCATCGTGCCTATTCCATCCCAGGGTGAATTAAACATAAAAAATACTCGTGCCAAAACAGCATAATCACTAGATTTGTTGCAAGGGATATTCATCGGCTGCAAAAGCATGGGTTTTGGTCTATTTTCCCGATTTTTATCAACAAATAGCTGGCTATTTGCCTCAAAAAACCGAAAAAACTGCTTCAAAACCACACTTTTTCGCTACGATGCCGACCTCTCTCAACAGAGCCTACTCATTTTTAGGCAAAAAAAAGCCGAGACACGAGGTCTCGGCAATGACTAGAGGTGACTTCATCGGTGCGTCAAATGAGCTATAAAAGCTCAATCGACAAATTCTATTATTTCGGAAAAACTCTCAAAAAAAGGTCTCTCCGATAAAGGCTCTAATATCGGGTGATGACATTAGGGAATGCTTCTCACCCGAAAGGTTTGTACGACTTAACCGAATTGTTCTTCTTCAGTAGAACCGGTTAATGCAGTCACAGAAGATACGCCGCCTTGAATGGTGGTGGTGACATCATCAAAGTAACCCGTGCCGACTTCTTGTTGATGAGATACAAAGGTGTAACCACGATCACGCGCTGCAAATTCTGGCTCTTGAACTTTTTCAACATAAGCAGACATACCACGATCTGCATAATCTTGAGCCAAATCAAACATGTGATACCACATGTTATGAATACCTGCCAAAGTGATGAACTGATATTTATAACCCATCGCACCTAATTCACGTTGGAATTTAGCAATGGTCGCGTCATCTAAGTTTTTCTTCCAGTTGAAAGAAGGTGAACAGTTGTACGCTAATAATTTATCAGGATTTTCTTTCAGCACGGCTTCTGCAAACTGGCGTGCAAATTCCAAATCAGGTTTACCTGTTTCACACCACACTAAATCCGCATAAGGCGCATAAGCCAAGCCACGAGAAATGGATTGTTCGATACCATTTTTCACTCGGTAGAAACCTTCAGCAGTACGCTCGCCGGTGCAGAAAGGTTTGTCATTTTCGTCAACATCAGAGGTCAACAAGTCTGCGGCTTCTGCATCAGTACGTGCCAAAATCAAAGTTGGTACGCCCATGACATCAGCGGCTAAACGTGCAGAGACTAATTTTTGTATCGCTTCTTGAGTAGGGACTAAAACTTTACCGCCCATGTGACCACATTTTTTCACAGCGGCTAATTGGTCTTCAAAGTGAACGCCCGCAGCGCCCGCTTCGATCATGGCTTTCATTAATTCAAAAGAGTTTAATACGCCACCAAAACCTGCTTCTGCATCAGCTACGATAGGCGCAAAGTAATCGGTATAACCTTCGTCACCGGCATTAATATTTTTCGCCCATTGAATTTGGTCAGCGCGTTGGAAGGTGCTGTTAATACGTTCAACCACCGCAGGTACTGAATTCACTGGGTACAGTGATTGGTCTGGGTACATGCTCATGTAAGTATTGTTATCAGCCGCCACTTGCCAGCCGGATAAATAAATCGCTTTAATGCCCGCTTTCACTTGCTGCATGGCTTGACCGCCGGTCAATGCGCCTAAGCAGTTGATGTAATCTTCTTCGTGTACGAGTTTCCAGAGTTTTTCTGCGCCTAAACGTGCCAGAGTGCTTTCAGGTTGTACAGAACCGCGCAGACGAACAACGTCTTCGGCACTGTAACCACGGGTGACACTGTTCCAGCGTGGGTTATCAGCCCAATCACGTTTAATGGCTTCAACTTGAGCTTCGCGGGTCATGGTAATGTTCTCTGCAATAGTCATGGGTGTTCTCCTAGTCGGAATCTATATTCACTGAAGTAACGCTATGTATTTTTTAATGTCAACGTGTTACGTCAGTATTTAATGTCTTTCTCGTGCCCATCCTTGATGAATCAAGCAGGGTGAGTGCTGAGAATGATGCGATGGCTCGTAAGCTACTAGGGTCATACACTCTGCGAACTTATTACTTGTGGTAATTTGCTCTAGCAGTGGCGCGGCCAAGTCGGACAGCCCCAATGGGTAGAAGAGACACCGACTTACTTACGAAATATTACAAGCGCTGGGGTTCATACAACTCATCTATCCACCAGCCCTTCACGTCCGCCTTTCAATGCATCGTTGGGATACCAGTCCATTGACATCATTGCAGTGCGGGCGATTTCGGCAATGCTTTAAGTCTTTCATCAGATTATGCAGAAAGACCTGGCTATTGCCGCCTAACCAGACCACTGAAACACTACGCAGCAGTCCTGATGCCATCAGACTTGTGATTTATTATCAGTGAGGGCCTTCATTTACACGTTGCTATCACAACGCATCAAACCCAAGTTTAAAACTGCAATACTCACTGAAATATCTTGTCAGACTTGCTCACAAACAACATGTCTAAGGCAGGGCTGCATTCTCACGCTGCACTGCAACATTTGCAAGATAAACATGTCAATCCTGTGTATTGCTGTTATTAATATTAGAGTTTTGTCAAGTACGAATACGCCTGTATTTGGCGCAATTTGAGGCGGTTTGACACCTTAATACTGAGCGTGAAAAAGAGCGCAGAAGTCAATAGATATGCGGGTTTAAAAGCCCATGAATATTTTTGTGTCAATACCCATCAAAAGAAAATAATCGGTCGGTAATGCTATCTTCATATAGACTTTTGCGGCTGTATTGACTGACGTTACGCATACATAAAAAATTGATTTTGTGCAGAAAAATCAAGTCAAGCAGGAAAAACTTGATGTTTTTATATGCTTCACACCGTGTGCGTAAAGTGAACTGATTCGTTTTAGGAGACGATAAATAATGACAACACCTTCTTGCGTAGAACAAAAACGTTTACTGCCGGGGGCGGTGGGAGATATGGAAGTCCTCATTGAATGCCCAAAATCGACGCTCACACCGCAAGCTGTCGCACTGATATGCCATCCGCATCCTTTGCAAGGCGGCACGATGAACAATAAAGTCACTTATATGTTAGCCAGTGCTTTACGCCAGTTAGGCGCAATTACAGTGCGATTTAATTTTCGAGGAGTGGGGCACAGCAGTGGGAGTTTTGATCAAGGCATCGGAGAAACTGACGATGTATTACGATTAGCAGAATGGGCAGAGGATTATTTTTCACCGCCCACACTGTGGTTGGCGGGGTTTTCTTTTGGTAGCTATGTCGCTTTAAGGGCGCATAAACGCTTATCACCCAGTCGTTTGATTTTAGTCGCCCCTCCCGTGCAACGCTTTGATTTTGCAACACTCAGTTTGGGCGCTATCCCAACTTTGGTGCTACAAGGCAATGCTGATCAAGTGGTCGAAGCTCACAGCGTTAAAACTTGGGTGGCGGAACAAAACCCGCGCCCTGACATGATTGAATTCCCTGAAGCCGATCATTTCTTTCATGGTCGTTTAACAGAATTACGCGATGCTGTGACGCAGTGGATGCAAACTTCGACTTAACAGGTGGTCAAACTTATTCATGGTAAAACATTAGGCTCTGTTGACATTTGGATGATGGTGGCTTTTTGGTCTTTTTTACGCCTAGCTGCGTTAGTTTTTGGCTGCCAATGGGAGGCATTGCGGCGCAAAAACCGCCTTGCTAGACGCAAAAAATCCTCAAAAATCCATTTCACCCCCAAATGTCAACAGAGCCTAGGAATCACCTTGCTTCGAGGGGGGAACCTTCGAGCAAGATGAACAAAAGCTCGACTGTAATATGCAACAATAAAATACAGCTAAGCACCTAGTGCTTCATCAAGCCTACTTTTTAGGGTTGCATTTTTTACCACGGAGACACGGAGAAGGCACAGAGCGCACGGAGAAAGACTTTTAATTTAACTCACCTCTGTGCCCTCCGTGTCACCTCCGCGCCTCCGTGGTGAAATTTGACCGCCTAATTCTTAGAATTGACAGAGCCTAGCTATTAAGACAAATTGTATCAATTTATTTAACGCACCTGACGTACACATAAAGTGAACGAAAGCATTTCATTGGTCGCACACCTATAAACTAAAGTGTTTAAAAATAACGTTTTTTACACTGACATCTGTTGCCAAATGTAAAAAAGCGATGTCCTGAACCTGTCGAAGAGAAGCCTTTGCTTAACATCAATATTTAACAAAATAAATCATATTAATGTCATATATTTGACGTTTTGTGACGATATTTAATATCTATTTATCAGCGATAGAAGCCTTCCCTCCCAAACTCACCCGCCCCATATCTTCAGTCGTAGTTTGAGTATCAGCCGCTTTACTCACCCGCCCCATATCACTACTTGCAGCCCATGCTGTTTGACTACACAAAACGAATAACAACGCACTTAGTAGACTTAATGTTCGCATGATCGAACCCTCTTTCATCAATGATTGATTTGATGCGACACTTTTGCCGCGTTTTGTGCGACAGCTATGTTGCAATATGTTGCGAGGGATAACGCAAATTTGGTGCCGCCTAAAATTCCGCTTGACTTAGTTTTAATATGCTACTAACTTAGTAGTCAAATGAAACTAAGTAAAAAGGCATTGAGTGAAGGAAAAGGCCCATTTGTATCCTGGGGGTCGCTTTTGACGACCCAGTAGTACACTTTAAATCCAAATATTTCATGCAAAAAGCGAGGTTTATCATGAATTTACAATTTCTTATTATTGATCCACAAAATGACTTTGCGCATCCTGATGGACATCTATTTGTACCCGGTGCGGATAAAGATGCAGAGCGTTTACGAGACATGCTCACACGCCATCAAAGTCACATTAGCGATATTCATATCACTCTCGATTCACATCACTTACTGGACATTGCTCACCCACTGTTCTGGGTGGATGGAAAAGGTCAGCACCCTGCCCCTTTCACACTGATTTCAGAAGATGATGTCAACCATGGACGATGGAAAACCACACATCCTGGTTTTCAGGCGCGTGCTACAGAATATGTCAAAGCCTTAAAAGTCGGAGAGCGTTATGAACTCTGCATCTGGCCGCCGCACTGTTTAATTGGCAGCGCTGGCAATGATGTGGTGCAGCCGATTGCCGAAGCCGTATTAGCTTGGGAACAAGAGTTTGCAATGGTCGATTACGTGACGAAAGGATCGAATATTTGGACAGAGCATTACAGTGCCGTACAAGCTGATGTGCCTGATCCCAAAGACCCTAGCACCCAACTCAACACACAATTGATTCAAGTGTTGGAAGAAGCTGATCTCATTGCCTTATCAGGACAAGCGTTATCACATTGTGTGGCTAACACGATTCGTGACATTGCTGATTATTTTGGTGATGAGAGCATTAACAAAATGGTGTTAATTGAAGACACCACTTCATCGGTACCAGGATTTGAAGCATTGGGCGAACGCTTTCTCACGGACATGACCGCACGCGGAATGCAAACCGCGAAATCGACTGAGTTTTTAGTATGACCGAGTGGCCTAACACGGCACTGCCATTTACTTAATAAAAAAGGCTTTGAATTCAACGTGTCAGCCTCCCCTCCTCCAAGGAGGGGATTGAGGGGTGGTGATTAAAGGTATTCATTCCTTAAAAACAGGCTAAAGAAGGCTGTTTTTGATCACCCCCTAGCCACCTCCTTCAAGGAGGGGGATAACATCAACGGCTGGCAATGCTTCTGAGCTTAAGTGAATAGCCGTAGGCCTAACACGACCACTCCACATAAAGGAGAAACAACATGCCTCGTTTTGACAACATGCAAACCGTCACACTCCCCGGTGCAGGACATTTTCAGTTTTCCGCCATCCGCCCGGATACTCTTGGTGCCAGCGAATACACCTTAGTCACCATTGTGGTGGACGTGACGGCGAGTGTTTTTGAGTTTCGCCTTGCACTGCAAGACTGTGTGACATCCGTGATAGCAGCCTGCCAAAAAAGTCCGCGCATCGACAACCTCATGGTCAGGTTGCTGCACTTTAATGGCACACGCCAAGAAGTGCATGGTTTCGTGCCCTTAAACCAAATTGATGTCAGTGCCTACAAACCTTTGCAATGCAGTGGAGCCACCGCGCTGTATGACGCGGTATTTGATGCGGTGGGAGCCACTAATGCCTATGCTAAAACCTTGTTTAGTCAAGATTTTGATGTGAATGCAGCGGTTTACATCATCACTGATGGAATGGACAACTGCTCCAAGGTGCGTCCCAAAGCCATTGCAGAACAAGTGCGCAAAGCGATGAAACAAGAATATTTGGAATCATTAGTCACGGTGCTGGTAGGAGTGGACACGCACAATGCCAGTGTCAGTGCGCATTTACAGATGTTTCAAAGCGATGCCAAGCTCAGCCAATTTGTCGATGTCGCAGATGCTGATGCCGAGCACTTAGCCAAACTCGGTCGTTTTGTCAGCCAAAGCATTAGTTTACAAAGCCAAGCATTAGGTACAGGCGTGGCATCACAGACATTAAGCTTTTAAACGATGAGGTTTATAGGGACAATAAATCAATGATACGCCCACCTATCAGTTCTTAACGACGATGCTCCAGTACCACTGAAATATTATCCCTCTATCGGTACTGACCGCAACGCGGTCAAGACGGCATTCCCATGCGGCGAGGCTGTAAAAGAACCTCATTTTTGGGATTTTCGACAACGTAAAATCAATAGCTTAC